>NZ_FUYE01000005.1:0-300000 GCF_900167535.1 Prosthecobacter debontii
GAGCGGGCGCAGGTTGGAGAACTGGCGCAAAAGCTTCAAGAGGTAACCGGAGAGAAGGTGGAGTTGGCCTATGTGGATCAAGGTTACACAGGAGAGCAGCCCGCCGAAGCTGCCCAAACAGAGGGCATCAGGCTGGAAGTGGTGAAACTTCAAGAAGCCAAGAAGGGCTTTGTGCTACTGCCCAGGCGCTGGGTGGTAGAGCGCTCATTTGCTTGGTCAGCGCGGTTCCGGCGTCTGGCAAGAGACTATGAACGCTTGACGACCTCCCTGGCGGGCATCCACTGGCTGGCCTTTGCCGTGCTGATGCTTAACTCCCTCTTCTCAAGAGTTCATAACACGCTCTAAGGGAGAAAACCAGCAGCAGAGGGAGGCTGTATTTCATGGGGATGGGTCGCTAAAGGCCGTTTGGATGTCGGTTAGTAAACCCGGCTGACGATCGTGCCGTCGAGCGCCAGCGCGGTCCTTCTCCAGTTTGAGTGCCGGAGGTGTCGAAGCGCAAGCCGCAGACGGACATGAAAACATGACTGCCGGGTTTTACAAAGATCGACACATAACGTCCGGCACCGGGCATTCCATAGGTCGCAAATCCTTTTGAATTGAGTGGGCGGGTGAGGAGGCCTGTGCGGTAAAGGATATGAGAGATGGAACCGGAACAGTCGAAGCCATTATCAAAGAGCTGCTGGTGCCCGCCGCCCCATTTATAAGGCTTGTCCACGATCTGATTGGCGATCATGACGAGACTGTGAATTACCGGGGGGTGGTAGTTGGTCGCTCGGGCATATCGGCCATCGAAGTTAAGCAGCGGCATCTGCGAGTAATAATACATGCCCGCTCCACCGCCTGCGGCGGCCAAAGCGCCGAGGCTGCTCATTTTGAGCCAGTCACGTCGATTGAGGTTTTTGACCGTACTGGCTTCCGGCGTTTCTTCCAATGCATCTGGGATGAAATCATCAGGGTCATGCATGGAGTGGAGGAATAGCTCCTTTTCTAAAAAAGCCAATCACTTTACGGAGAGACGATAAAGAGGTGCGGGCAACTGCTCGCTGGTAAACCACAGCGTCACCGCATCGGCATCATAACAGACGGCTTCCATCTGCTTGGTCAGAGGTGGCTCGATGAGGATGGGTGGTTGTTCCAGAGATGCCTCCAGCGGGAGCTTGGGGCTCAGCGTCCACTCATAAAGATAGCTGTAGGTCGCCACGACAAGCCGCTTGCCATCGGGTGAAAAATCAGCCGAGGTGGTCATGCTATTCATGCCCGGACGCTTGCCTTTACGGGCTCTGGCGGGGAATTCGAGATCGCAGATTTTGATCAGCGTCAGGCCCTTACCCGGACCACGCTTCGAGGGCACCTGATAGAGGGCGCAGTGACCACTTTCTTCTTTGGTGATGAGGTAGAGCTGCCGGGTTAGCGGATGCATCATCAGACATTCGGCGTTTTTCCGGCCGTCGGGATAGCTCAGGTGCCAGACTTCCGGTTCGCTACTTTCGATTTCCTTGTCGGGATCTTTAGGCAGTTCAGGCTCACGCACGCAGTAGATTTGCAGGCTGGCGCGAAACTTGAGGTTATCGCCGATGTCGCCGATGAACAGGCAGGGCCTATCCTGATCATCGCGGCCTTCAGTCAGGTCCTCCCAGTCAAAGTTAGCCGCATGCGGCACACGCACCTTGGCCAAGGTCTGCCCCTGGCGATTGATGGCGAACAAACAGGGCTCGCCCCCAGAATCATTGTGAGTCCAAAAAACGCCGGGATAACGCAGGCTACGGGCTAGGCCGCTGCTCTCGGTGATGCGTTTATCCTTGAGGATGACGGCGTCACTGGTCCGTACTTGCAGCGTCTGCGCGGAGACGAAAGAAGCGCTGCCAAGCAAGGCGAGGAGCAGTAGCCGGGCATTCATAACCGAAGATCAACCCAAGGTTCTGGCAGGACCTGGAATGAGGCGACTGTAGTGGAGATTCACCCGGCGCAAGAACCATTGCCAGGTCGGCCCTGGACGGCCACGATCCAGCAGAAAGTGGGGGCAGTCCTTGTGGGGATCTTTGATGTAAGGGCTGATGCGCGGCCAGTGATAGTGCGGCACCACATGATCCAGCGGAATGCCGTAGGTATACATCAGATAGGCTGCCAGCCGGGCGGTCTTATCGATGGTTAGCGCAATGTCATTGCCCCGGTGCTCACACATCTCGATGCCGATGCTGTAGTTATTTCCAGGGCCGTCAAAGTCAGCATGCTCGCCTTGTTCACGGCAGGGCAGGTGCTGGATGGCCACATTGGATTGCACCGTGAAGTGCCAGGTCAGGAAACCGATGCGATTGCCGCCGGGTCGCTTGGTGGCACGCAGAGCCCCCCGCTTGAGGGCCAGGGCGTGATTGTAGGCGTCACCACTGTAGTTTTGGGTGCTGTGGATGGTGATGTAGCGTGGTGTCATGGGCCGGTATTTGTAGCGGCCGACTTTACCTGGAGGGATCAGGTCTGTTTTGATACCCACCTCACGGAGCAGTTGATCAGGAGTCACACGCCCGAGAGCACGGTCATTGTAACGAGCTTCCCACATGGAGATTTTCGACCGCCCGGCGGAGGAACTACAGGCGGCGAAGATGACGGCGGTGAGGAGGGCGAGCGGAAGAACCAGAAGGGCACTGCCTTTATTCATGGGGAGACTATGATACACCCTTGCAGCTTTGCGAGTCATGAGTCGAGGAGATGACATTTTGTTTGAGTTTCATCGTATTCTCGGCCAGCGGTGGCCTCGTGATTCTCGTGCTGACAGCAGGCTTTGGCGATGGGCATAACACCGCCGCTTACTCCACCGCGGAGGCGTTCCGTCGCCTATGCCCGGGTGAAGATATTCAGACCTCAGATCTCATCAGTGAGGTGCAGCCTCGGATCGCCACCGTGCTGAAGAACCTTTATCAGCAAGCCATTACCCATTTTCCCAGTGGCTGGCGGCTGGTTTATCGCATGCTGGAGAAGTCGGATGTGGACCCTCAGGACAGCGCCTGGTTAGCCCCTTTGGTGCGCGGTTTGAAAGAGAAGATGGAGACGCTTCAGCCGCGTCTGATCGTGAGCACCTACCCTCTCTATGCGGCGCTGATCGATGCTTTGAAAAAGCAGCAGGTCGAGGTCCCGCCCCTGGTGACGGTGATCACAGACTCCATCAGCGTGCATCGCATCTGGATCATGCAACCAAGTGATCTCTATTGTGTGGCCGATGACGAGACCCAGGAAGTCGTGGTTAAGCTGGGAGTGCCTGCCGAGAAGATCCGTGTGACCGGATTCCCCGTGAGCCTCCAGTTTACCGAAACCCTGCCTCCCGAGTCGTATCGCACGGGGGTTCAGCGGATTCTCTATCTGCCTTCCACCACAGGTCGGCGAGTTGCCGCCACCTTGGCTTCACTGGAGCCGCTGCTGAAGGCGGGCGTGCAATTGACCATTCCGGTGGGTAAGCACAGTTCACGTCTGTATCATGTGCTTCGCAAATTTACCGATGCACTACCAGATGCCCCGGTTGAGATCATCGGTTGGACGACGCGGATCCCAGAACTTCTGCGCACCCACGATGTGGTGATTTGCAAAGCCGGTGGTGCCATTCTTCATGAAGTTTTGGCGGCGCGCATCCCGGCGGTGATCGATTACGTCGTGCCCGGCCAGGAGGAAGGCAATGCGGAAATGCTGCTCTCGCGTAACTGCGCGTATCGCACGACCACGGCCAAGGAGACCGGAGAATCTGTGGCCAAGGTCCTGGCCGATGGTGGCAAGATCGGTCAGCAGATGCGGGATAACATGTTGAGCATCAGCGTGCCGGACGCTGCGATCAAGACGGCTCAGGTGGCCTTGGGAATCACGGATTCGAAGTAGGTGCAGCGGGTGCTGCAGCACTAGCTGTCGTTGCAGGTAGGGCCTTCGGCGGATGCCGGTCCTTCTGCATCCATTCCTGAATCAGTGGCCAAAAGCGCTCTGTTGGCAGCGCAAAGGTGGTGACGCGGTCCACCCGAGCGATGTTGATGCCAATGGCATGCCCCAGAAGATCTGTGACCACGCCGCCCATGTCCGAGGGATGCAGAGGCATGTCATGCTGGATCACTTCAGAAAAATTGTCGGTGCGGATGGAGATCCCGCCGTTGGCGAAGTCTTCGCCTTCCCAATTGGAGAGCACTTTGGTGCGGCTGGCCAGACGCACGTAGAGGCTCTTTTCAGTATCGTTACGCTTGAACTTCACTTCGATTTCCTCACCCGGCTGGCGTTGGGAGATGATCTCATTGACCCGTCGATATTCCTGCACGGACTCCCCGGCCAGCTCCAGCATGATGTCGTTGGCACGCAGCCCGGCTGCGGCAGCCGGGCTGTCTTCAGCGACACCGATGATGCGCACCCCCTTGGCTTTCCCCTTCATTTGGTCATCCATCCGCACGCCGATGGCTGCACCGAAGCCCTTGATGGCGCGACGGTTAGCACTGACGACGCCTAGTTTTACATGTTTGCCTCCGGCAGGTGACGCGATCCACTGGCCGAAGGTCAAGCCATTGCTGGGCTGGAATTGGATGGCGGGGACGTCCCTCATCGTTACGGCTTGGCCGAGCACAAGATCACTTTTGACATCGCGCCGGATTTCCCGCACGGCGGAGTGAGGGCGGGCTGCGTAGTGCACCTGACATTCTTCCATGCGCGGCACCTCGCTGGCTTTGGTGATAAAGTAGCCGTCTGCTCCGACCCAGGTGAGAGTGGCGGCGGGCAGGCCTTTCTTATTGAAAAGCACAGCGGTGTTTTGCGCGAGCTGATCCTGGAGCGGATCAAGCGGAGCCAGGGTGGACTTGCCGTTGGTGGTCTCCTCGGGCAGTAGGGGGGCTTTGAGCTCTGCCTGACAGGGCAGGCTGATGGCGGTGGCGACCAGTAGAACTGAGGAAAGAACAGGTAGGTAAGTTTTCATCAGAGTCATCCTTCGTCTTTCGGGCGTGAGCCTAGAGTTACGGACACATCGCGTTCCACACCTTTGGAGCGCAGTTTCAAATGGATCTCTTCACCCGCAGCACGCATCCGCACCGCGTGGGTGAATTGGGGTAAGCCGGTGATGGTCTCCCCATTCAGCGCGAGAATGACATCGCCATTCAGAATCCCTGCTTTTTCAGAGGGGGAGCCTGCGATCACATCAACCACTTCGATGCTGCCCTGAGCATTGGCCTCTGTGCCGACGCCTAAGTAGCCGCCGCTGCCGATGCCCCAGGTGCGAATCACCAAGCTGCCCTTCATCTCATCCCATGAGCGTAAGAAGGGGGCCATGGAGACATGCATGTTTTCATTTCGCCCTTCCCAGATCAGGCTGTGAATGCCGATGACATCTCCATTGAGATCGAACAACGGGCCCCCGGAGTCTCCACCCATGAGCACGCAATCCGTTTGCAGGGAATTGGCGGTTTGTTTGATGATGCGGCCGACGCGGAGGACCACCCCGCGTTTTTCATCGAACCCGCCGGGATGTCCAAGGGCAAAGCACCACTCTCCAGGCTGGGCTTTCAGAACATCCCGGGAGACTTTGACAAACGGCCACTTCTTTTCTGTATCATTGATCTGCATCAGGGCCGCATCGGTGGTTT
The DNA here is from genome assembly GCF_900167535.1 of Prosthecobacter debontii. Taxonomy (NCBI): domain Bacteria; kingdom Pseudomonadati; phylum Verrucomicrobiota; class Verrucomicrobiia; order Verrucomicrobiales; family Verrucomicrobiaceae; genus Prosthecobacter; species Prosthecobacter debontii. The sequence goes on from NZ_FUYE01000005.1 coordinate 5,592, forward strand.
TGTCTAATCCCAGAGTTGTGGCCCGCACGACAGTCCCATCTTCCAGGATGACGCGCAGTTCCCGCCCCGGCCGCTCCGCGACATGGGCCGCTGTGAGGATAAGGCCGTCCTCGCTCATGATCACACCACTGGCGGTGCCGTCGCCAGTAAAAATGGCCACCACAGCCGGACGCACCTTGGGGAGGAGGGATTGCACCTTTTCCTGGAGTTCCAGAAAGGGCTGGATGCCAGCCGGAGCCTCCGCCTGTAGTGCCTGAAAGGGCAGGTGAATCATCACCCCCAAAAGGCTCGACAGGAATGCGTTTCTCATAATCACTGAAATCTAACGTGCAGGACGGAGAAAATTCTCCTAATTTCCGCAGCGAGATTCAAGCCAACTCTTCGAAAGCTATTCAAACACAGACGTAGAATTGGCCTATCACTCGAAATACTGGAATACTCCGTAGCTTGCACTCGTCCAAGCCGATCCATGAAGCGACAGCCCTCCGCCCCGCACCATCCGCCTTCTCACCTCTCTCGATTGCGGTCCTGGGGGCGTCTTTTGCTCCTAACGCTGGCGGGCGGGGCGCTGCTTGTCATTTTAGCCTTGGCGGTGACGCTGGGTTATTACTCTCATCTCGCCGGTCAGTATGATCTGGCGAAACTCGGTGAGATGCCTGAGCGCACCGTGGTGCTGGATGCGCAAGGCGTGCTGCTGGGCCGCATGCATGGCGAGAACCGCATCGTCGTGCCCCTCAGTCAGGTGTCGCCCTATTTTGTGAAGGCGCTTTTGGCGCGTGAGGATTCCCGTTTTTACAAGCATGGCGGGATTGATTACATCGGTGTCGCACGTGCGATGCTGCGCAATCTCAAGGATGGCCGGGTGGTGCAGGGCGCCAGCACAATCACCATGCAGCTCGCCCGCAACAGTTATCCCGACCTCAATGACCGGAGCTTTCACCGGAAGTTGGTGGAGATGATGTTAGCTCGCCGGATCGAAGGCTATTGCTCGAAGGAGCAGATCCTCGAGCACTATGTGAACCGCATTTTCTTCGGCACCAACCTCTATGGCATTCAGCGGGCCAGTCAGGTGTATTTCGGCAAGCACGCCAGTCAGCTTAGCCTGAGTGAAGCCGCCATGATCGCGGGCATCATCCGCAGTCCGGTGCGGTTTTCGCCTTTCCGCAACTTCGATGGAGCGCTCAAAGAACGGGACGATGTGTTGCAACGGATGATCCAAACAAAGATGATCTCGCCGGAGGAAGAACTGGCGGCTCGATATGCCGATATCGCCCTGCATGCTCAGCCCGCATTTCAGAGCCAAGGTGGCTATGCTCTGGATGCCGTGCGGCGTGATCTGGATAAGATTCTAGAAGACCACGACATTGAGGACGGGGGGCTGATCGTTTACACGACCCTCAGTCAGGAACTACAAACCCTGGCGGAAGAATCTGTGGAGACTCGTTTGGCTCAGGTGGAAAAACTGCCGGGGTATCAACATCCCAAGAAAGCGGTTTTTGATGCGACCTGGAATGGTACTCAAGAGGTGGCCTCGACGCCCTATTTGCAAGGTGCCCTGACCGTTCTCGACAACGAAACGGGAGGTATCCTGGCCATCGTGGGAGGGCGTGACTATCGCCAGAGCAAATACAACCGCGCCCTGCAAGGCCAGCGCCAGATCGGTTCTACGGTCAAGCCGTTCGTCTATGCCACTGCGGTCGCCAGTGGGTTCCTACCCGGAACCTACATCGATGATGCGCCTATCCAGCCCGGAGAGATCGAAGGTGCGGGTTCAGGTTGGTCGCCGCAAAACAGCGATGGCAAGTTCACCGGTCAGCAGACTTTGACCACCGGCTTGGTGCAGAGCCGTAACACCATGACCATCCGTGTCGGTAACTATGCGGGATTGGATCGGGTGCTGCATGTGCTGGCAGACGCAGGCATCGGCGGGAGTGCGGAGCGGACACCCCAGGTGTTCATCGGAAATCTCGGCGGCACTCCGCGAGATCTCACCAGTGCCTTCAGCATTTTCCCCAACGATGGCATCCGGCGTCGGCCTTTCCTCATCGACAAAGTGACGGATAAGGCGGGCAATATTCTCTACAGCACCAGCATCCTGGAAGCCGAGGTGGTGAGCCCCGGTGTCGCCTCGGTCATGCGCCGCATTTTGGGTGAGGTGATGAATCGTGGCACGGGCGCGACGGTGCGTAGCGAGCATAAGTTCAAAGAACCTGCTGGAGGTAAGACCGGCACCACGAATGACTATAAGGACGCATGGTTTGCCGGTTATACAGACCGGGTCACCTGTGCCGTGTGGGTGGGATTGGATAAGCCTCAAACCATCATCGAGCAGGGTTACGGCAGTCGTTTGGCCATTCCCATCTGGGCGGATGTGGTGAAGAAAGCCGTCGCTCTCGGTTACATCCCCGCTGCCCCACGTGAAGAGCCGCCCATGGCCGCAGTGCAGCTCTGCCACCTGAGCAGCCAACTCGCCACCCCCGCCTGTCACGCCAGTGGCACTGCGTATGAAGATAAGTTGCCCTATGACGTCATCCCCCAGAATTACTGCGGAGCGCATCAGGGGGTTATCGCGGGACCCCCTCCCGGTTATGAGCGCCCCCGCGTGCGTGCCAGTGGTCTGTTTGATCGCATTCGGGGTTGGTTCCGGTAAAAGGGAACCCGCTAGCGCTTACCTCATCACATTGGATCTCACCAGCAGAGCCCTTCGTAGCTCCAGGGCAGCGTTTGCAATTCACGCCAGCCATTGACATCAATGACGCTCTGCTCGGGCTTCACCCAGACCGCGAGATCGTCCACTTTGACGCATTTCTGGGAAGCGACGATGAGGTCGCTGCTCTCGACAACTTCCTGTGCGTCGGCCTTCAGCAGGGAGGCGAGGTGAGGCATGCGACGTTGGATCTCGGCTTCATTGGCACCAATCAGGCGGGAGAGGTTGAGACTCGGATCATAGATGCTGAGCTGATAGCCACGGCCTAACAGCGTTTCCGCCACGGCCACCATCGGGCTGCCGCGCAGATCATCGGTGTCAGCTTTGAAGGCGAGACCGAGGAGGCCGATCTTGCGAGTGTTCTTGCTGGTGATCAGTTTGATCAGCAGATCCAGGTGAGCGTGGTTGGTATCCAGCGTATTATCCAGAAGCGGTAGGCTGATCCCCTCTTGCCGCGCAAAGGAAAGCAGCGCGCTGACGTCCTTAGGTAAGCAGGAACCTCCGAAGGGATTGCCCGGTTTCATGTAATAGCGGGAAATATTGAGCTTTGTGTCCGAGCAGACCACATCCATCACGCGTGCCCCATCCTCTCCAAGGAATTTGCAGAGGCGGCCGATCTCATTGGCAAACCCAACCTTCAGCGCGTGGAAGTAGTTGCAGGAGTATTTGATCATCTCTGCACCTTCCCAGGCGAGCACGGAGGGGCTGCCGCCGAGGAGTTGTTTGGCCTCCTCACTTTCGGGCTCCTTACCGTCATGGGTGCCAACGACAGCCAGTGAGGGCTCTCTGAAGTCTTTGACGGCGGTGCCTTCACGCAGGAACTCGGGGCAATAGTAAATGCGCACCTGACCGGAGGTGCGCAGATCCTCAAAGAAATCTCGGACCATGCTGCGGGTGCTGCCTGGCAGCATGGTGCTGCGGAAGAGAATGATGTGCTTCTTGCCACTCTCGCGGAGGGCTTGGGAGATCTGCTCGCTGACCTTGCGGACGAAGTCCAGATTCAGCCGACCCGAGGCCAGGGAAGGGGTGCCGACGCAGATGATGCTGGCGTCGGTCTTGGCCACGGCGGCAGCAGCGTCTGTGGTGGCCGAGAGACGGCCTTCACGTTTCGCGGTCTGGAGGAGATCGTCCAGCTCAGGCTCAATGATGGGAGAGATGCCGGAATTGAACGCGTCCACCTTCGCCTGCTGCACATCGGCTCCGATGATGCGATGCCCCTGCTCAGCCAGACACCCGGCGGTGACGGCTCCCACATAACCTAGACCAAAGATACTGACGTCCATGGGCGCACATACACAGCCTTTCGCGATTCGACAAGGGCCGACAAGTCAGTTCTTTTTCACTAAAAACATCATGACGAAGAGCCCTAGCAGCATTCCTGCAATGCAGATGAGCCAAAAGTTGGCCGGGGTGTCAGCCAATCGACTGTGAACCTCCATGCCAAAGACGCTGGCCAGCGCCGTGAGCGGAAGGAAGAGCGCCGCCAGGAGATTGAGTCGGTGCGCGGTCGCCGCCATCTGCCGAGCGGTCGCCGCTTGGGCCTCGGCTTGACGGGCGGCAATGAAGTTTAGGCCAAACTGGGCGTCCTGAAGCAGGAGTTCCGCATTGCGCTCGATGCCTGCGGCTAAGTCTCGCAGGTTGATCAGTTCGCGTTCTTCTTTTACCATGTCTCGGGCCTGCTGAAGAGCACGATGTAGCCCCCGGGAGGAGCGTAGGACGGGCGCGAGACGCTCCAGAACCTCATGGTATTGAGCCGCTGTATTGGCCTGAGTCTCAGCCGCTTCAAGCTCGATCAGCTTGGAGTCATAGCTGCGTAAATGCTCGCCGAGCGCAGGGAGGCCATTGCCGAGGAGATTGGTCTTCCACTCCGCTTCTGGACTCCTCCAAAATAGAGCGGCCTTGCGCTGATGTTCATCGGGTAACGGGAGCTGGTGGAGAATGATGAGCAGGTGACCTTCCTCAAACATCGCGCGTTGAGGTCCGGCTTCACGGCCCAGACGCTGACGAATGGTCTCAGGCAAGTTCCACAGCTTCGGGAGAAGGCTGACTTCGGGTTTCATCGTGCAGCGAAGCTAGCGAGGTATGAGCCCGACAGGAATGATAAATTTTGGCAGGATTAATAGTGGGATGGTTTGCGGGTGGAGTTATTGAATCGTTTTGTGAAGTCCCGCCCAAAATGACTGTCGACCACCGCAACGCCCTGAAACGTAAAGGCAGGCATGCGCCATCTGATCCTTATTCTCGGTGATCAACTCAACCGTGATTCAGCGGTCTGGGATGGCTTTGATCCGCAGGTAGATGCAGTGTGGATGGCGGAGGTGGAACGAGAGTCCACGAAAGTCTGGAATCATAAGGCGAGGATTGTGGCCTTTCTCGCTGCGATGCGCCATTTTGCCGAGAGTCTTCGGCAGGAGGACATCACGGTGCACTACCGTCGGTTAGACGATCCTGAAAACCACGGAGATTTCAGGATGGAGTTGGAGGCTGCGGTGAAGAAGCTCAGACCGCAAAGCCTCGTGATGGTTGAAGCTGGGGAGTGGCAGGTCAGGGAGGATTTTCGTGCGACGGCAGCGCGATTGAAGTTACCTCTCGATGAACGTGAAGACCGCCACTTTATGGCTTCGCATGCCGATTTCGCCAAACATGCGGAAGGACGTAAACAATTGCGTATGGAGTATTTCTACCGGGAGATGCGTCAACGCTATGGCGTGCTCATGGATGGGAAGAAGCCGATGGGCGGAGACTGGAATTACGACAGTGAAAACCGCAAGAGCTTTGGCAAAGAGGGGCCGACTCTGCATGCCGCCCCCGTGCGTTTTTTGCCGGATGAAATCACTCAAGGGGTGATGGCTGTGGTGGAACAGAAACTGGCGAAGCACCCTGGGAGCTTGGCTGATTTTGATTGGCCCGTGACGCCTGACGAGGCCCAGCAAGCGCTTGATGATTTCATTCAACATCGTTTGGCGGACTTTGGGGATTATCAGGATGCCATGTGGACGAATGAACCCTGGTTGTTTCACAGCCGACTGAGCACTGCGATGAACCTCAAGTTGCTGGATCCCCGGGATGTGATTCGGGCGGCTGAAAAGGCCTACCAGACAGGAACTGCTCCACTGGCTGCGGTCGAGGGTTTCATTCGCCAGATCCTCGGTTGGCGGGAGTATGTGCGCGGCATCTACTGGCGCTTTATGCCGGGCTACGTGACCCTGAACGAACTCCAAGCTCATCAGCGGTTGCCGGACTTTTATTGGACCGGTGAAACCGACATGAATTGCCTGCGTGAGACGATTGGCCAGACTCTTCGTTATGGGTATGCCCACCACATTCAACGGCTTATGGTGACCGGATTGTTTACCCTGCTGTTAGGCGTGCGGCCCCAGGAGGTGCACGAATGGTATCTGGCCGTGTATGTGGATGCGGTGGAGTGGGTGGAACTGCCGAACACCCTTGGCATGTCTCAGCATGGCGATGGTGGCATCATGGCCAGTAAGCCCTACATCGCGTCTGGTAAATACATCCAGCGGATGTCCAATTACTGCGCAGGATGTCGCTACGATCCGGCGACATCGACCGGGCCAAAGGCCTGCCCTTTCACCACGCTGTATTGGGATTTCCTCATGCAGCACGAGCCCCGGCTGCGGCTAAACCAACGCATGAGCATGCAAGTGAGGAATTTGGCGCGGCTGAGTGAGACGGAAAAACAATCTATCCAAGCGCAGGCGGAGTCCATCCGGCAGTCTTTGGCGTAGAAGGCTGAACATGAGTGACTCTTCCCACGTTTGGTTCATGACTGGTTGTTCATCAGGATTTGGCCATGCCTTGGCCGAGGCTGCTTTGTTGGCGGGAGACCTGGTTATCGCTACGGCGCGAAATCGCGCAGATGTGGAGATGCTAGAGCATGTCGGGGCAGGGCGATGTCAGATCATGGCTCTCGATGTGACCCAGCCCGAGCAAGTAAAAACGGTGATCCGCGAAGCCCAGGCCGTTTGGGGGAAGCTGGATGTGGTGGTCAATAACGCCGGTTATGGTCTCCTCGGCGCTGTTGAGGAATGCAGTGAAAAACAGGTTCGGCGAAATTTTGAGACCAACTTCTTTGGTCCGTTGCATATCATTCAGGCGGTAGCACCGATTCTGAGGGAACAGAAAAGGGGCCACATCATCAATATCAGTGCAGCGGCTGCCATCGCGAATTATCCAGGTTTTGGCATCTACGGCGCGGCCAAAGCGGCCTTGGAAGCGATGAGCGAAAGCCTGCGTTTAGAGCTGGCCGGGTATGGCGTGAAGGTCACTCTGGTTCAGCCAGGGCCCTTCCGCACTAGGTTCATCGGCAAGGGTATGGAGCGGACGACCATCTCCGAGGCGTATGCTGGGAGTGTGGGAAAATTTGCGACCTACCTGGAAAAAGTGGATGGCAAGCAGCCCGGCGATCCCGAGAGGGCAGCCGCGTTGATTGTCAAATTGGTCCATGAGGGCACCGCGCCTTTCCGGCTGCCCTTGGGAAAATATGCGATCAAAAAAGCGCGAGACACGGCTGCTGCGCGGGTGAAAGAATTGGAGGTGTGGGAAGAAGCTGCCAGTAAGACCGATGTGCCCGCCTCATGAAGGCTGGACATCTTGAATAAAGTCGTCTCAAAATCGAGTATGCACTTTTTGAGCCAGAAGAAAGGCAGGGCTTGGCTCCTTGTTACCTGGGTTTTAGTCGTCAGCATCGCTTCTTTGGTGGGAACTCATTTGCTTTTGGAGTGGCTGGCAAATCGTCAATGGAGTTACGCTCAACAGGTAATTCGCGACAAAGGCTTGGTGCTGGATTGGAGGGAGCTGTTGCCTCCGCGCTTGGCTGAAGACGTTAACTATGCAGCGATTGATCCGCTCTGGGGCATCAATTTCAGTGAGGCTTCTGAGGAACAGAATGAGAGGGTTTTAGCAAACCGTCAGCTTTTAAGACAAGCTCAGAAGGGATTGGAAACGGCATATCTATCCACATCAAGCGTAGCGTTAGGACGACTCCCTGAATGGTCCCAAATATCGACTTCGCTGGTTAAATCGAAGCTCTTGGAAAAGTCGCCGCCTGTTGGAGGTGAGGCGGTTGCGATACATCAAGCCCTTGATCAGAAAATACCTATCTTAAGGCAGATCGCCATCGCTTCTTTCGCCTATTCTGAAGCGGAATTTATGCCGAGTTGGCTGGGACAGGACTTATCAAAAATTTTACATGAGAATAAAATTCCATTGAGTTCCACCTTGAACCTGGTTTGCAAAGGGTTGCTTCTACAAGGTATTGCCGCGGTGGAGTCCGGTGATTATGTCTTAGCACTAGCCGATGCTCGGGCGGTAATCTTATTGTCAAAGGCAATGATGAGGGAACCCTCCAGTTTGGGGCGTCTCGTCGCAATGGTTTACCTCCGTCAAACCAATGAAATTTTATGGAATCTATGCCGACATCGTAGTTTGTCAGATGAACAATGGACTGATTTTGGGCGATTATTGTCCAGTATCGATCACGAGCACGACTATTTACGTCAGCATAATCTTGAGATGGCTGGGAATTTGGAGGTGATAGGGCACCTTGCTGAACATCGCAGCAAATGTGCCGCTTTCTTCGATGCACCGCTAATAGAGAGTTTCGTGCGGCCCGAGATGGCTCCGCTTCTACCGGACTGGTTCTTTACACTCAACAGGGCGAGGGTAGCTGGGTTTGAGATGGAACACGTTTTTCATCCTTTCCAGGAGAATGGCTGGGCGGGTGTCTCGGCTCAGCGAGAAATGCTGATAAAGGATCTTCACTTAGCTGAGGCGGAGTGGAAGCATATGGATTTGGTCTTCTCCCGGCTGTTAATGACGACTATTTACAGCTCTTTGAATCAGGCGCTCCAATATGAAAGTGTCTGGAGGCAGGGTATTGTTGCCGGTGCTTTGGAGCGCTATTACTTGAAGCATCAGAATTATCCAGACAAGCTGCAACAGTTACTGCCTGATTTTCTTAATTCGGTGCCGCTGGATCCGATGGATCATCAGCCTGTCCGTTACACCCTGACCGACTCTGGCCGTTACAAACTCTGGTGTGTGGGAGTTGATGGTCGAGATGATGGTGGAAAAGTGAATCCAGGAAATAAGTCTAACCCTGACGGCAGCTTGAATCGGCCAACCTACCTGGGTGATTGGGTTTGGCAGTATGAGCCAGTGCCGCTGGCAACAGAGTCAGATTCCGAGGGGAAATAGTCTTGACGAGTTGGTAATACAATCGTTGGACTGAAATAGTGCTCCCAAAAAAGCCCCTTGCAAACTGTTCAGGCTAGCCCATAATCGCCACCCCTTGCGAGCTGCCTTGTCACTTCGCCGTTGGTCTCCAGTTCCGTTTTCTCACCTGAGAAGTTGCGGATGCTCGCTCTGGAGGTAACCCGGTTCATCATAAAACACCCATGCCAGTCCGTCTCGCCCGATTCGAAATGCCGAGTCGCCTCGTCCGCAACGAGGCTACAGCTACCGATACCTACGCTCAGTTCGTCGCCGAACCTTTCGACAAAGGTTATGGCCACACGATCGGTAACTCCTTGCGCCGTGTGCTGCTTTCCTCCCTGGAAGGTGCCGCCATCACATCTGTGAAAATTCGTGGCGCTGAGCATGAGTTCAGCACCCTGCCTGGCGTCCTGGAAGACGTGGTACAGATCGTTCTGAACCTGAAGAAGGTGCGTTTCCGCCACCACAGCGAGACCAAAGAAGCTCGCCTGCTTTCCATCAGCGTCGAGAAAGACGGCTCTGTCACTGCCGGTGACATCAAGGAAGACAATCACTACGAAGTGATCAACAAGGACCAGGTGATCTGCACCCTGGACCGCAAAACCAAGTTTGAGTGCGAGTTCGAAGTGCGTGTCGGCCGTGGTTTCTCCACCTGGGAAGAAAACAAGCGCCCTGATACCCCGATTGGCGTGATCCCAATCGACTCCATCTACAGCCCGGTGACCCGCGTGAAATACGCCGTGGAAAACACCCGTGTCGGTCAGAACACCGACTATGACAAGCTGGTGTTGGACATCTGGACCGATGGCCGCATCGCCCCTGCGGATGCTCTGCTTCAGTCCGCTTCCATCCTGCGTCACCACCTGGACGTGTTCGTCAACTACGACGACAAGGCCATCGAATTCGAAGCGGCTCCAGAAGCCCAGACCGAAGAAAACAGCGAGCTGCGCAAGCTCCTGAACATGAGCGTCAACGAGATTGAGCTGTCCGTCCGCGCGGCGAATTGCCTGAACAACGCCAACATCACCTCCGTGGGCCAGTTGGCCATGAAGTCCGAGGCCGAGATGCTGCGTTACCGCAACTTCGGCAAGAAGTCCCTCACCGAAATCAAAGAGAAGCTGGCCGAACTGGGGCTGTCTCTCGGCATGAAGTTCGACTCCTCGCTGCTTGAGCCGACCTCAGGTGCCAGCTCCTTGCTTGCTCGCAGCAGCATGCTTGCTGACGATGATGATGAAGCCGATGCTGTTGGTTTCGCTAACCTGATCGATAGCCATCTGCCTGATGGTGACGACGACGAATAATTTCCTGACCCCTTAGACCGATAGATAGAACGAAGACATGAAACACGGAAGAAAAGTCCCTAAACTCCAGCGCGACGCTGCTCACCGCAAAGCTTTGCTGGCCAACTTGGTGTGCGCCTTGGTGGAGCATCGCCGCATCCGCACCACTTTGGCGAAGGCCAAAGCCGTGCGCCCGCTGGCTGAGAAGATGGTTACCCTGGGCAAGCGTGGTGACCTTCACGCTCGCCGCACGGCCATCGCTGAATTGCGCCAGACTGGCTCGGTGAAGAAGCTGTTCGAAGAGATCGCCCCTGCTTCCAAAGAGCGTCAAGGCGGCTACACCCGCATCATCAAGCTCGGCCAGCGCCGTAGCGACTCCGCTCCGATGGCTTTCATCGAGTGGGTGGACGCTTACGTCCCCGCCGCTGCTGCTCCTGCAGCTGAAGAAGCTGAGGCTGAAGTGGTGACTGCTGAGGCTCCTGCCGAAGAAGCTCCGAAGAAGAAGCGCTCCACGAAGAAGGCTGCTGAGGCTGCCGCTGAGTAAGCTCTCGATTCGGGTCGAATCTCTGATTCCATCATTCACGCGGACATCGTTACGGTGTCCGCGTTTTTTTGTTTTTTGAGGAGAAGCGCGCGGTTTGGTGAAAATAGCTTGCCTAGCCGGCCCGCTTTATGCGGAAATGCCTCAGGTCAGACGGACTCATATGGGTCACGGTCCTATCTTTTTCTGCCGAAAGCCTCCTATGAAAACACTGGGTTATCTGCTGCTGGTGCTGGGTACCTCCTGGATCGGTTTTGTGAGGACCGCTGATGCTCAGTCGAGTCCGATATCCAATGTCGCTGTCATTCTCAATGTGGATCTGGATCCGCTGTTGAACCTGAGCCAGTTATGGACCTGGACTCCCGAGACCTTGGAGAGTCGCTACGTGGGGCTGAAAGAAACCGGACAAACCAAGGTGCCTGAGTTTCAGTGGCTTTCCTCCGCCAAGGACCGAGCACGATTTTCCCGCAAGGCGTTTGGGGATGTCGATACCCGACTCACGATGTTCGGTAAATCCATCAAGGTGGAGGAAGTCTTGTTGGAGTTCGTCAAAGGCCGTGCCGCTCGAGTGACGATCTCATTCTACAACCGGGGTGATTCGGGCGAGGTAGATGCGGCGGAGTTTGATCGCACTTTTAAAACGGTGGGGCGCAATCTGGGGCAGGTGTTGAAAGTGGCCCCCTCCAATCAATCGGCAGTGGCCAGTTCGGTCGTGAAAACCGTGAGTTGGCAGTGGAAAAGCCCGTTGGGGCTGGCTCTGTTGGAACACAACGATTTTAACAGCGGTGGGGTGCAAGGTCGGCCTGAATTTCTGCGGTTGAAGCTGGCCGCACCGGATCAGGCGGACTGGAGCATGGGTAAGCTGGCGGTGGGGGTGCAGCGGATGGCTCTTTCGAAAAACATCACGAAGACCAACACTGGAGATGTGTATATAGCGGGTGTGCCGATGGTGGACCAGGGGGCCAAAGGTTACTGCGTGGCGGCGAGCTGCCAGCGCCTGCTGGAATACATGCAGATCCCCTGTGACCAGCACCAGATCGCTGAATTGGTCAGCGCAGATGCGCAGTCGGGCGCGGACATTTTTGTGATGCAAAAGAGCCTCGGCAAGATCGACGGCAGCTTCAAGGTGAGTTTCAAGCCCTTCATCAACCCCGAACTCTATTACATGAGCAACGGTAAGCGGCGGGTGTCTCAGCGTCAGTTTCATCTGGCTGTCAAAGAGCACGTCGATAAAGGCGTGCCGCTGCTCTGGGCTCTGGAGTTAGGGCGCTTTCCGGAAAAGCCGGAGTTGCCTAACGAGGGGCAAGTAAGCGGCGGACACATGCGGCTGGTCATCGGCTACAATGAGCGCACGAATGAGGTCCTTTTCACCGATTCCTGGGGGGCAGGTCATGAGCTCAAACGGATGGCGGAAGATGGTGCTTATGAGGTGACGCTGGGGCTTTATTCCATGTCTCCACGGGGCCTTTGAGCGCCGGTTTGGCTGCAAATTCTGGGTGGGGCAGGGCATTTCGGTATCGAAGACAGGCTTGCTCTCCACTTGCACGGTTCCCTGGGCGGTTTTAAAGCACCGGTTCACAACCCATGGCTACCACGTATCACGTCCTGCCCACCGCCGCCCACAATGACCTCGTCCGCGCTGCTTACCTGCACCGTGGTTACACCGCCGCTGAGGCTGAAGACGCCGCACGTTTCTGCGAGATGGCTTCCACTCACGGCATCCGCACTCACAATGCCATCAAGGCTTTGCACCTGGATCATCTGTTCGGCAGCGCGACCGGCGGCTGCAAGCCCGGTGCTGAGGTGAAGGTGATCGAGAAAAAGTTTGCTGCCAGTGAGGTGTGGGATGCTCAGTTGAAGCTCGGTCAGAGCGTGGCTTTCCGTGCCATGGAGCGCTGCATGGAGATGGCGGACAAATACGGCATCGGTCAGGTGAGCGTGGACAATGCTTTCCACTACCTTTGGGGCGGCGGTTATGTGATGGATGCCGCGAAGAAGGGCTACATCGCCTACACCAACTGCACCTCGACTTTGGGTGAAGTGGTGCCTTTCGGGGGTAAGTTCCCTGTCCTGGGCACCAACCCGCATTCTTGGGGCCTGCCCACGCAGGATGCCTGTGGTTTCCCCATCGTGATCGACTGGGCGACCAGCACCGTGGCCATGGGCCGTGTGCAGCAGCTCAAGCGTGAAGGTAAGCCGTTGCCTCCTGGCGCTGCGGTGGATGCGGAAGGTAACCCTACCACGGACGCTAACGCGGCTCAGTGGCTGCTGCCCTTCGGGGCTCACAAGGGCTATGGCCTCTCCCTTTTGATCGAGGTGATGGGTGCCATGATCGGGGGGTCTCTGCCCACTCTGCGTGGCGGTGGTGCCCACCCTGATATCAAGGGCAAGCCCGCACCAGCCGGTGAGAAGCGCACCAGCAGCTTCTACTTCCAGGTCATCCATCCTGATGCGATCAGCAGCGGTTTGTTCGCTCAAGGGCGTGACTTTGCCAGCAACCTGAAAGCGGTCATCGACGACATCTTGGGGCACGGTAATGAGGCGTGCATGCTCCCCGGCCAGCCTGAGGCACAGAACGCAACGCATACGCAGAAAGCAGGCGGATTGCTCTTCTCCACCGCGGAAGTGGACGCGCTCAACGAGATCGCTGATGAAGTGGGCGTGGCACGTTTCGATGCGGCTAGCCTGCCGGTTTACGACGCCTAATCAGCCTCAGGTTGTTTGACACTCACCCCATGCCCACGCCTCCTTCGGAAGAGCTGAAATGCATCCCTCGGCACATTGCCATCATCATGGATGGTAATGGGCGCTGGGCTAAGGAGCGTGGGCTGCCGCGGACGGAGGGGCACCGCTCCGGGGCCGATACCGTGCGCCGAGTCACGGAGGTGTGTGGAGAGATGGGTGTGGAGTATCTGACACTCTACGCATTCTCGTCTGAAAACTGGAAGCGGCCAAAGCGCGAGGTCGATGCTCTGATGAAGCTGCTCGAGCAGTTTCTCCGGGTCAAAACCAAGGAAATGCAGGAGCAAAACGTGCGTCTGCAGGCCATCGGACGGCTGCACGACCTGCCCAAATCTTGCCAAGATCAGCTTCACAAGTCGATCGAGCAAACCTCTCAAAACACCGGCCTAACCTTGATCTTAGCTCTCAGCTACGGTGGCCGTGAAGAGATCATCGACGGTGTGAAGAGTCTGCTGGAGAGCGTGGAGAAAGGCCATCTCGACAAAGGCATGATTGATGGAGATGTCTTCAGCAAACATCTCTACACCCGTTATTATCCCGATCCTGATTTGCTTATCCGCACGAGCGGTGAACTGCGCATCTCGAACTTCCTTCTCTGGCAGCTCAGTTACACGGAGTTCTATGTCACCCAGAAGCTCTGGCCGGACTTCAGCAAAGAAGATCTGAAGGATGCGGTGCGTGAATATGGCCGTCGTCAGCGGCGCTTCGGTGGGGTTTGAAACAAACCTATTGCCACCCGTCACCCGTCAAGTTCCGGGTTTGACCCAGGGTGCAGGTGCTCCCTCTGCTTGTTGGAGGGCTTCGTGCTTGTTCTGCTGAAGCACGGCCTCTGCCGTTGCTGCCTTCAGCATTTCTTCGCGGATGTTCACCGGCACGGCAGTCTCGCTCAGAGCGGGGAGGAGGGGATTGGGCCCGGCTGTCCAGGGGCCGAGATCCGGCATCCCTGCCAGCATGGTATTGGGGTTGGTCACCCGATGCAGACCGATGACGCGCAGGCGCGAACCCAGGAAGTAAAATACCGTGTCATCGGCCAGCCCCTCGATGATCGTGCCGCCGCGTTGCAGGATGGGGCGACCGCGTAGCACGGCTTCATCGCCGTTGATGTAGGCCTCCTGACAGAGGATTTTGGCCGAATCTCCACTGCCTGCTTCAAGATAGACCTTGCCCTTCGCACGGACCTTTCGTGGCTGGCCTTCCTTGTCTTCTTTGACGACTTCGATGTTTTCAGCAGCGACCCGGCCATTCGTGCCCAGGTCCATGCCGTTTCCGGCCAGCGCCTTCGCTTCATCGTAATTCATGCTCAGCAGAAAGCCGAGGTCCACCGATGAGGTATCTGTGCCGGGGGCGGTATCTCCTGCCGGAGGCTGGGCAGGCGTGGCCGTCCCGGCGTTTTCAGCCGCTTTAAGTTTCTCCAATGCGGGCACACGAAAGCCTTCGCAGCTCACCAAGGCCAATCCCAAAAGAGGAATGGCACGGAACAGGAGGTGGCGATTCAGCGCGGCTAACATGAGGGGGCTGGAAAGGTTGGGCACCAAGTGGCACCATAGAGATCATACGCTTAGCACCTCGGCAAAGATAGCAAAAAGAGGCCCGGATCACCCGTCTAAAGCGTCCGAAATCTGCGAAAAACCCAGCTTTTCTCGGAGACTTGATTCTAGGCAGAGGCGGAATGAAGGTGGCCTCCTTGGCAACATCTTTCCCCCCACCCTGCATGATCACGAACCGACGTCTGATCTCTTTGATGTTTTCCTTCTGGATAGCCGCTGGTTTCGTGAGCGCTCAATCACCCGCCGTGCCGATGCCAGCGCGTGAATTACGCGGCTCCTGGATTGCCACCGTCCATAACATCAATTGGCCGAGTGAACCAGGGCTGCCTGCCACCCGGCAAAAAGAGCAATTGCAACGTCTGATTCAGAGCGCCCATGACCATGGTCTGAACTGTCTGATCTTTCAGGTGCGGCCTGCAGGAGATGCTCTCTATGAATCAAGCCTGGAGCCCTGGTCTCCTTACCTCAGTGGTCTAATGAGCCTGCCGCCTTCCCCGCGTTGGGACCCGTTAGACTTTGCGGTGAAGGAGGCCCATCGCCTCGGCATGGAGCTGCACGCTTGGTTCAATCCTTTCCGGGCTCTGGCAGGGGATAAACATGCCCCGAGTGCCAACCACATTCGGCGTCAGCACCCCGAGTGGACGGTGAAGTATGGCCGCGACTGGTGGATGGACCCGGGTATCCCTGAGGTGCGTCAGCGCGCTCTGGAGGTGATGCTGGATGTCACCCGGCGGTATGATGTGGATGGCATTCACATGGATGATTATTTTTATCCCTATCCCCTTCCTGGGGCGGATAAAAAGCCGATCCCTTTTGATGATACGAGAAGTTATGCCAAGTATGCGTCAAGTGCGCTGGGAGGTCTGGCCCCGAGTCTGCCGGAGTGGCGGCGGCAGAATGTGGATGCCCTGGTGCGTGCGACTTACACCGGTATCAAGGAGATCAAACGTACGGTGAAGTTTGGCATCAGTCCCTTCGGGCTTTGGCGGCCCAATTTCCCTGAAGGCACAGGTGGCGGTCTGGACCCCTACGAGGAGATGGGGGCGGATAGCCGCAAGTGGCTCCAGCAAGGCTGGGTGGACTACCTGACACCGCAACTCTATTGGACCATCGACCGCCCCAAGCTGGGTTTCACCACTTACTACGAGTGGTGGTTGAATGAAAATACGTTAGGGCGTCATATCTGGCCGGGGATGAACTCCAGCAAGGTGGGGGATGACCGTTATGCCGGGGAGATTCTTCGGCAGATCAGCGTGCTGCGGGAGCGCGGCCTGCGGATGACTCCGGGCCACTTTCATTGGAACTTTGCCGCGCTGGATAAAGACGTGGGAAAGCTGGGCACTCTGACCAAAGAACGCGCCTACACCATCCATGCGCTGCCTCCTGCCAGCCCGTGGCTCAGTCAAGTGGCTCTACCGGCACCCTTGCTGGAAAAGCTGGCGGAGGGGAAACGTCTGCGCTGGGGCTTTAATGATCCACGTTGGGAAAACTACAGCCGCTGGTGGGTGATCCAGGCCCTCATCGAAGGGAAGTGGCGCACGGTGGAGGTGACGTTTAAGGATCAGCATGAACTCGATTGGCCATCCAAGGCTGCGGCGGTGGCCGTGCGAGCCGCAGGGCACTCCTGGGAAGTGGGAGAGGCGGGGCTGATTACTCGTTAATGATATGGTTAAAAAGTTGGCACGTTAGTTGCTTGCGAAAATATGTCGCGACCCGATCTATCCAACCGACTTCGGGCGCCTCAACAACCAACTTATCAGCCATGTCTGCCGCATTCCCCTCCTGGCGCACTCTTGCGTGTGGCCTCCTTGTAACCACGTTTTTCACCTTGGGCTCGGTCTCAGCTCAGGAGGGTGCAGCGCCTGCTGCAGCCGCCCCCGCTGCCGAAGCTCCAGCGACCCCATCCCTGGAAGAACTCGCCACGGACGTGGGTGATCTCCAAGCTTACGTCAACAACAGCGCTCGCGTTTCTGAAGCTGGGAAGTCCAAGATCGCAGGTCCTGGCCCAGGTCACAATGCCTGGCAGATGGTCAGCACGGCGCTGGTGATTTTCATGACACTACCAGGTTTGGCGCTGTTCTACGGCGGTCTGGTACGCAAGAAGAACATCCTCTCTGTGATCGCTCAGTGCATGGGCATTGCGGGGCTGGTCACGCTGCTCTGGTGGGCCTGCGGTTACAGCCTGGCCTTCGGTGCGGGCAATGCCTTCATCGGTGACCTTCAGTATAAATTCCTGGAAGGTGTCTCTCCTTACGCCACCGGCGCTGGCTATCACTGGATCTCTGATGCCATGTGGGCCATGTTCCAATTGAGCTTTGCCATCATCACTCCAGCTCTGATTGTCGGTGCCATCGCTGAGCGCATGAAGTTCATCTCCGTGCTGGTTTTCACCGCCATCTGGATGTTCGTGGTTTACTTCCCCTTTGCCCACATGGTGTGGAGCACGACTGGCTTTATGTGCGGTCCGCTGAATCCTGAGGCGGGCATCAAAGCCATCGACTTCGCAGGCGGCACCGTGGTGCACATGACCTCGGGTTGGAGCGCGCTGGTGCTCTGCATCCTTCTGGGCAAGCGCAAAGGTTTTGGCAAAGAGCCGATGGCTCCTCACAGCATGGTGCTCTGCGCCGTCGGCACCGGCATGCTCTGGGTCGGCTGGTATGGTTTCAATGCAGGTTCCGCTCTGGGCGCAGACGGTATCGCTGCCAACGCTTTCATGACTACCACGCTGGCGGCTGCCATTGCTGGATTTGTCTGGGGCGTGCTGGAGTGGATCACACGTGGTAAGCCTTCCGTGCTCGGTTTCTGCTCCGGTATTGTCGCCGGTCTGGTGGTGGTGACTCCTGGTGCTGGTTTTGTGACGGCCAATGGCGCTGTGATCATGGGTCTGCTGGCTGGTGTGGTGCCTTTCATCGCTGTGGCTTACCTGAAGAAAATCTTCGGTTACGATGATGCGCTGGATACTTTCGGCGTGCACGGAGTCGGCGGCACCCTCGGCGCGATCTTGACGGGTATCCTGGCCAGCAAAGATGCCAACCCTGGCATCGAAGGTCTGCTGGATGGCCTGCTCATGGAACAGCTCAAAGCTGTGGGCCTCACCGTGGTCTGGAGCGTGGCTGCAACTGTGGTTATCACCATCATTGTGAAAGTGACCGTGGGTCTGCGTCCGACACCGGAAGTGGAAGAAATCGGTCTGGACCTTGCCGAACATGGCGAAGCTGGCTACGAACACTAAGAGTCACTCGCTGAATCGCGATCTTTTGATGAGCCGGAGTGTGAAAGCACTCCGGCTTTTCTTTTGGGCTTCTCCGGCCTCTGCTTGCCGAAGGTCGGGTCGGCTCCATAGTCGCCGCTTCCCCTTGAATGTCCCAACCTGACCCGAAGACGCGCACTTTTCGCAATGAATTGTGGAGGTCCTTGCCTGCGGGGGTGCTGGATACTCTCTCGGCCACGTTTGGCATGCTCATTGCCGTGCGGGTTTTCCACATGGGGGATATGGCCAAGTCCATCTTCCTGAGCGCGACGAGCAGTGGCATGATGGTGAGCCTGTTTGTGGTGCCACTCTTGCTCAAGGCCCGCAGCACCATCTCCAGGACGGCGGCCAAGGTGCAGATCCTTGGGGGCGGTTTCATGGCTTTATCGGCGGTGTTTCATGACAATCCGTGGATGTATATCGGGGGGCTGAGCGTGGGCCTGTTCTGCTTTTCCATGCAGATCCCGTTGCTCACGCAGATCTATCGGCTCAACTACCCTGCCTCAGAGCGAGGGCGCCTCTTTGCCATCGCTGGGGTGACACGTGCGGCGACGGCCGTGGCCTTTGGTTTCTTCGGCGGTTGGCTCATGGGGCTGGATCTGGCTTACTATCGCTGGCTGCTCTGGGCCTTTGCCTTGTCGGGCTTTGTATCGGGGCTGTGGACTTACGGTTTACCCGTCACGCCATGGGACATTGATGAGGCGACCCCGGCTGGATTGTGGTCGGCCTTACGGTGGGTGAAGCTTGATCATGACTTCCGCACCCTGCTCATCTCCTGGATGATGATGGGAGTGGGGAATCTGGTGGCGGCTTGCCTCTTCGTCGAATATCTGGCCAATCCTCGGCATGGCATCAATCTCCCTGAGCAGCAGGTGGCCTGGATCGCCGGGGTGATCCCCGTTCTCGCACGCACTCTGACCAGTTATCCCTGGGGGCTCATCTATGACCGAGTGGGCCTCTTTACCGTGCGCACGATTTTAAACCTCATCTTCGCCGCCGGTATCCTCACCTTTTACCTCGGTCATGGCGTCTTCTTATGGGGCTTGGGAATGGCGCTGTGGGGGGTGGCCAATGCAGGAGGAAACGTCACCTGGGGGCTATGGGTGACCAAACTGGCTCCGAAGAATGCCGTTGCGGAATACATGAGCGTCCACAGCTTTCTCACGGGCCTGCGCGGCTTGTTGGCACCTTATCTGGCCTTCGCTGCGCTCAAGGTGATGAGCTTTCAAAGCCTGTCCGTGCTGTGCGGCATTGCCATCGTGGCGGCCAGCGCCTTCATCACGGTGCGTGCCCGGGGGAGCGATGATGAAACACGCCGCCGTTTAGGGCCTGGCGAGCGATTGTGATCCAGTGTTCAGTGTTCAGTGTTCAGTGTTCAGTGTTCAGTGTTCAGTGTTCAGTGTTCAGTGTTCAGTGTTCAGTTTATGCGGCGAGTGTGAAGTTCATTGCCAAAGCCTGTGATGTCCTGAAGACTGAAACTGATCACTGAACACCGTTCCTTCCCCCCATGCCTCGCACAGCCATTCTCAATGTCGTTGGTTTGACTCGCCGTCTGATCGGTGAGCACACGCCAAACATCCGAGCCTTTGTGGAGCGCAATCGTCTGGGCTTGGTGGAGCCGGTGGTGCCTGCTGTCACCTGCACCGCTCAGGCGACGTATGTGACGGGGAAGCTACCCCGGGATCACGGCATCGTGGCCAATGGCTGGTATGATCGTGATTACGCAGAGCATCGATTTTGGAAGCAACCCGAGCAGCTCATTCAATGCGAAAAGCTCTGGGATGTGATGCGCAAACAGGATCGGGACTTCACCTGCGCCAAGGTCTTCTGGTGGTTTAACATGCACTCCACGGCGGACTACGCCATCACCCCGCGGCCGCTGTATCTTTCGGATGGAGGCAAGATCTTCGACATCCATACGCAGCCCATGGGGATGCGTGATCGGGTGAAAAAGGAATTGGGGGCTTTCCCCTTCATGCACTTCTGGGGCCCGGCCTCGGGTATCGAGTCCAGTCAATGGATTGCAGCAAGTGCTAAGTGGATTGAGGAAAAGCACTGGCCCACTCTCAGCCTCGTGTATCTGCCGCATCTGGATTACAATCTCCAGCGCGTCGGTCTGGACATGCCAAAAATCGAGGGTGATTTACAGCAGATCGATGAGGTGGTAGGAGACTTGATCAAGTTTTACGAGCGCCGCCAAATTCAGGTGATCCTGCTCTCTGAATACGGAATCACCGATGTGGATCAGCCGGTGCATCTGAATCGGGTGTTCCGCGAGCATCATTGGTTATCCATCAAGGATGAGCTGGGCACAGAGACCTTGGATCTGGGGGGCAGTCGGGCCTTTGCCATTGCCGATCATCAGCTCGCCCACATCTACGTGAACGATGAAAGTATCCTGGCAGAGGTGAAGTCCGTGCTGGAGCAGACGCCGGGGGTGCAGCAGGTCTTGGGTAAGGTGGAGAAACATTACCTGGGGCTGAATCATGAACGGAGCGGTGATCTGATCGCTGTGGCGGACGCTCGCAGTTGGTTCACCTACTATCACTGGTTTGATGATGCCAAGGCTCCGGAGTTTGCCCGCTGTGTGGATATCCATCGGAAATGTGGGTATGATCCGGTGGAGCTTTTTGTCGATCCGGCTTTAAGATATCCCAAACTGAAGGTCGGCATGAAGCTGGCCAAGAAATTGGCGGGCTTCCGCATGAAGATGGATGTGATCCCGCTCGATGCCACGCTGGTGAAAGGTAGTCACGGGCGCGTGCCTGAGGATGTCGAGGACTGGCCGGTGCTCATCGGTCACTTGCCGCATTTGCCGCGTGCTGGTGCCGTGCCAGCCACGCAGGTTTATGAGCATCTTTTGGAGGCTTGTTCACGGAAATAAAACAAAAACGGCAGGAGAACCGAAGCTCTCCTGCCGTCGAAGCCTCATCAAGACAATCGCCTAACCAAAAAGTTGTGTCAGCGGCTTGCCCTTGTCAGCGATGGTGAAGGGGCGCTTGGTGGATGAGTAGAGCACCTGATCCAGCGGTAGGCCGAGGGCATAACCGATGGTGGCGTTCAGGTCAGGGATGTTGGTGGCTCCCTCGACGACTTTGTCGCCGTTTTCATCGGTGGCGCCATAGACCTGACCACCTCGGATACCGCCACCGGCCAACACACAGCTAAAGCCTGACGGGTGGTGATCGCGGCCATCGTTGGCATTGATCTCCGGCGTGCGGCCAAATTCGGTGGCCAGCACAATGAGGGTTTCATTGAGCATGCCACGGGCATCGAGATCACTGATGAGGGTGCTCATGGCGGAGTCCAGTTCATCGCACAGCTCAGGCACGCGGGTGAAGTTGGCGTTGTGGGTATCCCAATTGCCAAAGCTGACCTCGACATGGCGGACGCCGTGCTCCACGAGGCGGCGAGCAAGGAGGCAGCCCTGACCGAAACGATCGCGACCATACTTCTCACGCAACGCGGCGGGCTCTGCGTCCAGATCGAAGGCTTTCAGTTCCTCGCTCTTCATCATCTTCACCGCATCGTCATACATGTCGCTGTAGGCGCGCACGTTTTTGACGTCGTAGGTCGAGGCGAATTTTTTGTCGAGCTGCTTGGCCACGTTCAGGCGGCTGCTGAAACGATCTTCGGTGAACCAATCCAGCGGACGCACGTTGTTGATGCCGCTTTCAGGATCATTGATCATGAGCGGAGCGAAGCGGGACTCGAAGAAACCGGCCCCTGGATGGCGGCTATCGTTACCGATCATCACACTGCCTGGAAGGGTGGGATTGCCACGATCCTGGAACTTCTGCAGCCACGCACCCATGGAGGGGTGGCGGATGCTGCTGCGCAGCGTGTAGCTGGTGTGCATGAAGTAGTTGCCCTGCTCATGAGCCCCTTGATTGGAAGTCATGCCACGGATGATGGCCAGCTTGTCGGCTTGGCGGGCCAGAAGCGGGATGTTCTCGCTGAGGCGAATGCCGTCCACTTTGGTTTTGATGGCTTTGGTCAGGCCCATCACATCCGAGTTATCAGGTTTCGGATCCCAGGTGTCCAGGTGGCTCATACCGCCGGTCATGTAGAGGTAGATGACGTTGCGGGCGGTGGGCACCTGCTTCAGCGGGCTGGTGTTCTCACCTGCGATGCCAAAAGCCTTGGAACTGAGCTGGCTCAGTGCCGTGACACCTAGAAAGGTCTTCGCGGCACCAGTGACAAACTGGCGACGGCCAAAGGGGGTGGAGGTGGGGTTCATGAGGGTGGTTTTAAATTGCTTACGCCGCCCGAAACGATGTCATGCCAAGCGACCTTGCAGAAATTCTTCAGACCAAGTTCTCGCGTCCACCGCAGTAGGGACACGAGGACAGGCGGTAATCGCGGGCCATTCGGCAGGGACGACAGAGCACCACCTCCCGGGGAATGTCGCGCCCTATCTGGCGGTATTGAAGACGGCCTCCCGTGCGGCCTAACGACTTGGCAGCCTCGGCGCTGATCCCGGCACCCACCACGTAAGCGCGAAACCGGCGGCCTGGCTTTTGGAGCAGTCCACGATAGCGCCGCACCTGCTCCAGCGTGGCGAGGTCCACCGTGCCTTTCTTGATTTCGACCAACGTGGTCTGAGTCTCGTCTTCAAAAAGCAGATCCACGCGATAGCTGGTGGGCCGCAAAATGTATTGCCGCTGAGGAACAGGAAGACCGGGGGCGAGCAGCTCGGGATGCGCAAACAGCAGATCCTCCACCCAGGCTTCCGTGCGCGTGTAGCGGAGGATTTCCAGAGCGGTTTTCGACATGGGAATGAGGGGAAAAGGGAGGGGGGCGAGGCCCTCAGGTGATCTGGTGCCCGGCGACACGGACGGCGGCTTTGTGAATCTCGCGGATCAGCCAGGCTCGCTGAACGTCTTTAGGAAGTTTCATGCCGTTGTCTCTAGCCAGGGACTTGAGGGCAGTATCCCTTTTGTAACGACTGTCCATTTCCTCAACGAAGGACTCCTCATCCAACTTGCCCAGGCGAAGCAGCTCGTCCTGGCGCGCTTGTTTATCTCTAGGAAGAGGAACAGCGGCGGCCCGGGCTTTATTCACCACCCCTGTGACGGCTGGCAGGGCTTGTTCCCCCAGACCTTGTGCTTTCACGTCTTTGAGGAACTTGGTCCGCATGGCTCCGGCTTTGGCATCGGCGGGGGGCTTGCTGCCTAACACGTTTTGAAATAGCTTTTTCATCTCGGGCTCCTTCAGCAGTTTGCTGTCTGGGCCGGAGAAGATTTTGTCTAAATCCGATAGTCCAGGAGCCAAACCGCTGATCGCTTCAGCCGTGACTTTTTCAAAGGTGGTTAGGCTCTTGTTGAAGGCTGCGGCTTTCTTGACAAAAGCCGCGTTGTCGAGATCCCGGACATTTTTCTCCAGGCTCGCAGCCAGCGCGCGCAAACGTTGGACAAGTTCGTTCATGGTGGGGGAGGGGAAGTCGTTTTAAAGAGATTGGAAATGCGAGTGAAAGGCCTTGGCAATTTGGCTGTAATCGTCAGCTCCGCGTCCGGTGGGATTGTGGAGGATCACGGGCATGTGCTCGTTGGTGGATTCTGCAACATCCGCTAAGTGACGAATGGGCGGGAGTAAAAGCTTAGCGTCATGATGCGTGAGACCCTCCGCTTTCAGTCGATGTAGGGTGATTTCGAGCTCATTCAGTCCTTGGTCATGTGCCTTACTTGGTTTGTAGTGACTGGCTAGCAAGGCCACGATGGAAGCCCTCCTGCGGATGCCCTTGAAGCCGCTGATACGATCATTGAATTGCTCAATCTGTTGGGCCAAGAGCTGAAAGCCTGAGAGTGAGAGAAAGTCAGGCACGTAGGGCACGACACAGTTTTCCGCTGCATACAGGGCGTTCTTCGAGATGGAATAAACATTCGGTGGGCAGTCGAAGAAGATGTAATCGTATTCCTTGTAGTAGGGTTTCAAGGCTTGATGGAGGAACTCAAAGAAACGTGCGTATTTGTTCTGATGAATCCGATCTTCAATCGTGATCAACTCCACAGCGGCAGGTAGAATATCCAGGCGTGAAATCTGAGAAATGCCGCCCTTCCGAGGCACAGCTCTAACAACAGCCTTCTCAAAATCAAACCGGTGTGTGCCCATGATTTGATCCTGGAAAATCTGGTAAGTGGAGTTTTTTCCACCGTCCACATGGGCTTTCCAATCCGCAGGCGGCATGAGCCAGAAGCTGGCGTTGCACTGGGGATCGAGGTCCACGATCAGCACGCGCTGCTTCTGATAATGGGCCAAGGCAGCTCCGATATTGACAGCCGTGGCGGTTTTACCCACTCCGCCTTTAAAGTTCAGGAATGCGATGGTGTTGGCACTCATAATTCACTGAGGACAGGTGCCGATACTGCATGGTAAGACTTCCGTAGGCAAGTCAGATAATGCAATTTTTGTTAGAAGTGAACGGGCTGGTTAGGCCAATTCAGGGGCGCTTTTTCACAATCCTGACGGAGTAGATGCCAGAGGCCCGTTTTGAGAGCGGCGTCGGGTCTGAACTGGCCAGCAGAGGATCGTAAACCAGATATTCCAGCCCTTCTTTACCCACCACCACGGCCCAATGCGGAATCCCCATGGGCAGAAAGAACTTCACGACGGGGTAGTGCCCCTGCTTCAGAGCCTGATCGAGCGCGGTGTGGGTGGGAGAGCCTGTGACGTCCACCTCCAGGCGTTTTTCGAAGACTTGGCTCACCGCTGACCAGACTAACCAGCCGCGTTCGGTATAACCACCTGCCTGGATCAAGTCGCGGTTGAAGGTCCTTGGGTCCGTCGTCTCCCCGAGATACTGCGCGGCACTGGCGACGCTGCACATGGCACAGCCGACGCCTTTGATGGTCTCACCCGAGCCTCCGATCTTCTCCGCTGCCCAACGGGGATCGTTCTGCAGGAAGTGCTTTCCCGCTACTGGCAGGCGAATCGACAGCGATTGCCCACCCATAACCGCAATGTGCGGGCTGGCGATCCGAGTTTTTCGCCACACATAGAACGCCAGTCCTGCTCCACCAATCACGAAGGTGAGGAAAGCGATGATGAGGAGGCGCTTCATAAATGTCAGATGAAGTTTGCAAGACTAGAGACATTCGTTTGAGCGTTAAAGCTCAATCGTGAGATCCGCTTGAAAATGGGGATTCGGAGAGTCGGGGTAGCCCTGTGGATTGGCGACGATGCGTGTTTCACCGATCTTGTAATCCTGGCTATGGTGAATGTGTCCATGCACCCAAAGCTTGGGTTGATGCGTGAGGATGAATTCATCCAAATGCGAGGCATAAGCACAACTGATGGCTTCATCTCGTCGGTGAATCGGCAGCGATTTTGCAGAGGGGGCGTGATGAGTGACGACGATAGTTTTTCGAGGGTCGTGCCTCTGTAGAAAGTCTTCGAGACGACGAACGGATTCCAGATGAATGGCGCGTGTGTCTCGAGGCGATAGCTTTCTATAACTGTGGTTGGATAGCCGGACTCGTTTATAGTCATTCATCTGGAGTTGGGCTTCGATAGCGCCATTTTCCCAAGCTCCTTGGAGTGCCAGATTTGTCCAAAGGGTGCAGGCATAGATGTGCCAACCTTGGATTTCGAAACTGTCGTTTTCGAGCACATGAATGTTTGTGCCCTGAGTGGCGTCGTTGAGGCGCTCCGTTACCCGTGGGAGCTTGTCTCCGTAAAACTCATGGTTACCGCAGATGTAAACGGTGGGAATGCCACGGCTGAAGTCTTGAATCCATGGCAAAGCGGATTGCTTGGTGGAAATATCACCTGCCAGAATGATTAAATCACAGTCCACCGCAGGGATATCCGTGGGGCCAAACTCACGGTGCAAATCACTGAGCAAATGAATCCGCATAGATCACTGATTGGAACTGACCGTCGGCGCTCGTTTGAGCAAGGCGCTGCTCACATAATGCAGATAAGCGGGGACAGCGCGGGTGAGGGGCAGATGCTCAAACTCACGCAGGATGCGCCAGCGGGCGATGGCGGCTTTGACTTTATTTCCGGAGCGGCTGGTGGGGGCGACCCGATAGTGGGCCAGCACCTCAGGCACTCCGTGAGCCGTGGTCTGACGCAGGAGCTGAAGCCAGAGGATGTAGTCCTCGTGCAGGAACTCGACGAACTGCACCGCAGGAAATGCGGAGCGGCGAAACATGGCCGTGAGACAGCCGAGGAGGTTATCTCGCAGCAGGTCCGCATGGGTCAGCTTTTCCGGTGGGCGAATGATGGTGGGAAGCGGACGACCTTGCCAATCGATCTGACGATAACCCGTGTAAGCGAGATGGCAGCCCGTGGTTTCCATGAGAGCGAGTTGCTTCTCCAGCTTTTCAGGCAGCCAGAGATCATCGCTATCGAGGAACGCGATGAAGTCTCCTGTTGCGGTTTTGAGGGCATGGTTCCGGTTGAAGACACAGCCGCCTTCAGGCAGTCCTTGGATCACTCGGATGCGTGGATCTTCAGCGGCCAAGGCTTCCGCCATGGTCAGGGTTTCATCCTTGGAGTTGCGATCCACCACCAGCAGTAATTCCCAGGTGGGATAGGTCTGGGCCTGCACGGACTGAACCGATTCTCTCAGGGTGGCCACGGCGTTGTAAGCGGGCATCACGATGGAGATCAGAGAGGGAGCAGGCATGGGCAGGTCGGGAACAGGAGGGGCTAGAAATGCAAAAGGATCGTGTGTAGCATACAACACGATCCTTGCTGGAGGGCAATTGCCTCCCGGTGAGTTTTTTTTGTCGTTTGATTGGCTGCTTGTGAATGGGTCTAGGTCTCGGCCGATGCGGTTTTCTTCGAGCGTCCAAAGAATCTACGCCAGGCCAAGGCAAAGCCTGTCCACACCAGCATGGTAGCGGCGAGGGTGCATAGGGCAGCGATGGTTTGACCCACCACGCCAAATAGCTCTCCGGTATGCAGGTAGCGGGAATACATGCGCAGGCGCCGCCCGAGATTCTGCTGAGTGATGTCGTCTGGGCTTGGAAGCACTTTTTGTTGGGTGGTGTCCAGGTTGAGCATGGTGCGCAGATGCACTTGGCCGCGTCCACCTCGATCCACCATCACGGGAAACGCGGCCCCTGGCTGCTGAGGCATGCGCAGGCTGAGACTCTGCCAGCCGGGAGTGTCCTGACGAACTTGAGTCAGCAAAGGGGCCAAGCCTGCCAACGAGGGGGGAGGAGGGGAGGGACGCTCACCACGAGGGCCGCCTTCACCGCGAGGACCACCAGCTTGAGCCATGTTGCCTCCAGGTCCGCTAGGGCCTCCGGCGGGACGATTACGGGGCGGTGGTGGTTCGTTGCCGGTGGCGCGGAAGAGCAGGTTGTTGGCCCAGGAGTAGGAGATGATCAATCCGGTCAGGATGATGAAGATCATGGGGAAGGCGGTCCAGAAACCCACGACGTTGTGCCAGTTCCAGTCGCGGGCGCGGCCTTTGAGCTTGCGATTGAAAAGCAGCACGGCCTTTACATTCGTCCAACGCCAGTGCTTCGGCCACCAGAGATAGATGCCACTGAGGAGCAAGACTCCAAAGACGAGGGTGCCAGCACCGGTGATGGCCTTACCCACTTCACGCTCCAGGCCGGTGCCGCTGAGAAAGCGATGCCAGTCGGTGACGGTATGAAAGAAGTCATGCCAGGTGTGATCACCCTCACCAAGAAACTCGCCGGTGTAGGGGTTGGCAAAGTAAGTGCCCTCACGCCCCATGGAGAGGGTGACTGGAGCTGCGGGATCTGCCTTCCAGGTGTAGCCGGTGGGTTGCAGATCAGGCTTCTGCTTCTGCACCTGAGTCAGCAGGCTTTCGATGTCCAGCGGTGTGGCACCGCCTTCAGGGACAGCCACCCGCAGGTCACGATTGGCCCACTCCATGATCTGCACCTCGTAGGAGATCATGAAACCGCTGATAGCCATGGAGAGGATGATGAGGCCAGCCACGATGCCGGCAATGAGATGAGCCCAGAAAATGCTGCGGTGAAAGGTGAGATGCATTGAGAAAAAACCAGGGATAAAAGAAGCGAACAGAACCCCGCTCAGGCAGGGGAGTTGCGGAAAGCTCAGGGATTCTTTTGGAAGATCAAGAGGGCTTCAAGAGAGGGGGTGGTGACTACATTTCAGCCCATTGGCGGAGCAGATTGTGATACACACCGGTGAGTTGCACGCCTGTTTTTTCGGCGACTTCATTCCCCGCCAGTTCATGAGCCAGCCTCTGGATGGAAAGGTCCAGGTCAAAGAGCATGGCGCGCTGTCCATTGTCCCGGATCATGCTCTGCAGCCAGAAGAATGCGGAGACACGGGCACCGCGAGTGACAGGGGTGACGTGATGCAGGCTGGTGGAGGGATAAAGCACCATGTGCCCGCGCGGTAGCTTCACGCTCTGCACGCCGTAGGTGTCCTCGATGCACAGTTCACCGCCATCGTATTCCTCTGGATCCGAGAAAAACAGCGTCATGCTGAGGTCTGTGCGGATGCGCATTCCAGTGCCATGGATATGGCGGATGGCATTGTCCACATGGGTGCCAAAGGATTGCCCACCTGCGTAGCGATTGAACATCGGCGGCATGATGTGGAGTGGCAGAGCCGAGGCCTGGAAGAGAGGATTCGTGGCGAGGGCTTTCAGGATCATGTCTCCCACTTCACGGGCCGCCGGGCTCTCAAAGGGCAGTTGCATGTTGTCCTTGGCCTTGGCGGATTGATAGCCGGTTGTGCCTTTACCATCCACCCAGTCCGCCGCATCCAGGATCTGGCGGGCCTGAGCCGTTTGTTCCGGGGTAAGGACGTCTGGGAGAGTGAGGAGCATAACGAGGAGTGTAACAGGACTAACGGGGTCTGAAAGCGAGAAACCGGGGGCGACAGAATACGCACTCGCGTATCGTCACCCCCGGCAGGTCACGGTGGAGAGAAATTAGAACTTATAGGTCGCTGTGATTGCTGCGGAGCGCCCAGCACCCGGAATGAAGTGGCCACCACCTACGCGGTCGATGTAGCGTTCGTCAGCGATGTTATAAACATTCAGGCGGACGTTGAACTTATCGTTCACTTCGTAGTTCAGCATCGCGTCACAAGTCCAATAAGCTGGAGCTGTTCGGGAGGTGTTGGAATTTCCATTCTGGCGATCACCCACATACTGGGCACCGAAACCGATCTGCACGCGGAAGGGTAAGTTATAAGTGGTCCAGATGTTGAAGCTATGGTCCGGAGTGTTGCCCAAAGATTGACCCAGTTCAGCGGCATTGCCAGACTCTTCAACTTCGCTCTCCATGTAGGCATAGCCTGCAATGATGTTCCAGTTTTTGGTGATCTGGCCAGAGATGCCAAATTCAATGCCATTCACGACTTGGTTACCCGCAAGTACGGTGTCACCAGCAATGTCGGTCGTGCGTGCATTGGTTTTTTCCGTGCGGAAGAGGGCCGCGGTGAGCAGCAGGCGTTCATCCAGCAGTTCCCATTTGGTGCCCAGTTCGTAGCTGCGGTTTTCTTCGGGGTCTAGAGTGGATTGAGCTGCGCTCAGGCCCAGACCAGTGTTGGTGTCAATCGAGGGGTTGAAGGATGTGCCGTAGCCGAAGTAGATGCTTCCGTATTCCACGGGCTTATACACGAGGCTTGCTTTCCAGCTAAACAGATCATCGGTGTTGCTGAAACCTGCCGTTCCTCCTGGCCCACGTGCCTCAGCCTCCAGGTGATCATAACGGACGCCACCACCGAGTTCGAAATGTTTACCGATGTTGATGGTATCGAAGACGTAGAAGGAGATGGTGTCGAGATGCGCCTCGGCACCGCCAGGCAGCACAGGGCGTGCTTTGTGTCCATCGTTCCGATTCGGGTCAAAAAGATCCGTTCGGCTCAGGGGCTGATCAGCGGCAAGCGTCGAAGCGTTGGCGTTCATCTGGCGCTCCCAAGAGATTTCCATGCCCGCCACCAATGCATGTTTAAGCAGAGGTCCCGTGTCAAACTCTGCGATCAGGTTTGTCTGATTGGACAGAATTTCTTGGGTCTGCTCACGGTGTTGTTGCTGGCGATTCAGAGTCGTCGTTGCGTCAGTGCTACTGACAAACCGAGGTGCCGTAATATTGGAGTGGCGGTAAGTACGGCTGTAACGCAGCACGTTGCGCAATTTGAGGTGTTCTGAAAAATCGTGTTCCAAAATACTCGTGATGAGATCACTTTGGATGTCTTCGAAGTCTGTGACCTCACGACCATAAAAACTGTCGAAATCGACGGGAGGCGCTTCATTTCGCGAGTCAGCCAAGGTCCCCGTTTTGGTGGCCGGAACCCAAGGGATACCATAATCAGGGATGTTGTTTTCCGTCATGTGTTGGTAGTTCAAGAAGAGACGAGTGTCTGTGCCCAAACCAAAAGCCAAGGAAGCAGCGATGCCATAACGCTCTTGATTGACGATATCGCGTCCAGGGGTATCTGCTGAGTGATACATGGCGTTGACGCGTAGAGCGGAGTGCTCAGACAGTGGCTGATTGTAGTCCAGCGTGCTGCGATACAGATTGTCGGTACCGAAGGATTGAGAGAAGTTGCCGCCGCGCTCTTGGTTAGCCAGCTTGGTGCTCAAGTTCACAGAGCCACCCGTGGAGCCGCGGCCCGATGTGGTGGAGGAAGGTCCCTTGGCAATTTCGACCTGTTCCGTATTGAAGGGGTCTCGGTTGTATCCGGCAATGTCGCGGACACCGTCTTGGTAGATATCACCCCGAGAACCGAATCCACGGATCGTCAGCATGTCACCAGGAAGACCGCCGCCGCCTTCACCTGCCTGCATGGAGATGCCGGGGGTGTTACGGAGCACATCACGCAGACTGAAGGCACCGCGATCTTCGATCACTGCTTTTGGAATGACGGTGATGGTTTGGGGGATGTCACGAAGAGGCTCTGTGTATTTTGGGCTCTGCAGGCGCTCAGCTTTATACACTTTCTCGGTCTCAGCGGTGACGACCACTTCCGGCAGTTCCTCGATGCTGCCTTCGGCTGGAACATCGGTGGGGGCGGGGGCAGCGGTCTGGGCGGCAAGGCTGCCGATGAAGCCCAGCGTGGAGGTCCAGGCAAGACCCTGAGGCAGAGAGCGGATGGAGGACATTGAAGATTTCATGTGGCGGGAGTCCGAATGCGTTTGTTGATGAAAATCAGTCGCAATTGCGGGTGCTGCGAATAAGTCTCAGGAGCAGGAGTGTCAAATGTCTTTTTGAGATTTCGTCGCTTTAGTGCGAAACTTTTCCGAAGATTCGGGTGATCAGCCGCCTTCGGAGCCGGGGTGCGTGCTGCTGGAAGAGGTCTTGATACTTCTGTGCTCGACCCGTGAGCAGGGACCTCCCCTGGCACGGGCAGTGCTGAAATAGTAGGCCTCCCCCGGAGCATTCTCAGCAAAAACAGACCTGCGCTGTTGTGGAAGTCCACGGCCTGTCGCTGAGGCACCTCGTGGGGAGCGACGCCTCTATGAAGACGAATCACCTCCCTTATGGTTGCTTACTGGGGCTGCTGGTCAGCCTCGCGGCCACGTCACTCTCCTGGGGGCAGACCGCCACCTGGAATGGCACGGGCACCGCCAGTTGGCTAGATACCACTAAGTGGACCTGGACTGGAGGCTCCGCACCAAGCTCCGGCCTACCGGATACGGCCACCTCCGTCGTCATCGGCAACGGCGGCACGGTCCAGCTCCAGGGCAGCAGCCAATCCATCGTGGGCTTGACCATGAACAATGGCCGCCTGGAGATCACGCGTGATACCGTTGGAGCCGTCTTGACGCTTTCCGGGGCGGTGGCTCTGGGCAGTTCCACCGGCTCCGTCAGCGAGGTGCTGCTGGATGGGCTCGGCACGGAGTTCATCAAAACAGGGTCTAACCAGATGCATATAGGAGCATCCGGGACAGCGACTTTTACGGTGAGCAATCAGGCCAAGTTGACCGCCTCCGCTGGCTTTCATGTGGGGCTGGGAAACAGCACAGGCAGCACAGGGAAGGGCACGCTGAACATCACGACGGGCGGACAAGTCATCGTCAATAGCACCTTCATGGTCGGGCATCGCGGCAACGGCACGGTGAATGTGACCGATGGCGGCTACCTGAAAACGACCAACGGTTATCTCTCCGGGTATGGTCAGGATGGTAACCGAGTCAAAGGCACCTCTCTGGTGAAGGTCTCTGGAGAAAACAGCAAATGGGATGTGGGAAGCATCTACGTGGGGAATGCCGGCACGGGCACCATCCTGGTGGAGGACCTGGGCCAAGTGATCAGCACCAATGTCGTTTATATTGGGTATTGGAATGGCGGAGGGACGGCTCCAGCTCCCGCACCCATTTACGGCACGGGCACACTGACGGTGCAGAGCAGCGGTTTGTTTCAGACCTCCTCCAGCCTGAACATCGGCACGAGCGGGAGCACAGGCACACTCAACCTCACGAGTAACGGGCGGGTCCACGTGGGCAGCGGCGCAGGCACGATCACACTCGGCGAGAAAGGTTCTCTCAATATCGGGGCTGATGTCCTGCTGCCAGAGGCTGTGCCCGCAGCGCCTGGCATCATCTCTGCGGGCACGGTCACCAGTGCAGAGACTGGCAGCGTGATCAGGCTTTTCCATAGCGACCAAACAGGTGCCTACCACCTGACCAAGACGGGTCTCGCCGCAGGGGCTCATGTCACCCTGGCCGGTGCCCTGAAGCTGCAGGCTCTGTCGGGGGTGACGACCCTCATTGGAGCTAACACCTTCACTGGAGGCACCGAGATCGGCGGAGACGCGGCGCTCACCGCGCGGATGGTGATCAAACACGCATCCGCTCTTGGCACCGGAGCTGTGGTGGTGAAAGCCAATGGCGTCTTGGAAATCGCGCCCACCATCACCAGCACGCTCGACACCTTGACCTTGGAGGGAGGTAGTGGATTGGCGGTGACCCTGGATGCTGCGGGTGGCGATACCACGCCCGCGATCCAGCTTTCTCAAAGCCTGAGCTTGGCTGGTGATTCTGAGGAGAAGATCAAAATCTACGTTAGTGGCACCGAGGCCATCACCAACCCGGCGCTGTATGACTGGACCCTGCTCACCGCCAGCGGGGGCATCGAGGCCGAGGATGCCAGTCGGTTTGAAGTGGTGTCCGACCTCGCCGGGCTCTACGTCTTCCTTCGGGACGACTCCCTGGTCGTAGGCATGAACAGCATCGTCATTCCCGAGCCGGATCGCCTGGGCTTGTGCCTCGTCGGTATCGGCGGACTGGCCATGCGCCGTCGGCGTTAAGATATCCTGGCAAATTATTCGTCGAAATGGCGGCTTCGTGCATAGTCACCCCGATTGTGCTGAGACTGTTGTTACCTCCCGTTTTTCTCCTCACCTGTCTGCTGCTGAACTCCTGTGTGGCGGTCGGCTTTCAAAAGGTGGCCAAGGCACCGCCTCCGGTGGACACGCCCGCCTTTGCCCAGGAGTTGGCTCGCGTGGTGAAGACACCCTGGACGGAGGGAAACGCCATCCAGACTCTGGAGAATGGCGGGCGCTATTTCCCCGCCATGCTTCAGAGCATGCGTGAGGCTCAGCACTCCATCACCTTCGAGTCCTATGTGTGTGTGGACAGTGAACCCACGCGCAACTTCACCCAGATGTTCGTCCAAAAAGCGCGGGAAGGCGTGCCGGTGCATGTGCTGCTGGATGCCTTTGGCTGCTCCAAGTTCGGCGAGGCCAATCTTCAGGCCATGCGTGACGCGGGGGTGGAGCTGAAGCTGTATCGGCCCATGAACGTCCTGCTACCCTGGCGCTACATCCACCGCACCCACCGCCGGGTGCTGGTGGTGGATGGGCAGGTCGGCTACATGGGCGGGGCCGGTTGGGCCTACTGCTGGGATGGCTTTGCAGACAGTGTGCACCGCTGGCGGGATACGGAGTATGAACTGCGGGGCCCGGTGGTGGCGCAACTCCAGGATAACTTCAATGATAACTGGCAGGAAGTGGCTGGGAAGCGTCTGGTGGGGCCTGCCTACTATCCTGAGCTGAGGCCTTCAGGGGCTCTCAAAGCTCAGGTGGCGCTCGGCGCACCGGAGAAGCTGGGGGATACGCTAGGCAGCAGTTATCTCCTGGCCTTTCGTGCGGCGCAGAAGTCCATCGTGATCGCTCACGCTTACTTCATCCCGAATGCACCGCTCATGCAGGCTCTGCTGGAGGCACTGAAGCGCGGGGTGCATGTGCAGATCATCATCCCAGGGAAGCACATTGATTTCCCGGCCTCACGCTCCGTGAACACGCGTTATCTGCGCACACTGGTGGACGCTGGGGCGGAGCTGTATGAATTCCAGCCGACGATGACTCATGGCAAGTTGGTGATCGTGGATGATCACCTCAGCATCGCAGGTTCCACCAACCTGGATCAGCGCTCGTTCTTCATCAATGATGAGAACAATCTGAACGTATTGGACGCCAGCTTCGCCGCCCGTCAGCTCGACATGGTGGCGCGGGATAAACAGCGTAGCTTGCGCTTGGAAAACAAAGACCTCAAGCTCCCCTGGAATCGCAAACTCCAGGGACTGTTCTGCCGACTGTTTGAATACCAGATGTGATCTGGTTTAGGACTCAGTCTGAAATTTTTTGTGTAATGTTTCGCTTGGGAACCGTCAGCAAACCATGGCAATCTCCAGCCTTGCCTCATGATCACCGACCTTCCATCTCACCGCGATGAGGCGCTTTTTCTTACCACGCGATGGACGCGGGTGCGTTTGGCTAAGGCGGACTCTGCGGCAGGGCGGTTGGCCTTGGCGGAGCTTTGTGAGGCTTATTATGAGCCAGTGCTGGCTTATCTCCGCTACGAACTGAGAGACGTGGACGCGGGGCGCGAGCTTAGCCATGCGTTTTTTGCCGAAGTGCTCCGGGGAGGACGTATCGAAGGGGCGGATCAAGAGCGAGGGCGCTTTCGGTCTTATTTGTTAGGGGCGGTGAAACACTTCCTGTCAAGACATCGAGAAGCGCTGCACAGTCTCAAACGAGGTTCGGGACGCGTCCCTCTATGCATGGATGATGCAGAGGTGGCGGAAGTATCGGATCCGCACCAGCTCTCCCCCGATGCCGCTTTTGATCGGCAATGGGCGCTGACCATGCTCGAGCGCAGTTTGAACGCGCTGCGGCTTCAGTTGAACGCCGAGGGACGAGGGCCTTTCTTTGATCGGGTGCGGCCAATGCTGACGGGGGAGGCCGCGCATGGGGATCAGGCCTCCATCGCCAGCGAGTGCAGCATGACGGTGGAGACTTTCCGTGTGGCTCTGCATCGGCTCAAGCGGCGCCTGCGCCAGTGTGTGAAGGAGGAGATCTCTGGCACGCTGGAGGATGACACAAATTTGGAGGATGAAATGCAGACCCTCTTTGCAGCTTTGAGTGGGTGATTGGAAAATCGCCGTCTTTTTTTAACCAAAGGTGTAAGGTTTGATCGCGACTCCGTCAGGTACCCGACATGAGAGATTCTCTTCTTGATTCACGCGCGAGCCGATCGTCTTCCAGCCTGCTGGAGGGTTTGTCGGCTAAGGCTCTGATGGCTGAAATCATGGAGCCGACACAGGCGGATGATTCTGGTCTCGGAGCCATGCCGCCGCTTTCACCGGAAGAGCTGGCTCCTCACTTTCCCCAGCTTGAGATTTTAGAATGCTTGGGCCGAGGCGGCATGGGGGTGGTCTATAAAGCGCGGCAGAAGTCTCTGAATCGTGTGGTCGCTCTGAAGCTGCTGGCCCCAGAGCGTGCGGGAGATCCCCAGTTTGCGGCACGGTTTGAAAAAGAAGCGCATGCCCTAGCGGCTCTGAATCATCCGCACATCGTGGCGGTGTATGACTTTGGGTTAGCGGGCGGGTTTTATTACCTGCTCATGGAGTTCGTGGATGGGATGAACCTGCGGCAACTTTTGCAAAGCAAACGCCTGACTCCACGGGAGGCCTTGCGCATCGTGCCCCCGGTCTGCGCGGCTTTGCAATCGGCGCATGAGCACGGCATCGTGCACTGCGATATCAAACCAGAGAATCTGCTGATCGCCCACGACGGCTCGGTGAAGATCGCTGATTTCGGCATCGCTAAGATGATCGGGCACGCAACGGATCGTGAGAACGTGCATGAGGCGGGAACGCCTGACTATGCGGCTCCAGAACAAACATCCGGTCAGGCCGATCACCGGGCGGACATCTATAGCCTCGGTGTGGTGCTGTATGAAATGCTCACGGGGGAACGTCCGACGAAGACGATCGAAGCCCCCTCCAAGCGTGTGCAGGTGGACATCCGTATCGATGAGATCGTGCTGCGGGCTTTGGAAAAACAGCCTGAATTGAGGTTCTCGACCGTGGCGGATTTACGTCAGTCCGTCGAGTCCTTGATCCAACCCTCGGCTCCGCCCATCCCCTCAGCAGCGTATTCGAAAAAGAAGCGGATCATCGTTGGGGTTCTGACGGGGTGCTTGGTGATCGCAGGCATGGGGTATTGGACAATGGGGAGATCCCATCCGAAGCGGCCCAGGTTGCCTTATGAGGAGGTGGTGGATTTTGACCAAGGCCGCATCAATGAATCCTTCGCAGATAACGTGCTTTCCGGGCGCAGTGGGTATGCCATCTCGCCTTTAGGATTGGCGGGCACATCAGGCCTGGCCTTGGCGGAGACTCTGAACTCAGAGGGAACCTTGGCTTACAAACGCAAGAGCTATGATTTGGCGCGATTGGCTTCCCTGGAGATCTCCTGCTGCTTCAGGCGCCAGGCTTTTGCGGGGGCGACGCATTCGATCACTCTGGGCCTAACAGAAAATATGGCAGGTCATTTCAGCGGTGTGCCTGGAGCGGCCTTTCTCGGGCTGCGGCTGAAGGTGGAGGGCGAGGTGATGCGCTTTCAATTCATTTGCAAGGAAGCCCAGGTGGGGCCACCACGGTCGTGGTTGCAGCCGGGAGAGATTCACACGGAGGAAGATGAATGGTATGGATTGAGAGTCGTCTTCAATCGTGTGAGCCCGAACATCGTGCGAGTGACCGGCGAACTCAAAGCTGTGGATCGACATGGCAGGGAGGGGGATACAGTGGCCTACTTTCTCCCGCGTGATTTTGCGGAGCCGATTTTTCCCCTGCGGGAGATCTTGGAGAATCCCGAGACCTGGGTGGCTATCCGCGCTGTTGGCCCAGGAGGTGTGTCTAGGGTGGATGATTTCCACATCATCGCACGACCGCTGCCTTCGGCTGATCCTGTGGCTTTAGATCAACCTCGGTGATGATACCATGCGCGCTCCGATCATTCTTCTCAACGGAACCTCCAGTTCAGGAAAAACGACGCTCGCTAGGGCCTTTCAACGGACGATGGCTGAACCGGTATTGTATGTATCGAACGATCATTTCATCTTCATGACACCGGATCCTGTGCTGAAGGATGATGCGCGACGTCCTCGGGTGCTTTTGCCGCTGCTGTCGGCGTTTCATCGGTCGCTGCCGCTGATCGCGAGTTGCGGTCTCCCGATGATCATTGATCACGTGATCGAACGGAGGGATTGGATGGATGAAATAGCCGAACAACTGGAGGGGCTGAACGTGTATTTTGTGAGGGTGGAATGCCCTCTGGAAGAACTGGAGCGCCGGGAGCATGAACGTGGGGGTCGTCAGATTGGCTTGGCTCGGATGCAGTTGGACTGGGTGCATCGGCATGGTGGTTATGATGCGGTGCTGGACACGTTTCATCACACGCTGGATGAAAACGTGGCGAAGCTGAAAGAGCTCATTCGTTCAGAGCAAAAGCCGATAGCTTTGGATCATTACCGTCAGCAGAAACAAGCCTGAGTTTTTGGAGCCGAATTTAAAGTTATGCCATTGCCCGAGATTCAAGAGCACGTTTTGACCCATGCTTCAGGCACCTCCACCCGGAAGTTGTGGCTGCTGGAGCCACTCACAGCCAAGCCTGAGCGGGTGACCCTGTTTCTGGACGGGGAGTTTTACGTGAACCGGATGGAGACTCCCCAGCGTCTGATGGAATGGCAACAGCAGGGGATTATCCCTCCGACTGCGGTGCTCTTCATCTCGCATGTGGATGGCGCGGCCCGACATCGCGATCTAACCTGCAGCGCTGATTTTGCCGCCTTCATTGCTGAGGATGTGGTGGATTGGCTGCGAGATCGTTTGCCGGGCGCTCCAGCTTCCGACTGGCTGATGGCGGGCCCCAGTTTGGGCGGACTGCAGGCGGCTTTTATCGCCTTAAAATATCCTGAGGTCTTCTCGCGTTGCTTGAGCCAGTCCGGCTCCTTTTGGTGGCATGAGGAATGGCTCACCCAGCAGGTGTCGATGCTGCCTGCACGGGACTCGCGATTTTGGATCAGTGTGGGGAACCAGGAGTCCACGGCAGGAGTCTCGCATCCGCCGACGGGCCTGCGCCAGGAGGTGACGCAAATCGAGGCTTGTGAACGTTTTGCGGCTGCATTGGACCGGCAAGATCACCATGTGCATTTTCAGATGTATGAGGGCGGACATGCCTTGGAGCCTTGGGCGGCGGAACTGTCGGAGGCACTGTGCTGGTTATTGGCAGATGACTGATGTTTTCTAACGCTGCCGATACCTCAAGTCGGATCATGCCAAAGCATCTTTCGCTTTCGCAATCTGTTCTGCACTGCCGATGAGCAAGACGGAATCTCCTGGGCGGATGTCTTCAGAGATGCTGGGATTGATGATGTTCTCGCCATGACGCTCGATGCCGACAATGCTCGCGCCAGTGCGCGTGCGCAGTTGCAATTCCGAGATCACTTTGCCTGCGGCTGGGGAGTCAGGACCAATCGTTAGAGTGATCAGCTCCGCATGGCTGAGCAGGGAGGGCAGTTGGGGGTCGGCATGGGGCAAGGGAGGTTCATTCAAAGTCTCCAGGAGAGCAAACTGCGCACGGCTGTGCAGTCGTGCGAAGAACCGCCACAGGAAGATGGTCATGAGGATCAAGACCAGAGCCAGAACCAGGAGCAGTCTGCGGGAGGGGAGGATGGCGGAGCTGAGGACCAGGATGATGACGAACAGCGCCACACAACCTGCGATGAAAATGATGCTGGAAATGAGCCCGCGCAGGGCGGCGGTATTCTCTTTGGCCGCCGCCCGGGTCACGCTCATTTCACTGACCAGCATGCCAAAGGCCTGCCACTTGCGCACAATGGCGATGAGCATGGGCAGGCTGAGAATCATGGCGGTCAGCCAGAGCATGCCGTGGATACCATCTCGGCCACCGGGAGCGGTTGGCCACCAGCGCCGCACGTGGTCGCGCATGAACGCCGCCGTGATGAAGACCCCGGCTATGAGCAGGATATTCAGCAGGATTTGCCAGCCCCATTTACGCAAAAAGGTCGCCGGGGTCTTTTTACCGCTTCCTCCGGCCAGCGTGCCCACCCAACGGGTGTAGGCATCCAGGGCGGTCATCAGCGGGGCAGGCAGCATGCGGGTAAAGCCGTTCACCACGGAGTCGGAACTGCGGATGAGATAGGGCGTGAGCAGAGTCGTCAGGGCGGAAACGGCCACGGCGATGGGATAAAGAAAACCGCTAGTGACCTTGAGGGATAAGCCCAGGGACGCGATGATGAAAGAGAACTCTCCAATCTGGGCCAGACCCATGCCTACTCGCATGGAGGTTTTCATGTCATTGCCGGAAATGAAGGTGCCAAAACCGCAGGTGACCACCTTGCCCACCACCACCACGGCGGTAATGATGAGGATGGAGGACCAATGCTCCGTGAGCACCTTGGGATCGATAAGCAACCCGATGGAGACGAAGAACACGGCGCTAAACAGATCCCGCACCGGATGCATGAGTGTCTCGATGTGGGCGATGTGGCGCGCCTCGGCGATGATGGCACCGATGATGAAAGCGCCCAGAGCCACACTGTAGCCCAGCTTGACGGCCAGCAGCGAGACGCCGAAGCAGAGGCCCACCACCGTGATCAGGAGCATCTCATTGCTCTTGAATTTAGCGACCCAGTTCAGAAGCCGAGGCACCAGGATTAGACCGAAGATGAGGAGGACCCCGAGAAAGGTGCTCAGCTTTCCCACCGTCAAACCCACATCCGACAGCTCTAGAGAGCCCGTGGTGGCGAAGCCCGAAAGCATGGCAATCATCAGGATGGCCAGGATGTCCTCGACAATCAGGATGCCAAAGATCATCTGGGCGAAGCGCTCCTTGGTTTTGCCAATCTCTTCCAGCGCCTTGATGATGATGGTGGTGGAGGAGATGGAGAGGATCGCCCCCAGGAAAACGCTGTCCATGGTGCCCCAGCCGAAGGATTGGCCTAACATGTAACCCGCCCACAGCATGAGCACGATCTCCGCCACGGCGGCAATCAAGGCTGTGGCTCCCACCTTGGTCAGCTTTTTCAGGCTGAATTCCAAGCCGAGCGCGAACATGAGGAAGATGACGCCGAGCTCAGAAAGGGTCTCGATGGTATGCTCGTCTTCGATCAGTGCATACGGCGGCGTATGGGGCCCGATGATGACTCCAGCGAGGATGTAGCCGAGCACGACCGGCTGCTTCATCTGCCGAAACAAGATGGTGACCACGGCAGCGATGATCATGACCACCGAGAGGTCCTGTAGAAAGGTGACGTGATGCATAGAGCCTAACTCGAGGGGGATTGGGTTCACTCATCATCGTTGCACCCGACGCCGATGACCCTGTTTCCTGCCACGGATGGATGGCGGGTCAACCTTTCATGTGGGGCTAGGCTCTTAACTTTTGGCTGGTCTCACTGAGCGCTTGCAGCGTTTGAATCAGGCGATCCAGTTTCTCAGGATTCAACGAAGCCAGATTTTCATTTTGAATTTGAGCGGCGGCTTGGGTCAGGGAAGCCCGTGCGGAGGTCTTCATGGCCTCCGATAGAGTGCCGGAGGCGAGCCCCTCATCGAGAAACTCGGCTAAAAAGTGCGGCTGAAACGCACGGTAGATGCGGCAGCCGAAGAGAAAGATCTCTTCACGCAGCGGATGCCGGGAAGGGGCAGCCTGGGTGAGGCGCATCACGTCTTCCACGGCATCGGTCGCTTCATGAATCCAGGCTTCTGCGGTATCGGCATTTTTATCGGAAGGAGACTCCAGCAGGTTGGCAATGGCACGGCAGAGGGCATGCCGCGCCCGGATTCCCGTCTCCTGTAGGCTGGGTTCATGTTCGCAGCTTTGGCTATGCTGGATGGCCCTGCGGGCTGAGTTCAAGGCCAGGACATCCTGCTCCTGGATTTGCAGGAGAGCGGCAGCGTGGTTCGTCCAGGCGGCGGCCATCACCTGCTGATAATCCAGGCGCGGGCTGGTTTCATGACCGCGCATGACCCGCAGAGCGTTTTCAAAGCAGCTCAGCGCTCTTTGAAGGGAACCCTGGCTCGCCCCGGCCTGCTCGGTGTGCCCTCGGTTGATCCAGGCCACCCCTAGCCTCCAGCGAAACGCTGGATCGGCCTCCAGCGGGAGCTGATGCAGATGACTGATGGCGATGTCGTAGCAGCGCAGGGCCTCCGTGAGGTGG
This sequence comes from Prosthecobacter debontii, assembly GCF_900167535.1. Taxonomy (NCBI): domain Bacteria; kingdom Pseudomonadati; phylum Verrucomicrobiota; class Verrucomicrobiia; order Verrucomicrobiales; family Verrucomicrobiaceae; genus Prosthecobacter; species Prosthecobacter debontii. The sequence continues at coordinate 47,330 of NZ_FUYE01000005.1, forward strand.
TCCTGGCCTCCCAGGCGTGTGAGCGCATCACCCCGGTTCATCCAGCCAGCGGTCAATCCCCAGCGGTAGAGCGGATTGTCCCCCAAGGGGAGAGCTTCCCGCAGGAGGATGGCCTCTTCAAAACAAGCAAGCGCTGTCGCCAGCGACTCTGGATCTCCCTGCTCCAGCAGAGTTATGCCCCGCAGGGTCCACTCGCTCGCTGCGGTGTGGATTTGCTCGGGAGTGGAGGGGGCCTGAGGAGGGATCGAGGACAAAATCGGCGGTAATTTTGTGAGAATGGGTCGCAATAGCTTCTTGACGCGAGATGATCAAATGCCATTATCGAAAACGTTTCTCAATCTCTCTAAGCAACCATGTCTCAGATGGCCCTCCTCGCATCTCCTGTTGTCAGCCTTCCTACCAAGGCCGCCACAGCAGCCCCCCGGGTGAGCTCGAAGCCGAGCTTGCGGCTGCGTTGTCAGGATGAAAACCTCTGCGCCCTTTCCTGGCTGGTGGCCATCTCCGGCACCTTTTTGCTGATCGGCATTGTGGGCATGCTGCGCTTTGAGATTCCTTTACCATTCACTTTGTCAGGTCGTGCTGGCTTGGGCGCGGCGGACAATGAGTTCACGGACATGTCCATGGCGGACCTCTTGGCTGAGGCAGAGATGGATCAGGTCAACCCGACCACCGAGATGCAGCAGGAGACGGTGGAGATTCCTGATCCGATCGAAGTGCCTATAGAGCAGTTAGATCTACCAGAGGTGACAGAAGCTTTAGTGACCGAAGATCTCTTCACCGTGCCTGCCGCCCCGAAGATTGAAGAAGCTCTCAAGCCGGTGGATCCGGCTAAACCCAAGCCAATTTCCAAGCCAAAGGCTGTTTCTAAACCTACCAGCAGCCGAGCTGCGAGCACTGTGGCAAAACCTAATGGCACCTCGGGAAATGGTGGTGGTGGCGGAGGTGGAGGCACTGTAGGTTCAGGCTTGGGTAAAGGCATCTTTCCGACACCTCCATTCCCAAGCTCGGCTGTATCCAGGGGGGTTACGGGAGTTGTTCGTTTCAATTTGAGATTCAACCAATTGGGAAAAGTGGAGTATGCCGAGGTGGCTTCCAGCCAATGCACCAATGGTGGCCTCACGACGGCCGAACAGAATGTTCTCTCCAGCTACATTCGCAAGACATGGTCCCAACGAGGCCGTGTTGGTGCCATCACCGTAGCTTTGCGTTTTGTGATCAAGTGAGCAGGCACCGCTTTTTACGGTTTTTCACTCTGTCTTCGCTTTTGTATTTTCATTTTTTCAATGCTCCCCAACCCCCCCCTCGCTAACGTCGTCATCAAACTCATCCATGATGGTGGCCCCATCATGTATCCCATCCTGGTGGTGGTGGTCTTCGCCATCTGTATCCTGGTGGAGCGCATCTTTTGGTGGCTGCGGTTCAGCGCCCGCCGCGATGCGCGCCAGCTCGATCAGGTGTATGCAGCCCTGGAGTCGGGAGACTTAAACAAAGCCATCAGCATCTCAGAAAAGACGGCGGACCCCGTTGTGCGTATGATCCACCACGGCCTGAAACACCAGCACAGCTCCATGCAGGGAGCCCTCGAAGTGGCCGCAGGTCATGAGCTTCAGCAGGCGGGACGCTTCCTCGGTGCCATGGATACGGTGGTGACGCTGGGGCCCTTGCTCGGCCTTCTCGGCACGGTGACCGGGATCATGGGCTCCTTCAGTTCCATCGGAGATTCGGAACTGGCGGTGGAGAAAGTGACCGGCGGGATCGGTGAAGCCCTCATTGCCACGGCGGCAGGTCTGGGCATCGCCATCACCACCCTGGTGCCGATGAATTACTTTCACAGCCGTCTGGCCAAGCTGCAATTCGATCTGGAAGCGGCGGCCAACAATGTCTTGATCATCGCAGCACAGCATGGCTTTGACAAAGTCGGTAAGCAATGAGGACTGTCACGTCACCCTTTGACCTGTCGTGAAAATTCATTCCCCCATCGCTCATAAGAAGACTCGGTTGGAGATCATCCCACTCATTGACGTGATGTTCTTCCTGCTGGCCTCTTTCATGATGGTCAGCCTCACCATGACCAAGCAGCAGACCATCAAGGTGAATCTGCCTGTGGCCGCCGCTACCCAGGCTGATTTCAAGCCCGACATGATCAACCTCGGGGTCAATCAAGCCGGAGACATCTATTTGGACACGGTGCAGATCTCTCTGCCGGACCTGGATGTACGTCTCAAGGAGCGCTTCAAGCAAGACCCCAATACGCCGGTGTATATCAGTGGAGATGGAGAGGCACGTCATGCCGACATGGTTCGTGCGCTGGATGCCGTGCGCCGGGCGGGCTTTAGCAAAGTGGCCTTCAACGTCAAACCGACAGGCACTGGGCCGGCGGCTCCCTCCGCCAATCCAACCGCAGCCCCCAGTCCCGCTCCCTCTCCTGCGAAATGAAGGCCATTCTGTATTCTCTCCTGGCCATCATCGTCCTGGGCCTCTGTGGTGTTTGTGTGGTGCAGTGGCAGCGCGAGTTTCTTCTCAACGCCAAGATCAAAGAACTCACCGATCAGCTCATTGCAGAGAACAAGCTGCGCATCGAGTTTGAAGAAAAGGCTTTCCGTTTTGAGCAAGAAATCGCTCGCATCACCCAGTTACGCAATGAAACCGAAGCCGCTCTTTTGGAGGCGACGGAGCAGGTCAAACTACTGACGGAGGATCAGACCGCACGAGGTTACAGCATCGCCGTGCTGATGCGCGAGGTGGTCATGACCTCTCGTGAACTGGACTCTTACAAGCAACTGGCAGGCAAAGGCACGGATGCTCTCAAAGACCGCAACACCGAAGTGACTGCTCAAAACGCCGCCATCGAAAAAGCCAATGCCAGCATGCGTCAGCTCGCCAGTGAACGCGATGATCTCATCGACAAGCTGAACACCCGCACCCGCGAGTTCAATGAACTGGTGGAGAAATACAACAAGCTGGCGAAAGAGCGTTAAGACAGGGTGTAGCAGATGTTTTGAACATTCATTCATTCACTCTTTCAGCGATGCTGAAAGAGTGAGCTCATATGCGCGGGCCAGAGACCGTTAGGCTGAAGCGGTTGCCGAGACCCAAAGGCTGATTCTGTGACGCATGTTTTCGGATGGATAACTTGGCTGTGATCAAGCTTTGACGTTTCCCAATACGGGGGGAGCATGGCCATCTGTTTCGCTTGATGGTTAACGGAACGATGAGCGTGCGCCTTCGAGATGCGGGCAGAAGGTACCCGCATCCGGTCCCTTGGTTAGAGCTAGAGCGCTTTGACCACTATTTTCTGCACACGGAAGAGTTCAGAGTCAGGTGGAATGGTTTTGGGGCGGAGGCGCAGGCGGTAGATGCCAGGTTTTTCCACATGGATCGTGCCGACGACAAAGCCTTTGTAGTCCTTGTCGCTGTCGGTTTTTACCACAGCGGTGAGGAGGGTCTGACCGGCAAGGAGCACCTCGTAGGTGCCTAGCAGCTCGCTGGGGTGGGACTGATAGATTTGGATTTCGTAGTCACCGTTGCTGGGGAGTTCCACTAGCCAGGAAGCCCAGTCGTCTTCATCGGTCCAGTTGATGAGGGCGTCTTCGTCATGAGTCACGGAGCCGCCCAGGCGATAGTCGGCTTTGTCGGCTGGGAGCGTGCCTTTGTCTCCTGGGGGCACGGAGATCACCTGCTCCAGTTTCTCGCGGAAAGCTTTAGCCAGATCTTTGGCTTCCTCTCTCAGAGAACCATCGGAGCTGTTTGAAAACTCTTCGAAGAAGGTGGCGGTGCCAGGGGCGATAATGCGGCTGAGCACACTGAGCACATAGCGTTTTTCCGTGGTATCCCGGGCGTTGGCATACAGGCTCTGGGCGTAGAGGAAGAGCGTCTGCTGGGAGTCGGGGCCCGGATTACCAATGATCTCGCGAGCGGCTAGGAGGAGATAGACGCGGCACGTCTCATGTGGTTCATTGGGGAAACGGGCGCTGATGGCCTGCAGAGGTTCGTGAGTGGGGTATTCGGCCAGCACGGTGATGGCGGCGAGACGGACTTTTTCGGAAGGATCAGAAATCGCTTCCGTCACCACCGCGAGGATGTTGTCACCACCGACGCGGGTGAGCACGTTGAAGAGCAAGGCGCGGCTGTCGGCATGGTCCTTGGCTGCGTGATAGGCCTCCAGGGTTTCTTGAGTGGCTTTGGCTCGGTCTGTGGAGGACTCAATGGCTTCACCCAGGGCTTTTTCGATCTCTTTCTGATCCAGGGAGTGACTGCTGCGCACGAGCTTCAGCACCCGGGGAAGATCTTCCACTGGGGTGATGTGGCCGAGGGCTTTCCAGGCGGCTTTACGCACTTCGCCACGGTTGTCACCGGTGAGGCTCAGCAGAGTCTCAAAGGCGGCTTCACTGCGGCGCTGGCCGATGACCTGAATCAGGGGCACCACCACGGGGTAGTTTTTTACCTTGGCCAAGTGCTCCATGAGGATGTCATCGATGTAATCCCCCCCGTGCAGACGAGTCAGGACCTTGATGGCCTCTTCACGATGAGTGGGGTCCTCCAGCAGTTCCAAGAGCGTGCGGACATCCACGTCCGAGCCTTCGGGACGATCTGTCGCACTGAGTTCTGCCAGACGCTGTTCACGCTCGGCACGACCTGCATATTTGACATAACTAATCAGACCAAATTCGGCGATGAGGATGACGATGAAGGCGGTGATGATGATGTTCAGCGCATTGCCTCGCTTCGGCATGGAATGTGAATGCGAGTGAGAATGCTGTGGCGGTGGATTTCTCCGGCTGGTGGCGTGTTGGGTGTAAGCCGGTGGCGGGGTGTCTGCAGCGGGGTGATAGTGCGCGGGGGCGGGAATGTAGGCAGGAGCAGGCTCAGGCTCGGGTTCTGCCATGAGCGTCTGGGTGATCTCACCAGTGGGGGCTGCGGCGGGGATGTAAGCAGGCTCGGGTTCAGGTTCTGGCTCCTGTGCAGGTTCAGGCTCGGGAGTAAAGGCAGGCGCTGGCGGCGGTGTATAGGAGGCAGCAGGTTCCGGCTCAGGCTCGGGTTCAGCTTCCACTTCGGGTTCCGAGGCTTCCACCAGGGCAGGGGAGGCTGGGAGGTCTTCGGCCTCGGCTTCGGCGAGTGGCTCGGGTTCCGGCTCAGGCTCTGGCGCGATGACGGGCGTGGAGTAGATCTCTGTGGGTGGCTCCTCAGGCTCGACGTGGGCTGCCTCTTCTGCTTCATCGGCTAGGGTGAGGACATGCTCCTCTTCCTCGGGTTCATCGACGATGGCTACGGCAGGCACTTCCTCATCCTCCAGGACCATGACCAGGGGCTCCGGCTCCACCATGGTGGCGGCGGTCTGGACATTGAGCTCACCGAGCTGACGGAAGCTGGCCAATGCCTGGGCGGCACTGGCGGGGCGGGCCGAGGGCTGCACATGCATCAGCCAATCCAGCCAAGCAAAGACGGGATCTTTCAGGTCTGGGCGCAGCTCAGCCAGCGGGGTGCGGGGTGGGTAGAGCTTGGCGGTGATGACGTGCATCTTTTCCTCCCCCGGGTAGGCGAGCTGTCCGGTGAGGGCTTGATAGTAAATGCAGCCGAGCGAATACAGATCTGTGCGGGCATCGACGTAGCCGTTGCCAAATTGCTCCGGGGCCATGTAGTGGATGGAGCCTGCCATGCTGGTCTGCGGGCCACCAGCCTGGGCTAAGCCGAAGTCGATGATCTTGATCCCGAACTCCTTCTCTTTGTTCCAGGGGATCATGATGTTCTCGGGCTTCAGATCTCGGTGGATCAGCCCGGCATCATGAGCCACGCCGATGGCCTGAAGGGTCTGTGTGACCAGTGTCTTAAAGTCTGGAAGGGTGAGCGGGCCAGTGGCCAGACGATGGGCCAGGGTCTCGCCTTTGATCATCTCCAGAACGAGGTAGGCACCCTCTTCATCTTTGTCATACTCCAGGACCGTGACGATGTTCGGATGGCGCAGACCGTAGAGCGCACGGGCTTCCCACATGAGGGAGTCCATGTTGGCGGTCTCGCTCGGCACACGTTTGATGGCCACATCCCGATTCGCAGATTTATCCCAGGCCTGGAGAACCTTGCCGGTGCCGCCAGTGGAGATGGTGGAGATGATTTGATAACGGTCTTTCATGAACGGGAGAGCAACTGACTAACCAGGATGCGGAGAGAGTTCCAGAAGGAAACTCGTTTGCACAGAGAAACAACAACGGGAAGAGGGCAGATTATGCTTCAGGGACGGTAAGTTCAGATCATTCGTCTTTCAACATGACCACGTCATCCGAGTTGGCCATGGCTCGCATTGGCTCTCCGGAGGGATGGCGAATCTGCCGAGGATTGGGCTCGCAAACTTTGATCGCAGGGCCGTTCTCGATCTGAAGGAGATACTGCACGTTGGCTCCCAGGTAGGTGGTATCCACGATGTGTCCTTGGAAGCGGTTGCTGGAGTCCGCCATGTAGTTGAAACTGAGGGACTCGGGGCGGATCGAAAGAATCACCTTTTCTCCATGCTGAGGCTGCCAGTCGTCGGTGTTGGGACGGGCACGCAGAGTGGTGAAGGCGGTCTTCACTTCATAATGACCTGAGGAAGATTGAGTCTGCACGGTCCCTGGGATGAAGTTGGTTTCCCCAATGAACTCCGCCACCATGCGGGAGGCGGGCTGACGATACACCTCCTCCGGCGTGCCGAGCTGTGCCAAGTGGCCTCCATTCATGACTGCCAGCCGATCTGCCATGCTCAGGGCCTCATCCCGATCATGCGTGACGTAGATGCCTGTGAGGCCGAATTCCTTGCAGATGCGTCGGATCTCAGAGCGCATTTCATGACGTAGTTTGGCATCCAAGTTGGAGAGCGGCTCATCCAGAAGCAGGCAGCGGGGATGGATAACCAGAGCTCGAGCCAGGGCGACCCGCTGCTGCTGACCCCCCGAGAGTTGGCCGATTTTTCGTGAGCCCAAGCCACCGAGCTGCACCAGTTCCAGGGCCTCCATGACCCGCCGCTCGATCTCGGCATCGGGACGCTTCCGCTCCTCCAAGCCGAATGCGACGTTCTGAGCCACATTCATATGCGGCCACAGGGCATAGCTCTGGAACATCATGCCAGTGCCGCGTTTATGAGCAGGCTGGCGTGTCACATCCTCCTCGCCAAAGAAGATTCGGCCGCTATCCGGTCGGTAAAATCCGGCGATGTGGCGCAGCAGGGTCGTCTTGCCGCAGCCACTGGGACCGAGCAGGAAAAACAATTCGCCCTGACCTATCTCGAGATTGATCCGATTCAGAACCGTCTGGCTGCCGAAACGTTTGGTGAGATCGCGGATGGAGATGGGGACCATGCGAGCGCTGCTGTAAGCCACAGAAACGCGGCAGGCAAGGCAGGGAATCTGGGATTAGCGGAAATACGGATCTTTGAAGTCCGTGCGGGCTTTCATCGGCGGAGTGTTCCCGGCCGCAGCCGAACCTTCCTGACCGTGTTGGATCTCCGCATCGGTGCCGGGATTGCGCTTCCAGGGATTGAACTCTGGGTTTAAGACCTGACCCTCGCGGCGTGCTTTTTCAGCTCTGGGAAAGCTGATGCACGAAGCCAAGGTGAGAAGTGAGGCCAAGAGCAGAAGATGGCGCATGATGAGAACGAGCGAGGATTAGGTCTCAAAGTATGTGTAACCGCGCAGACCGGCATCGTAGGCACCCATGATCTCACGGCGCTCGGTGGCGGTGATGCGCTTGGACACGACGGCGCTCTCGGCCAGGTTGCGGAAGCGGGTGGAGAGATCTTTAGGATCGTATTCCACATAGCTGAGCACCTCGGATACGCTGTCGCCTTCCTGCTCGCGGCGATACTTTAGTTTCCCACCTTCGATGCTGACGCTGACGACGTTGGTGTCGCCTAACAAGTTGTGCAGATCGCCCAGGGTCTCCTGATAAGCGCCGACGAGGAAGATGCCGAGCATGTAGTCTTCACCTTTTTCAAACTCGGGGTCGTGCAGTGGCAGACTGCCGCAGATCTCACCGCTGTGGGCGAATTTGGCAATCTTGCCATCGCTGTCGCAGGTGATGTCGGAGAGCACGGCATTGCGTGAGGGTTTCTCCTTCAGGCGATGGATCGGCATGACGGGGAAGATCTGGTCGATGGCCCAAAGGTCAGGAAGACTCTGGAAGATGGAGAAGTTGCCGTAGTAGTAATCGGTCATGACCGTGGTCATGCGGTCCATCTGGCTGCCGTCATGGCCGACGGCGGACAGTTTACCCGAAATCCAGGTCATGATGGCCCAATACATCTCCTCGCCCAAGGAACGCTCCCGCAGCGTCACCTTGCCGTAGTTGAACTCACTGCGGAGTTTGTCTCGGTAATAGACTGCGTCGTTGTAGATCTCCTGGAGACGCTCACCCGTGAGCTTGCTGGGGTCTTTGCGGGTCTCGTCTTTCAGTTCAGCGAGGTTGCGCAACAGTTGGGGAGAATCTTTGGACAACTCGATCCCGTTGGAGCGAGGCTCGAAGCGGTTGACGTCCAAAATATTGATGATGAGGACCGAGTAGTAGGCGACTACGGCGCGGCCAGATTCCGTAATGATGTCTGGATGGGGCACACCAGCTTCAGCGGTGACTTCGGTGATCGCCTCAATGACGTCGGCACAGTATTCCTTGGTGCCGTAGTTGCTGGAGGCGGAAGTCGCTCCTTTGAAACCGTCGTAGCTGATGGCCAGACCGCCGCCGAGGTCCAGGATGCCCATGCGGGCACCTTCCTGTACCAGACCGCAATAGACGCGGGTGGCTTCGGTCACCGCTTGGCGAATGGCGCGGATGTTTGGGATCTGGGAACCCTGGTGATAGTGGAGCATGCGCAGGCAATCCAGCATGCCTTGCTCACGGAGTTGATCCACCACGCCCATGAGCTGGCTGATGTTCAGTCCAAAGACGCTGGCATCACCGCCAGAGCCGCTCCAGTGACCGGCACTTTCTGCACTCAGGCGGAAGCGCACCCCAAGAGTCGGGCGCACGCCCATCTTCTTCGAGCGCTCAAGGATCAGGGCCAGCTCACTCGGCATCTCCAGCACAAGGATGACCTGGAGCCCCATCTTTTGGGCGTTCAGAGCTAAGTCGATGAATTCTTCATCCTTGTAGCCGTTGCAGACGATGTAGGCCTCAGGATCATGCATGTAAGCCAGCGCGGCGATCAGCTCGGGCTTGCTACCTGCTTCAAGGCCGTAGTGATACTTGCGACCGTAGCGGGTGATCTCTTCGATAACCTCCTGCTGCTGGTTCACTTTGATCGGATAAACCCCGCGATACACGCCTTGATACTTGCCCTCACGAATGGCGGAGTGGAAGCCCTCATTCAGTTCGTCGATGCGCCAGCGCAGCAGATCACCGAAACGAATGAGCACAGGAAGCTGGGTGCCACGCTCGCGCAGCCCCTTGACGATTTCCGAGAGGGAAACCGGCTTGCTTTTTTTGCCATCCTTGAGGTTGACGACGACTTCGCCCTTGGATGACACGTCAAAGTAACCATGGCCCCATTCACGAATGCCGTAGAGATCGGCGCTGTCGTTAATGGTCCAGGGGGCGGGTTTGGTGGGGCGGCGTTCCATTGATCGTTAGAGCGCGCGATTATGGGGGCAATCTCGCGGATGAAAAGTGAAAGTCTTCATTCAGGGGCAACTCGGGGTCCTTCTTGCGCTAGGGACAAACTGCAACCGGAGACGTTTTTGGGGGAATCTTGAGGGAAAGACCTGTCATTTCTTGCCATGAAGTTTCTTCGTCCCTTTTGTCTGGGCCTGCTGTCTCTTTCGTTACTTTTTTCTCAGTTAAGGGCTCAGGCCCCTGAGGTCTCACCCCGCGTTCTTATCGTTTTAGATGCCTCCGGTAGCATGTGGGGGCAGGTGCATGGCCGCCCGAAGATCGAAATTGCTCGGGAAGTGATCCGGGATTTTGAAGGCAGCTTGCCTGCGAATGTCGAACTGGGCCTCGTGGCCTACGGACATCGCCACAAGGGCGATTGCAATGACATCGAGCTCGTGGCTCCGGTGGACAAACTGGACCGGAAGGGCCTGGTGAAAACCGTGAACGCTCTCCAGCCGAAAGGCAAAACTCCGCTCACCTCCGCTGTGGAGTTTGCCGCGGAAAAACTGCGTTACACCGAGCAGAAGGCCAGTGTCATCCTGGTGACGGATGGTGAGGAAACCTGTGATCGTGATCCCTGTGAGGCGGCCGCCAAGCTGGAATCCCTGGGCTTGGACTTCACCGCCCACGTCATCGCCTTCGATCTTACTGATAAAGCGGCTAGGTCGGTGGAGTGTCTGGCGAAGACCACCGGCGGGCAATTTCTGAAAGCCGACGATGCGGCCAGCCTCGCGGATGCGCTGACGATGGCCATGGAAGCGGAAACCAAGCCCGCCCCTGAAGAGGAGAAGCTCGGGGAAGCCACGCTGGAAGGCCCTGCGACAGTGGTGATGGGCAGCACTTTTGAGGTGAAATGGACCGGGCCTAACAATCGAGGGGACCACATCTGCATCGTGCCCCAGGGCACGGATGATCGTGCGTTTGGCAACTACGCCTATACCATCCGTGGAAACCCGTCCCAATTGGTGGCGCTCATTCAACCTGGGCAGGCTGAACTGCGCTACGTGACGGGAATCTCTGGCAAAGTGCTGGCACGTGCACCGATCGAAATCACCAAGGCGGTCATCACCTTGAAAGCAGCCGAGCAGATCATCGCGGGGGGCAAGATCCCCGTGGAGTGGACCGGGCCTAACAATCACGGAGATCGGATTGGCATCGCCATGAAGGATGCGGATAAAACGGCGATCGCTAACTATGAATACACGGTGCGCGGAAACCCCGCCCTCGTGACTGCACCGCTCACTGTTGGAGAGGCGGAGATTCACTACATCGCCGGCCAGGGCAGTCAGATTCTGGAGAGCCAGCCTGTGAAGATCATGCCCGCAGAGGTCTCTCTGATGGCGGTGGAAACCGTGGTCGCGGGAGCGCGTCTGAAAATCGACTGGACGGGGCCTAACAATAATGCGGATCGCATCGCCATCGTCTCCGCCGGTCCCAACGGCAAGGAGGTGGTGAACTACGAATACACCGTGCGTGGTAATCCTGCGGCTGTCACGGCACCCATGATCGTCGGTGCTGCCGAGATTCGCTATATCGCCGGTCAAGGTGGCAAGACTCTGGCGACACGGCCAGTGACCATCACCGAGGCACAGGTTTCTCTGACCGCTCCAGACCGCGTGGTGGCAGGTGCGGAGGTCTCAGTCGAGTGGACCGGTCCCGGCAATCAGAGCGACCGCATCGCCATCGTTTCCCCCGGAGCGAATGGCAAGGAAGTGATGAACTACGAATACACCCAGCGAGGCAACCCTGTGAAGGTGCCTGCGACCATGATTTTAGGGGCAGCCGAGATTCGCTACATCGCAGGACAAGGCGGCAAGGTCCTGGCCACACGATCGCTGACTATTGAAGCATCTAAGGTTACACTCAAAGGCCCGGCATCCTCGCCCGCAGGCACGAAGGTGGCCATCGACTGGGAAGGGCCCGATAACCGAGGCGACCGCATCACCATTGTGATGAAAGGCACTCCCGACGACAAGATCGAGAAATACGGCTACACTTCCTGGGGCAACCCGCTGAAAGTGGAGGCACCGAAAAGTGCCGGTGAAGCCGAGATCCGTTATCTCTCAGGGCAGGGGAATGCCGTGCTGGCTCGTCAGCCCATTCAGCTCATGCAACCCGCGGAGGAGTAATGGAGCAGAGGGCGTCGTGCTTAAGGGTAGATCAAAACTGCCGCTTTCCAAAACGCGGTTTCTGCTTTACGCCCTTCCCCCGCTTTCATCGGCCAACCACGTCGCTTTCGTGCCCTGCTTGACCTTTGACCGCTAGACCTGACTTTTCTGACCATGATTCGCGTTCGCTTTGCCCCTTCCCCCACTGGTGACCTCCACGTCGGCGGTGCCCGCACGGCTTTGTTCAACTGGCTGTATGCCCGCAAACACGGAGGCACCTTCATTCTGCGCATTGAAGATACCGACGGCGCACGCAATACCGAGGAAGCCTCCGCAGGCATCCTCAAAGGGCTGAAGTGGCTGGGCCTGGACTGGGATGAAGGTCCAGAGAAAGGTGGTGACTACGGCCCCTACTACCAGAGCCAGCGCAAGCACATCTATGATGCCTATCTGGACAAACTGACCGCCATGGGCCGCACCTATGTCGAGGAAAATGGTGCCGTGCGTTTCAAATTCAGCCGCACCGCCATCACCGTGCATGACATGGTGTGTGGTGACGTGACCTTTGCCCCCACCGAAGAGCCGGACATGACGCTGCGCCGCCCGGACGGCAGCTACATCTTCCACTTCGTCAATGTGGTGGATGATATCGAGATGAAGATGACCCACGTCTTCCGTGGTGAGGACCATCTGTCCAATACCTGGAAGCACATCGATCTTTTCAACGCCTTCGGGGCCACCCCACCGACCTATGCGCACATCCCGCTGATCCTGAACAGCGACAGCTCAAAGATGAGCAAACGCGATGCCGGCAGTGCCATCGAGAAGAGCTACATGAATGGCGGCTTCCTAGCCGATGCCGTGTTCAACTACCTTTGTTTGTTAGGCTGGACCCCACGCACCGAGGCAGAAGTGCTCAGCCGGGAAACGCTCACGTCCCTGTTTGAGCCTGGAGAAATCCACAGCTCCAATGCCCGCTTCGACATGCAGAAGTGCAGTTGGTTCAATGCCCAGTATCTGCGCGCCCTCAGCCCCGAGGCTCTGTTTGCCGCCACTCGTCCCTTCCTGGATGAAGCGGGTCTGAAGATCACCGATGAAGCGGTGGCGGCTGCGGCTGTTTACAGTGTGAAGGAAAAGGTCAGTCTGCTGACCGAGATTCCTGCCTGGGTGCATTACTTCTTCCGCGAAGACTACCCGTATGAGGATGAAGTGGTGACCAAGCTGAAGGCCAAGCCGGAAAACCCCGCCTTGTTGGAAGCCGCCATGAAAGCCTTTGCCACTCTGCCCGACTGGACGGAACTCGCCGTGCATACGGCCATCGAGGAAGCCGCGAAGGGTGCTGGGGTGAAACCCGGCGCGCTCATGCCCCTGCTGCGTTTTGCCCTCAGTGGCCAATCCCGCGGGCCTAGCGTGAGCACCATCGCTCACCTGATCGGTAAGGAGAGCACCGTGCAGCGCATCCAGCGGACTTTGGCACTGTGAAATGCGCCTGGTTGGGCTGGGAATCGCCCTTGCGATTTCCAGTCTGCATGAACGTCACTTGCAGGATGTGGACGTTTCCGTAATCGTGTTCTCATGCCCCAACCTAAGCCAGCCTCTGCTTTCAAGGACGAACACTTCATCAATCGCGAGCTGAGCTGGCTGGCGTTCAATGAGCGTGTCTTGGACGAAGCCGCCCGCTCGGAGTTGCCTGTGCTGGAACGCGTCAAATTCCTCGCCATCACGGCCTCGAATCTGGATGAGTTCTTCATGGTCCGGGTAGGCGCGCTGCAACTGCTCCGCGAGCAAGGCCGCCGTGTGAAGGACCACGCCGGGCTGACCCCGACCCAGCAGTGGGATCAGATCCAGCAGCGGGCCAGCGCCTTCGTGGCCCGGCAGTATGAGATCCTCAATCAGGAACTCCTGCCTGTGCTCAAAGAGAATGGCATCCGCCGTCTCTCGCCGAGTGAATTAACCCCCGCCCAGAAGACCTATCTGGAGGACTACTTCACCGAGCACGTCTTCCCAGTTCTCTCCCCCATCGCTCTGGACGATGATGCCCCGCGTGTCGCCGTGCCTGCCCTGCAGATCATCCTGCTCTGTGCGGTGCAGTCAGAGACGGATGGCAAGCCCACTCGGCGCATGGTGCTCTTCACCTTACCTTCCAACCTCCCCCGCCATGTCCAGGTGCCGGAGTTCGAAGGTGGTCAGTATGCCTATGTGAATCTGGAGGATCTGATCTGCCTCTTCCTCGGCCAGTATTTCCCTTCGGAGAAAGTGCTCTCCAGCGCACGCTTCCGCTTGAGCCGAAACTCTGACATCGCCGTGGATGATGAGAGCGCTTTCGACCTGGCCAGCGAGATGGAAGATATTCTCGAAGCCCGACTTCAGAGCCCCACCATCCGCATCGAGATCGAGGATGGGGCACCGCGAGATTTGATCAAAGCCATCCGCGATCTCTGTGGGGCACGTAGCGCCCAGGTTTACACGATCCCTGGGGAACTGGATCTGCGGGCTTACTTCGTCATCGCCGGACTGTCAGGTTATGAGCAGCTCAAAGTGGAGCCCTGGGATAGCCAGCCGTCCTCCCAGATCGAGCCCGGAGAAAGCATGTTTGAGGCGATCAAGCGTGGCGATATCCTGCTGCATCATCCCTTTGAAAGCTTTGATCCCGTGCTGCATCTCATCGAAGAAGCCGCGGCTGATCCGGATGTCATCGCCATCAAGCAGATCCTCTATCGCACGGCGAAGAACAGTCGCATCATCAGTGCCCTCATTCGCGCTGCGCAGGCGGGCAAACACGTCACCGTGCTGGTGGAGTTGAAGGCCCGCTTCGATGAAGCGCGTAACCTCGAACGTGCGGAGGAATTGCTGAACGCTGGAGCCCAGATCATCTATGGGGTGCGTGGCCTGAAGACCCACGCCAAGATCTGCCTCGTCATGCGCCGGGAGGCGGGGCACATGATGCGTTACATGCACTTTGGCACCGGTAACTACAATGAAGCGACCTCCAAGCTTTATACCGACATCAGTTACCTGACCTGCCGTCAAAACTACGGCAGTGATGCCAGCGCTTTCTTCAACACCGTCACGGGGCGCTCCCGCTTCGTTCACTTCGAGCGCATCTCCATGGCGCCCTTCGGCCTGCGTGAGCGCCTGCTCAGCATGATCGAGAGTGAAACCGAGCGTGCCCGCCAGGGCGAGGAAGCGGAGATCATGCTGAAGATGAATGCGCTGGAAGATCGCCAGATGATCGAGGCGCTTTATCAGGCCTCTCAAGCTGGAGTGAAAATCCGCCTGAACGTCCGTGGCATCTGCTGCCTACGCCCCGGTGTGAAGGGGCTGAGTGAAAACATCACGGTCATCAGCATCATTGACCGTTACCTGGAGCACGCCCGCATCTATCACTTCCGCCAGGGTGGCCGCCCAGTCATCTTCATCAGCAGTGCAGATTTCATGAACCGCAACCTTTCCAAACGGGTGGAGCTGCTCGTCCCCGTGGAGGATAAGGAGGCGAAGAAACGCCTCACCAGCATCATGGAAACGCACTTTGCGGATACTTCCCGAGGTCGCATTTTAAAAGCCGATGGCGCTTGGGTTTCCCAGGCCAGTTCCGGCACCAAACTACAGCGGTCCCAGCAGATCTTTGCCATCGAGGCCGCCAAGCGCCTGCGCCAGCGCAATCAAGCGCCGGACGTTCTCGTGCCTCACGTGCCGAAGGCGTGAGGATTGGCTTTGAATCAAATGATGCGGCCAATTCTTGGCCGCACGTTCCCGGACTGAGATACGGGCAAGGTTTTTGCCCGTATCAGCGCGTCAGGCCTCTTTAGGCTGCACATTCGGCACCGAAGGACCCATGGCTTGGGCAAACTTGATCTTCGAACGTAGCAGCAGGGTGCCAAAACAAAGATCAGCCAGAGGCAGCACCACATTGAAGTTTTTATGCATGTAGCGGTGATGCAGCAGGTGATGCCCGTTTAAACGACGAAACAATAGATTGGCCTCCATGCGGCGGGCCTTAGGCAGATGCATGCACCAGTGAATGCGCTCGTAAGTCACATAGTAGGCGGCAATCGCAACGAGGGCTCCCCAGAAAACCGCGGAGGTCCCGATGGCCCAGGCCGCTAGGGCAAAAGGCAGGCTGCCGCCCAAAATGAGAACCGGACCATTCCACCAAGCCATGGGGATGGTTTCTTTATCCGAGTCGTGAATGAGGTGATAGGTTTCATCCGCCTTAAAAATCTGGTGATGCACCACCGCATGTGCACGGAAGGGATATTTGAAGCCTAACATAGGCTTGTGCATCAGATGCTTGTGGATGGCCCATTCAAAGAATGAGGCGTAAGCAGTTGCAACGGCAAAAGCGGATAGAAAGCAGATGATTAACATGGTCGAAGTGGGGGGCGAAGCCCGGCTTTTTTAAGAGGGGCGGATCTTTCCTCGAAAGCCGGGCTTTGCGCTAGAGATTTTTACCACCGACGAGATTTGCGATCGTTGCGGTCATTGGAACCACCACGATTGCCAGAAAAGGCGGGCCGCTCTTCGCGAGGGCGGGCCTCATTGACGGCCATCGGGCGGCCATTCCAATTCTTGCCGTCGTTGCCACGGATCGCGGCTTCCATGCCTTCAGTGGTATCCATGGTGACAAACGCAAAGCCACGCGGGCGCTGGGTCTCCCGATCCATGACGATGGCCACCTCGTTCACTTGACCGAATTCGCTGAACAGATCGCGGAGGTCGAGTTCTGTGGCCTCAAAGGGGAGGTTACCCACAAACATTTTCGTATTCATATGCTGCAAGTTCGAGGCCTTTTTGCTTTTTAAGCAGGCCCCGAAGATCCGGGTTTACGTTCATCACCGAATCTACACTCACCTGATGAACTGCCATGGCCTAAATCAATCAGGAAGAGCTCGAACGTGAATCCTATCGTCTCGACCCCTTCTAGAAGCAACCAGAATGTCAAATATCTTCATCCTGCAAAACTCGGCCTAACACTGAATGATTAATCATTTCACGTGTGTGTTCGGCTGAGGCCGTGCTTTTGACGAGACACTTTGAGTTTGGCCTGAGAGAACGGGTGACATCACGCCAATCTAAGGCATGTTAAGGTCCGTGACTGCCTATGGATTGAGGAGTTACAGGTTTTCTTCATGCGACGATTTTTTTGCGGCTGTGGAAACACACTCTTCTTCGGCAGCGTGCGTTGCCTGAGCTGTCGTCGTGAGGTGGGTTACGATCCTGTTAGCCAAGCCTTGCACCCGCTTCCGGAGGCACCCTCTTTGAAACGGTGTGGCAATGGCGTCCAGCATGGCGTGTGCAATTGGTTGTTAGACTCAACATCGAAAGAAAGGCTCTGTGTCGCATGTCGGATGAATCAGATCGTCCCCGACCTGAGCAGGGATCGGAATAAACTCCTCTGGAGCAGGATGGAGTCAGCAAAACGCAGGCTGATCTATAGTCTCTTGGGTCTCGGGATTCCGCTTCCCAATAAAGCTGAGAGTCCGGTGGATGGCCTAGCTTTTGAGATCATGAGCACCATATTGAATCCCTCCGTCTCAACCGGTCATTTGAACGGAATTATTACGGTGAATCTGGAAGAGGCCGACGATACTTACCGCCAGATCAACCGCCAGATGTTTGGAGAAAGGAGCCGGACCTTGCTCGGCCATTTCCGCCATGAGAGCGGGCATTATCTATGGGCCCGCTTTATATCGAAGTTGCCTTCTCAGGACCCTCAGCGATTGGCCTTTCGTGAAACCTTCGGTCAGGATTGGAGGGATTACGGCATCGCCCTCAGTGATTATTATCGGTTAGGCCCGCCACCCGATTGGTCCCAGCGCTTTATCAGCAGTTACTCAGCTTCCCATCCCTGGGAGGATTGGGCGGAGACCTGGAGTCATTACCTGCAAATGGTGGATGGCCTCGAAACTTGCTCAGCCATGGGCATCCAGACGCAACATCTCAATCTGCCTCTGGTGACTCTACCCGTTCACGCAGGATTTCTTTCAACACATCTCAAATCATCCCTTCAGGAAGATGAAGCCTTTCTGGCCATGGTCCAGCGCTGGATCTGCGTATCCACGGTTCTAAACGAAGTCGCAGATAGCTTCGGGGAAGCCCATTTATATCCCTTTGTGATCTCCGTACCGATCGCTCAAAAACTGCGCCTGGTTCATTATTTTGCAGGTTTGTGGGGGCGTGGAGGACGATAGCGCTAACGTGTCTGCAGAACTGACTTTCGTAAATCCATAAAATCAGGATTCCAGGCAACAAAAAAGCCGAAGCGTTTCCGCTCCGGCTTCGTTGTTAAAGGTGGATAGGTCCGATCGATTAAGGTAGCGGGAAGCGCTCGTTCACGGCAGCGATCTCAGCCCGGATGCTGGCCAGGACGTCTGCGTTGTCCTTGTTGTTCAGCGCCTTGTCGATCCAGTTGGCGATCTGCACCATCTCGGCTTCCTTCATGCCACGAGTCGTGACAGCCGGGGTGCCGATACGGATACCACCGCCGAGGGTGATCTTCTCGGTGTCGAATGGAATACCGTTCTTGTTCACCGTGATGCCGGCATGGTCCAGAGTCTCGCTGGCGACCTTACCATTCAGACCACGCGGACGCAGGTCCACAAGCATGAGGTGATTGTCCGTGCCACCGCTGACGATGCGGTAACCCAGCTCAGCCAAGCGAGCTGCCAGAGCCTGAGCGTTTTTGACGATCTGCTGGGTGTATTCAGCAAATTCAGGCTTGAGGCATTCACCAAAGCACACGGCCTTGGCGGCGATGACGTGCATGAGGGGGCCACCCTGGACGCCGGGGAACACCTGGCTGTTGATCTTCTTGATCAACTCTTCGCTGTTAGTCAGCACGATCCCACCGCGAGGTCCACGCAGGGACTTGTGAGTGGTGGAGGTGACGAAGTCAGCGTATTCCATCGGGTTCGGATGCTGGCCACCGGCCACGAGTCCCGCGATGTGCGCCATGTCCACGAAGAGGTAAGCACCCACGCTCTTGGCGATCTCGCTCATCTTCTTGAAATCAATGATGCGCGGGTAAGCGGAGGCACCGGCGGTGATCATCTTCGGCTGTTCGCGCTTAGCCACTTCAGCGAGTTCATCGTAGTCGATGCGCTCGTCGTTCTGGCTCACGCCATACTGGCAGAAGTTGTAGAAACGGCCCGAGAAGTTAGCCGGATTTCCATGAGTCAAGTGGCCCCCGTGAGCGAGGTTCATGCCCAGCACTTTGTCACCGGGCTGAAGCACGCTGAAATACACGGCGGCATTGGCCTGGGAACCGGAGTGCGGCTGCACGTTGGCATACTTGGCACCGAAGAGCTGACACACGCGATCGATGGCGAGTTGCTCCACCTTGTCCACTTCCTCACAACCACCATACCAGCGTTTGGCAGGGTAACCTTCGGCATACTTGTTGGTCAGGCAGGAGCCTTGTGCAGCCATCACCGCTTTGCTGGTGAAGTTCTCGCTGGCGATGAGCTCGATGTTGTTCTGCTGGCGGTTCTGCTCGGCGTGCACGATGGCGGCAACGGCGAGGTCAGAGTTCTCCAGGATGGTCAGGGGGTGGAGTTGAGGCTGGGTGTTCATTTTGGCGACTCGGCGTCCGTGGCGACCCCCGGCGAAGGGAGTTTTGAGCCAGGCTGTAACGATTTCTTGGGCGGTGGCTTCGGAGGTGGTTTTGGCGGCGAGGCACAGGACATTGGAGTCATTGTGCTCGCGGGTGATGGCGGCGGTTTCGGCATCGTGGACCAGACTGGCCTGGATGCCGGGGTGGCGGTTGGCTGCGATGCTCATGCCGATGCCGGTGGTGCAGACGAGAATGCCTGCATCCGCCTGACCGGAAAGAACGCTTTGGCTAACCAACTCTGCAAAGTCGGGGTAATCCACGGAAGCAGTGCCATGGGTGCCAAAGTCCTGCACGGTATAACCGTCTTGGGTGAGCTGTGCGACGACGGCATCCTTCAAACCAACGCCGCCATGGTCGGAGCCGATGGCGAGGGATCGAGGAAGGTCTGGGGCAGTGGTGGTGCTCATGAAGATGTCTGGCTTGGAGGGGATGAATTGGAAAATGAAAAGATCGAATACAAAGATGAAGGAAATGAATGGTGCCGCAGAGAGATGAAGCGAAGGGGAAAAGCGCCTGTAGGCCCTGATCCCCCTGGTCTAATCCCCCTGCTGACGACCTCGGCCGGCCTCCGCGTCGGCGTTTTCATCTTTCCAGGTTTGCTCGATGTAGGCGAGGACGCTGGGCAGCATCGCTTCCAGATGCTGCAAGGTCTCACGATACTCGGAAAGGTCTCCGCCAAAGGGGTCGCACAGGTCACGCCCACGCAAGTGATCATCCGCCGTGAATTCTGAGACGAGATACACTTTATCTTCGGCCTCAGGATACTCTGCCAAAATGGCGGCCACATGACTCCGGCTCATACCGAAGATGTGTGTGGCTGCTTCGATGAGGTCAATGGTGGCTGCCCGGCTTTGATGCATGCTCAGATCCAACCCGCGTTCTTTCGCCAGAATGGCGCTGTTACGGCTGGCGGCCTGCCCTGAGAAAGCGCCGACTCCAGCGCTGCCCACCTGATAATCCGCACGATCTTTCACAAGGTCACGGAACAGCACCTCAGCCAGCGGGCTGCGGCAGGTGTTACCGGTGCAGACGAAAAGAACGTTTTTCAAAGGAGCAAGCGGGGTTTGTGAAACTACGCTCCGCCGGGCTGGCGGGATGGCAGAGTGCCGCGCCTGAGCGGTTTGTCAAAGGGCAGAGGCAGGATTGGGCAGGTTTGTTTCACCAGAGGCTGCGTCTTGATCCTTGACCACAGCGCCTTGCCCTCTGACGTTCACGGCTCCATGTCCGTCCCGCTTCTCGACGTCAACGCCCAGAATCTCCCCCTCGAAACTGAACTCCAGGCCGCCTTCAACCGCGTCCTTCAGCATGGCCGATTCATCATGGGCCCGGAAATGGAGGTCTTTGAAAAAGAAGTCGCCGCCATGGTGGGGGTGAAGCATGCTCTGGCCGTCTCCTCCGGCACAGACGCCCTCTTACTGGCCCTCATGGCGCTGGACATCCAGCCCGGTGACGAGGTTCTCTGCCCCGCCTTCACCTTCTTTGCCACCGCTGGAGCCGTCTCCCGCCTCGGTGCCGTGCCGGTTTTCACCGATATCTGTCCTGTGTGCTTTAACCTGGATGTGAATGACGCCCGGGCGAAGATCACTCCCAAGACGAAGGCGATCATCCCCGTGCACCTCTTCGGCCAAAGCGCCGATATGGACCCGATCCTGGCCCTGGCCGCCGAGAAAGGTCTGAAGGTCATCGAAGACGGGGCCCAGGCCATTGGCGCTCTCTACAAAGGCCGTGCCTGCGGAGCCATGGGTGACTTCGGCACTTACAGCTTCTTCCCCAGCAAAAACCTCGGCGGTTTCGGTGATGGCGGTATGCTCGTCACCAATGACGATGCCCTGGCCGAATTTGCCAAAGTCCTGCGCGTCCACGGCTCCAAGCCGAAATACTACCATCACTATGTCGGGGGTAACTTCCGCATGGACACGATCCAGTGTGCCTTGCTGAGCGTGAAGCTGAAGCACTACGCCGACTACACCACCCAGCGCCAGACGAATGCCGCCCACTATACAGAGGCTCTGTCCCAACTCTCCGGGGTGGTTCAGGCCAATCCGGCCCACTGCAAGTGCCTGAGCTCTCAGGATGCCTGGCTGGCGGCTAACAACGCCCGCATCGTCCTGCCCGTGGGTTACGAACACAACACACACATCTGGAATCAATACACCCTCCGCGTCATCGGAGCTGGTCAGCGCGATTCTCTGCGCGATCATCTACAAAAAGCAGGCATCGGCTGCGAGATCTATTACCCACTGACATTGGATCAGCAGCCGTGCTTTGCCCACCTGCCTGCCGCTTCCCTCACGGGCTGCGAGGTCTCTCACCGCATGGCAGAGGAAGTCCTCAGCCTGCCAATCTATGGCGAACTGACCGAAGCCCAGCGCAACGAGGTGATCAGCGCCATCGGCGAGTGGCTGAAGCTAGGATAATCATGCTGTAGCCTCAGCGGATTCACTTTTTTACCAGCCAGGAAGGCTGGATGGATGTCCATGCACGTATGTTAATAAGGTGCTGGATGTTGTGAAAAACCATGGTCTTCAATCAAAAGCGAGAGTCTCAACTTTGCGAAACTGCAAACGTTCGCAAATTAACGAACTCGCTTGTTTAATTTTTTGTATTGGAGAATAGTTTCAATAGTTGCTACTGCGTAGCAGAAATCGAACAGGTGAATCTCGTGGGCAGTCCAGACTCTTCTAACGCTCCTACTCCGGCCGAAACTGGCTTTGTTCCGGTGCGGGGAAATCCCTTCGCCTCGGATGTCTGTCCGAGCCCGCTGGGGGTGACGGAAGACGGTTCAGTCGGTGCGCTCAATGAAGACGTTCTGGATCAGCTTCTCGAATCGGTGGAAAACCGTACCGGCAGGCCCTTGATGCTGCTGACGGCTCCTCGTGCAGGTTATGGCAAAACTCATTTGCTGGGGCGCGTTGTGGCCGCCGCAGGGCCGCAGGTCATCATGGTGCCGCTGGCCTTCCGCACGGGAGATACGCTAAATCTCAGCACCACGAGCCGCCGCAGCCTGGAGTCTCTTCATCTGGCCAAGGGAGAAGCTGAAAACTGGTCCCGCCTACGTGAGTTGTGTGCCGGGCTGGTGGCGCATCTGCTGCATGATTTGATCAAGGAGGGACTCGTGCCCAGTGCCAACCCCGAGCAGGCCCTGCGCGTTTTGAAGGGCTCACCCGTGGAGGTTTTTCAGAAGGAAGGTAGCGCACACATGATCGGGGAGTGGCTACGCAAGCACTCGAGTGGTCTGCGGCCGATCTTGGCCCGACGTGTCACGCGCGAGCTGCCGCTGCGTCCCGAGGTGGCGGATGAATGGCTTTCGCTGATGATCGGTCAAGCCTTTGCTGGAGGCACCGAGGGACTGGCTGCCATGCTGGACCTTACGGCCAAGGATAGCTGCACTGGGTCACCTCTATGGCTGCGGCTGCTTTCCATCTGGCGGCCTGTGGTGCTGCTGGTGGATCACCTGGACGGTTACTACCGCAATCCCGATGCCGGAGTCACCATCGCGGCCATGCTGATGGACCTCGTGGATAGTCAGGGGCTGCATGTCTTGCTCAGCCTGAATCAGGATGTCTGGCAGGCGACTTTTGGTCAACACTTGCCGAGTGCCTTGGAGGATCGTCTGACTGCCAGCCAGATGCTGCTGCGCGGATTGCGTGAGGCGGATGCCATGTCCCTCCTACGCTTGCGCCTGGAACAAGGGCGGGTCTCTAAAAGCGAGGTGCGAGAGTTCGAGTCCTTTGTGGATGTGCGCCAATACTTCCTGGGGCGCCCGGTTGGGTCGGTTTCCGCTCGTGTGTTTCTGCGCCATTGCGCACGCCAGTGGGAGATCTTCCAAAACTCCGTGCCCGTCCCGACAAGCGGTGCTGCATCATCCTCTGTCGCAGAAGCCGCAGCGGTGGTTCCTCCCCCCACATCCATGCCTCCGCCTCTCCCAGCGGTGGAGCCGATGACCAGTGCTGTGCCTCCTCTAATGACGGAAACAGTCGCGGAAGAGGAGCCTGCTCCTAAGATCCCCTCCATCTTCGATGCTGAGACCGCCACGGAACTTCAGCAGATGGCGGAAACTCTGGCGGACCCCAAACCCGCGCTCCCTCAAGATGAGCTACCTCCGCCAGTCTCGACTTCGGCGCCTGATCCATTTCCTGAGCGGGAGGAAGTCACCTCACCTCCAGCCGCAACCGATTGGCAAGCCGCAGAACCGAGCGATGAAGAGGCTTCTTCGAGCACAGCCAAAAATGCCCCGACTCCGGGTGCGGACGCCTTTGTGAAACTGCGCGAGATGCTGCATCACCTCCGGCAGCCGGGAGGTCGTGCCAAGATCGTGGATGACCCGGCGGATATCCCACCGGAACGCCTGAATCTCCCTGTGACAGCCCCGACTGTCGCCGCGTCTGCATCTGGCTCAGCACCTGTGGCTCCACAACCTCCAGCGCCTACGCCTGTGCCTCCGAGTCGCCCTGGGGATGCCTTGTTGGGACGCTTTGAGGCCTTGCGTCTGCAAATGATCCCACAGGCGGAGTCTCAGGCCCTGGATTACACCCGTTTGGGAGATCTGGTGCGTCTGGCGGGACGTCGTTTCCCGCTCGTCAGACTTACGGAGCATGAACTGCCTGGCATGACCGGCCGTCACACGTTGGTGTGGTCACTTCAGGGCGTGGAGCTCCTCTTCGGTCTCGCTTCCTTTGCTGATACGGCTTACTGGCGTGTCCTGGCAGGTTTTGCGGCAGGTCGCCTGACCGATATCCATAACGATGCCGAGCGCGATGGAGTCGCTCCCGCCAAGTTCAAGCTGGTGACCTTCAAATCCGATCGCGAACAAAATGCGTGGCAAAATCTGGTGGCCGATGAAACCATCCCTGACCCGTTGAAGCCACATCTCGATGCGGTGCATCTGGATAGCCGCAGCGTGGCCGCCTTGTATGCCATGCAGCGGATCATCAAGGACGCTGAAACCGGCACCGTGCAGGCGGAGCCAACTCAGGTAATGACCGTCCTGGCCCGCGAGCTGGATTTCTTCTGGAAGCGCATTA
Organism: Prosthecobacter debontii; assembly: GCF_900167535.1. Classification (NCBI taxonomy): domain Bacteria; kingdom Pseudomonadati; phylum Verrucomicrobiota; class Verrucomicrobiia; order Verrucomicrobiales; family Verrucomicrobiaceae; genus Prosthecobacter; species Prosthecobacter debontii. Next base: position 71,683 of record NZ_FUYE01000005.1, read on the forward strand.
CGCGGAGCTAACCGAGGAGACTGTTTCAGTTCCGCGTTCTTCAGGGAGCACAGTGCTCCAGATACGGATGACTGATACCGATAGCAGAACGCTTCCCAAACAAAAGCCCCTCAAGCTAGCCGTGCCATGCACAAACCAACGTGAGGGGCTGAGTCAATTGACCAACGAACTGGATAAAAAGCGCCTACTGCTTCACCACTTGCACGGCATCCAGGTGCACATTGCCATTGGAGCCTTCCGTGCGGAAGGTGACTGAAGCTTCTTCACCGGCGTTGAACTTGAAGACGCCGATGCTCTCCGAGCCATTCGGGCCGCTGGCAGGTTTGGTCTGGTCCACTTGCACTGTCTTTTCACCATCCGCGCCCAAGACTGTGATAGGCACGGTCTTACCACGGTTGGCGTGCGGCTGCCAATAGACGCGCACCTCGTAGGAGCCGCTCTCTTTCACCGCGAAGGAGAACCTCGCCGAGGCACCCTTATCTTGGCCGTAGCTGTAGTGATCGCCCACATGGGGCTTCAGTCCTTCACCCGAGGCCCACTTGCCCGTCAACTCCGCATCTGCATCGTCGATCACGATGCCTTCCAGTTTTTTCGGATCGATGGAATCATTCACCACTTCGGGCAGCTTCTTAGCATTGGCTGGCAGGTAGAGAGCGCCTTCCAGGCTGTCACGACGCATGGCACCCGGCTGGCTCATGAGATCCTTTAGGATGTCCAGATACTGCTCATAGACACCGCGTGGCGTGGTGTGATGGCGCACGCTGATCCAGGCGGCTTTCCCTACCACTTCACCGAACATGCCGCAGGTGCGCATCACGCGTGTGCTGCCGAGGGCGAAGCGATCCACACTAATGTTACGGCCCGCCATAAACAGGTTGGCAATGTCTTTGGAATACAAGCAGCGGTAAGGCACCGGATAACCATTTTTACGATCCGTGTGTTTGCCGAATTGAGCGCGGGAGATGAAAGGATTTTCAGGGAACTTCCCGGCATACTGCTCTTTCGGATAATGCAGGTCCTGATCCCAGGTGGTGGGCACACAGGCGTCGGGCTGGATTACGCCATTCACCATGTCCTCACCGGGCAGAATGAAATCACCGACAATACGACGGGACTCACGCGTGCCGCCCACGTAGGCCAGCCAGGTCATGTCGTAGTTCTTGTATTGCTCGGGAGAATACTTCTTCAGCGCGCTGACGGCACCATACACGGCACGGAAGTTCCAGTCACGAATGCGCTCCAGGCCATTGATCGGGTCTTGATCGAAACCGCTCTCCCAGAACCACTCACCATGCACATAGTCCTCGGCATTTTCCACGGGAGTGTAACCGAGATCGTAGCCAAGCATGTTCGGCTTATTCTTCACGCCTACAGGTTCCATCACCTTCGGAGCGGGGAAGTCTTCCAGCTTGAGATCCAGCGCCCAGGGGGTTTCCGGCCAAGCTTTCGGATTCTCGACTTTCTTCAGCACCCACATGTTACTCATGCCCATGCGGCCTTTTTCTTCCTGCATGATGGTGGCTCCCGCGAGGAAACCGACACTGCCGTGGCCGGTGCAATCACTGAAGAACTTACCACGGAAGCGAGTCTCTTTTCCGGTGCGAGTATCCAGACCGGTGACGCTGCGAATCTTGGTGTCCTCACCTTTTTCCATCTCCACGGCATAGACGTGAGTGTTGAGGAAAAGATCCAGGGTCTTCTCCGCACGCACCACATCCTCTTTCAATTGATCGTTATACTCCGCAGGGGATGCCGCAGGACTGTTGCTGGCGCGATCCGCGAACTCTTCCACAATCTCACCTAGATGCGGATATAGACCGCGACGGGTGCCGCCCATGGCCCACACCTGCACCTCGCTGGAGCCGTTACCGCCCAACACAGGGCGGTTTTGGATGAAGGCCACTTTCAGGCCCTGGCGAGCACCGGAGATCGCAGCGCCCATGCCGGAGTAACCACCACCGACAACGACGAGGTCATACTCTTCGGTCTCAGGGGCAACTTCGGGCAAGCCTAACAACTTCTTGCGCAAACTGTTCGTGGCTGCAAAATCGGCGGGCGGGGTGAAAGCCGCATCTTTGCTCAGCAGGATGGCATCCACGCGACCTTCAAAGCCGGTGTTGTCCACGAGAGCCAGCTTAGCGGCATCTTTGAGCTCCACCGTGCCGACCTCTTCCCACAGCCAATCTTTGCCTTCGGTGCCTAGCACTTTATCCAGCACCTTGCCGTTCACGCTCACTTGGAATTTCCCAGGTGCTCCTGGAGCGTCCCAGGGGCCGACCCAGTTCTTCGTGCGCACCCACACTTTGTAGCTGCCTGCTTCAGGCACAGCCACTTCAGTCTCCGCATTTTTCACAGGTGTTCCCATGCCATGAGCCAGCAGGTAAGGAGAGCCCATGATGTCGATGAACTGGGTATCCAGCATCCAGCCACCATGATTAGCAAAAGACTCGGCTTCCACCCAGACTTGCTGAGCAGGGGCAGAGAGTGCAGTAGCCGCCAAGGCGGCATAGAGGGTTCGACGTAACATCATGTTCAATACCATACGAAGGTTGGGATTTTCCGAGCCTGTCATAAACGCCATTCCAGGGCAATGACAATCAAGGAAGTTCTGTTACGGTAACAGAACATCTTCCTTCGAAATAGAAGAAACCCACGGTGGATTACTTCTTCGGCGACCTTTGAAATTTCAGACCAAAGTTGCCTTTCTCGCGCCACAGAGCATACCAGCGCACATACCGGCCCTGATAACTGACAAAGGGCAGTCGCAGAAAACCACGCTCCGCCACGGCCCAATTCCAGCCGCCTTCAGGATGAAAGACCGCACTTGGCGAGCGTCCACGCCTAACAAACTCCTTATCATGAATGCCGATCATGTAGAAGGTGAAATTGTGCAGTGGATTGCGGAACTGCCACAACGGGCCACGCAGACGCTGCCCAGGGCGATACCACTCCGGCGGCTGCGGATCATCCGCGTTGCCGATCCACCAAGCGGGATTCCATTTCTGAGTGCCCCCAGGTGGTGGTTGAGCGGGGTGATACACCGCCTTCTCTCGCAGGACTGGGGTCGGCTTTACATACCGGGGTGATACACAAGACACCAGCATCAGCAGCAAGGCCCCAGTCAGCAGACGCGAGGCTTGAGTCAATACTGGTTGCTGGGAGTGATTCACGACTGCCAGCTCTTGAGGAACTTGATGAAGAAGGCGGCCCCGGCTTCGAGGTCGTCCGTCTTGATGTGCTCATCCTTGGTGTGGGCTTGAGCGATGGTGCCTGGGCCAATGGCGATGGATGGCGTGCCTTTAGCCGCGAGGAAAGCAGCATCACAGAACCACGGGGCTCCGGTCAGTTCCGACCCACATTCCACCAGACGTTGCACAAAGGGATTCTGCGCATCGGTATCCAGAGGGAAAGTCTCTGGCAGGGGCTCCACCCAGGCCTCAGCGTCTTGGCTCTTCACAAAGTCCTCGAGCAGGGCCAAAGCGCCACCTGCACGATTGATTCCTGGAGTGGTGCGCATATCTACACGCAGCACACAATGATCCGCCACGATGTTGGAACGCGTGCCGCCGCGGATCATGCCGAGGTTGATGCTGCTCGGGCCTAACAAATCATCTGGACCACCGTGTTCCTTCAGCAAGGCACGGAATTCCGTATCCAGGGCCTGCACCAGCGCCGCCATTTTAACAATGGCATTCACGCCTTTTTCAGGGATGGAGCCATGGACAGCCACACCCGTGGTATGCACATCCGCCCACAGACAGCCCTTGTGTTTATATACCGTTTTCAGATCGGTCGGTTCACCGATGAGAGCGAAGTCATACGGGCCGTGATGAAGGGCAAAGTGTTGGGAGCCAAGCTGGGCCGATTCCTCCGACATGAAACCGACGAAGTGCACCTCCACGGGCAACTGCGGGATCACTTCGCGCAGCTCATGCAGCGCCCAGAGCATGGCCGCCATCGGGCCTTTGGTATCACTGGCTCCCCGGCCCCAGATCCGGCCATCCCGCAGCTCTCCGCTGAAGGGTTCGATGGTCATGCCGCCGACACTCACCGTATCCGTGTGGGGTGCAAAGACGATTCGCGGTTTCGGCTGACCGTCCGCACTCGGAGCGGTGGGGAAACGCCCGATCACATTGGGGCGGCCCGGTTCCACTTCATCCAGTTCAACAGCCGCGCCAGAAGCTCGTAAAAACTCGCCAATGTATCCCGCACAGGCCAGCTCTCCCGTCTGGTCACAGCCAGGATCGCCATCAGGATTCACCGAAGGAATGCGGACCAAAGCCTGACAGAGTTCGATGACATTGCCTGGGAGAGTTTTCATGAGCCCATCAAGCCACAAGCCCGCCGTGGGATCAAGCTTGCTTACGCCATTGCTCAAGCAAAGGAACCAGGTTATCCGCCACCAGTTTACTTGGAATTCCGTCCATGAGAGTCACCCGTTTACCAAAGGTGGTGTCAGCCCGGACCTCATAGTAGCTCGTGCTGCCTGAGCTCATGTGCATGCGGCTGCTAAACTCCAGCAAGTGTCGGCGCTCAAAACGCTTCTTGCTGGACCACGGGCCTAGCGTCTGACGGATCTCCAGAGCTGCGGCATCCAGATCAATGTGCCGGTGTTCAAACTGACGGATGATCACCCACCAGAACAAGGCCGACGTGACACCCCAGATGAGAGGAAAAATGAAGGGGGCATCGAGAGTCACCAGCAGGAAAAAGACACCGGTCCAAATCGTATTGAAGATCGTCAAAAACAACCGCGCGGAGGCATAGCGCCGGGGACTGAGGTCAAAACTCATCGGTAGATTGTGCCGATCAAACACGGCCGTGATGTGATGCTTGGCTAAATGCATCGTCAGCTCATCGGCATCCAAAGCGAGTATGGATTCCACTGAGGGCCTAGCCTTTCGAGCGGATTTTGGGGGGGCTAATGGATCGGTCGAAACCGTTGTCTCAGCACTCTCAAAAACAGGCAGGTCAAATACCACGGGATGACGCAGTTTGGGCATCTTCACTCGTAGCTCCCAGTCGTATCTCTCTCCGTGAGAACCACCCTCGGAATCGAGCGGAGAAGCTGGCAACTCGGCCGGAAGGTCGATGCGCAGAGGCAGTCGGCTGCCACGATCTTCACGCACCGCATCACTGAAGGAAGCGGAGATCGTATCTGACCAAAGAGTTTCCTCACGAGTCGTCGTGCTTTTACCCGAGTGGGTCGTCACCTGCTTCACACAGCGGACTTCGGCATGCAGGTGGTCACGCATACTCACCGAACGCCGTGGTGGGATGGCCACCTGAATGTCCAGGGATGCCCCAGGGCTAGCAGGCATTGGCTGCACGTGGATTTGAGGTAATCCCTGCCGCTGATCCAACACACGGCGGATAGCAGCCCGCCAAATAAAAAGAAGAGGCACCGTCAGGATCAAAACCACCCAGGAAAAAGTGTCTTCAAGCTCACCATCTCCCCCGATCAGGGTGGCATAGATAATAGGGCCCCAAACGATGGTCAGCCAGATCGCGACCATGAGCCAGCCTTTGAAGAAGCCTGCATTCTTCGGTCGTATCCACTCGTCCTGCCAGCGGGTTTGCCAGCGCCAAGGGGCCTCAGGATGCTGGCTCTTGGCCAGCTCTCGTTCCTTCTTCTGCCGCCGCTCACTCAGTCCCATGGACATGACAAACCCACCGGCCAGAGGAAACGCGACCGGGAACAAACTGAGGAACAAAAGCAGTGTCCAACGACCTTCCCGGAAGATAACGGCTTCTTCCGGGCGCTCAGGATTCACAAAGCAGCGGAACGGCTGACCCGACTCTTCGTGCTGCTGCAAAATGGAGGCGGCTTGCTGCTGAAAATCCCCAAAGTTATCCGACCCCGAACTCAAAGACACCTCACGGCCCTGATAACTGCGCCCCTCGAATTCATAACGATAGGTCGCCACTGCCGAATAGGTGACACTGGTGCCAGAGTCACTGTCATGACTCACATGATCCTCCAGAGAACTGGACTCAATGATGCACGGCACCTTCACCCAGGACCGGGCTGCATACCAGCCGGAGACCATGCTGAAGTAAAAGATACCCACGCCGAGCCCCGCGAGGATGAACACGAGACCGAAGGGAATGAGAAACGTATCTCCGGAGGATGTGCGACTGTACGACATGAGAGATCAAGACCGAAATACCACAGCGACTGTTCGTCAACCGATGGACTTTCCACGTAATGATGATCCGTTTGCCTGATAAAATTACGCATTTACTCAGAGCCGCCTCTTGAGCTTGTTGTAAACCGCAGCGTTCTCCCTTCCTCATGCCCTCTCCCTTTCATGCCTTTGGTCCCAGCCATTTCGCCGTCCTCGGTGTTTGTGGAAGCATTCTTCTCATCCTCGCGCTCCTGCGGCGGTTTCACCCCGCCTCAGCCCGTATCGCGGAGTGCGTGCTCGCCTGCCTGCTGTTGCTTGATTGGCCGCTAGCTGCCTTCTCTCACTGGCGATCAGGCACGCTGACTTGGGATACAGGTCTGCCATTTCACCTGTGTGATATTGCAGGCATTGCCGGAGGCATCGCCCTTTTGACCCATCATCGGTTGGCCGCAGAGATCGTTTATTTCTTTGGCATGGCCGGCACGCTACAAGGCCTCATCACCCCCAACCTGGATGTGGATTTCCCAGATCCACGTTTCATCATGTTCTTCGTTCTCCATGGCGGAGTGGTGGTGACAGCGTTGCATCTGGTCACCTCACTGAAATGCCGTCCACGCCCCTGGGCCGTGCCACGTATGGTGGGCCTGACCATTGCTTATGCCTTTGCGGTGGGCGCGGTGAATCTGTCCCTGAACAGTAACTTTGCCTTCCTGTGTCAAAAACCCGCCCAGGCCAGTCTCATGGATGCTTTGGGGCCTTGGCCGTGGTATATCGGTAGCCTCGTCCTCCTCTGTGGGGTGTTTTACAGCGTGCTAGACGCGCCGTTCTTCATCGCCCGGCGTCTGAAACCAGCCTCCAGGGAGGTATGACATTGCCTGTTGCCACCGGCGGACACGCGTGTTAGCAAGCACGCCCCATTTCCAACCCACTTTTTTGAACCGGCGAATGAAAGCGCAACAGATCCTCCAGGCCATCGGACCCGAACTGCGTCAGCAGATCCTCACTTACATCCAGACCGATGAGCGCCCTGCCTATCGCGCCCTGATTCAGTCCCTGGCTCAGGCCCGCAAGCTGCGTCCTCAGTTCATCCTAGAAAAGTCCCGCGCCCAGCAGGCCGAGTGGCTGCTGAATCAGCTCTATCTGAAGAGCAACGATCCTGTGGCTGAACAACTCCTGCAGATCTGGTTGCTGAAATCTCAGGGTGCCATGCTGATCACTTTCCTCGATGCGGTGGGTATCACGCACGACGGTAAAGGTCAGGTGGATGAACTCCCTGAAGAAATCAGCGAAGAGAAAGCCCAAGCTGGTATTGATGCCCTGCTCAAAGACTACGGTCCACAGCAGGTGGCTCTCTATCTCCACATGTTCCAGATTCAGCGCCCGGAAGGCTGGGCAGGCCTCACGACGGCCATGGAGAAGACCGAGGCGATCAAACTGTAATCGCACTTCAATCCGTTTCATCAGGCGAGAGGTTTTCCTCTCGCCTTTTTCATTCGTGGGTAAGGGAATAGCACACCCAGATAGCTTTTAATCGGCCGGGGCTCAAATCCGGCGTGCTTCGCTGACATCCAGCTTGGTCACTTTCCACTCGGATTGAACAGGGGAGATGACCACTTGAGCGGTGTAGCGGTTCACACGTGTATGGGCGTGGCCCCAGTGGCCCACGGTGCCTAAGGCGGTCCATTGACAGTGGGCAATAAAGCCTGAGCCGTCGGGGTTGGGTTTCACATCCATGACCTCCGTGCTGAATTCCGTGATGGTGACCCGCGTTCCTTCACGGCCTTCCAGGGTCAGTGCTTGCAGGGTCTCCAGATAAAGCTGGCGCAGCAGTTCACCATCCACACTGCGGGCGAGGGTATCGTAGATGTCCGATTCGGTTCGGTGATCGAAAGCCCGGTAAACATTGCGCAGAAGAGGAGTCAGGATGGACTCGGCATCGTGAGCGGTTTTGATATCAGGCACCCGGGTGTTGCCTGTGATCTCGATGACGAAGAGGGGCCAGGTGAGCAGGGCTCCCAAAAGCCAAGCCCCGAGGAAGGCGACTGTGCCACCCGGTAGGCGGCGTCCCTTGAACAGGAGGAAGAAAACGAGCCCGCAGCTAAACCAGATTAAGCTGGCGACAGGCAGCCGCCAGGGGGCGGATTGCTCTAGCTTGGGCACTGAGGCCAGAGGGGCCGGCATCGGCAGGCGGCCTCGGCTGCGCCAGCGCACTTCTTTGAGGCCTTGAATGGCTTCCGTGGTTTCACTTTGGCTGCCGTAGAAGACGCGAATGGGCAGCCGTTTTTGATCGTGAATGTATCCGGTCCATTCAATGAGGACTTGTTCGGGCATGGGCGGCAGGGGTGCCTCCCACATGAGGCCGACCATGGCTTCGCGGAGAGGAACTGTAGCTCCTTCTTCGAGAGGCAAGGTAGCACCGGGCTTGCCCTTGATGATGGAGGCTCCACGGAAGCTCGCCTCGCCAGCTTTCTCGATGCCGAGACGGCACCAGTCGGCCGATTTCGCCGCCAGCGCATCTGTCAGAGCTTTTTGTTCATCAGCGTTGAGAAACTGAGTGCTGGGGAGTTGCGCCCAATTCAGCGCCGTCTGCGCATCGAAGAGTGCTTCGAAGCGCATTTGGTTAGGCTCCAGATAGAGGTAACCTTGGAAAATGGGCTCCGCAGGAGGTTCGGGGTCCATCTGCTTGGGAGCGGCTTGACCGAGAATCCGTGAGGGATCAAGCTGCAAGGACTGCCCCAGCCCGGGGCTGGACAGTAAGACCAGAATACAAGCTGTGAAGATGATCTTCAGCGAGATCATCTTCAGCCGATGCTGGCGGCATGCGCAGAGGGAATTTACAGCACCCACGGTTTTCTCCATTCTTTCGAGAGCAGTTTGGAAGCCGCTTCGTTGCCATCGATCTTCTCGGTTTGTGGATTCCACTTCAGCCCGGTGCTGCCGGTGCGCAGGGCGATGTTGGCCAAATGGGCGATGGTGATGCTGCGATGGCTGACCTCCACCGGAGCGGCGGTCGGTTTACCATCGTAGATGCAATTCAGGAAGTTGTCCGTGTGGTCCTTGCTCTCATAGAGGTGGATTTCATCGGGGCCGATCTTCTCACGCAGGATGGCCGGATCACTGGCGCTGATCTTCCCACGATTCACATAGATCCACTTGCCAGCATCGCCTTCGAAAAGGATGCCGACATGGTCGAAGGGCTTCTTGCTGTTACTATTTTGCAACGAGGCTTCCACCTCGGGCATCAGTTTGTGTTCTGGGCTGGCCACCTGCATGACGACGCCATTTTCATACACACACTCAAACTTGAAGTCGGTGGCGGTGTTATAGAGCGCATCTTTGTTCAAGGTTCCAGAGACCTCCCGTAGCTCGAGCGGACCGGTATGCTGGGTGCCGAGGCCCCACTGGGCGATGTCGATGTGGTGGGCACCGAAGTCGGTAATCATCCCTCCACTGAAGTTAAAGTTATGCCGCCAGTTCAGGGGGAGCAGGGCAGGACGGTAGTCCATCTGCTCGGCAGGGCCTAGCCACAGCTCATAGTCGAAATCATCGGGGATCGGAGCTGGAGCCGTCAGCTCGGCCATGCCATTCCAGTTGCTATGACCACCCGGGAGGCCGACACGCACACGTTTGAGCTTACCCAGTCGTTCATTGCGCACCAGCTCGCAGGCGAGGCGGAAGTAGATGTCACTGCGCTGCTGGCTGCCCGTCTGCCATGTGACTCCGGCTTTGGCCACTTCGTCAGACATCAGGCGTCCTTCGCCGATGGTGAGAGCCAAGGGCTTTTGCCCATAGATGTGTTTGCCTTTCCGTGCGGCATACACCGCCATGTAGGCGTGCCAGTGATCGGGGGTGGAGACCTGCACGGCATCTAAATCCTCTTTCTCCATCATCTCTCGGAAGTCCACATAGGCGGTGCAGGTCTTCACGCTTTTGTTAGCGGCTTGAGAGTAGTGCTGGTCGATGATTTTACGTCCTGCTTCCCGGCCTCCGGTTTCTTTACCGTCGTAGCCATAATGACCGTATTCTTTCATCGGGTCCGCCACGGCGATGACCTGACACTTTTCATTGTTCAGAAAGCTCGGTGTCCAGTCGCCTGCGATAGTGCCCCAGCCGATGCAACCGACGGTGATGCGCTCGGAGGGTGCGGGACGTCCCGGTTTTCCAAAAACACTGTTAGGGACGATGGTTGGGAAGCCCAGCGCCGCGGCACTGGTGGCAAGGAATCGACGGCGTGAAAACTGAGGGTTCATGAAGTGTGATTGTAGTGGGCACTGCCTACGGGCGGCAATAGTGAAGTCAGGCACCCTCCCAGAATTTATCCGCGAGGATTGGCCGGAGGGCACAAAAAAGCCAGTCACCTCATCGATGACTGGCCTTTAGAAAAACGCAGGGAAGGGAGGGATTACTCCACCACTTTGGCGCTCTTGATGACGACAGGCTCGGCAGGCACGTTTTGATGGGGGCCTTTATTACCGGTTTTCACGGCGGCGATTTGGTCCACCACTTCCATGCCTTTGCTCACTTTGCCAAAGACGCAGTAGCCCCAGCCGTCTTGACCAGGATAGTCGAGGAAGGTGTTATCCTTCAGGTTCACGAAGAACTGGCTGGAAGCGCTGTGGGGATTCGGCGTGCGGGCCATGGCCAGGGAGCCACGGACGTTTTTCAAGCCGTTTTTGGCTTCGTTCTGGATCGGGGCTTCGGTTTCCTTCTGCTCCATGTCTGGGGTGAAGCCTCCCCCCTGAATCATGAAGTCTGGGATCACACGGTGAAACACGAGGCCATCATAGTGACCTTTTTTCACATATTTCACAAAGTTGGCCACGGTGCCGGGGGCTTTAGCGGCGTCGAGTTCGATTTCGATGTCACCTTTGGAGGTTTCCATCACAACTTTCACGGGTTTGGTTTCGCTCACGGGGGCAGTTTCCTGGGCTTGGGTTTGACCGGTCGAGCCGACAAAAGTCAATGCAAGAGCGGCAAGAAGCGGAAGATTGAATTTCATAGTTGGGGATAGCAATGAGACATGAGCGTTCGTGTTTGCCAAGAAGAATGTGCGCAAGCAAAATGCACTCACCGCTGCAAAAGGCGCGATCGGCACTGGTTTTGAATAGTTGTCCGGCTATCGGAGTCTGAGGTAAGTAACATGAAAACCAAATTCCTTTCTTTGGCAGGGCTCGCGGCCTGCGTGGCAGCATTGAGTTCCTGCGCGGTGTATGATGAATACGGCTACTACGATGCCCCCGTTGGCGGCCCGGCCTACGTGGATGGCTATGATTATGGCTACGCTCCCGCCTATCCGGCTTATTCCTCCGTTTCGTTCTTCGGCTTTGGCGGTGGCTATCCTTACCGTTATTACGGGCGTGATTATCACCATCATCATCACGATGATCACTATAGCCATCGCTCCTCTTCCGGTAGCCGCTCTTACGCCTCGCGTGTTGCTCGGCCAAGCTCTGCCCGCGGCAGCACTAGCGTGACAGCACCTCGTATCCCGTCTGTTTCGACACCGCGTTCCCTGAGCCGACCTTCGATCAGTGCCTCACCTCGTAGCGGTATTTCTCGCCCCTCGACCAGTTCGGCACGTCCTTCCGTGCGCCCCACGCCGCGGGTTGAGTCGCGTCCTTCCTCCAGTTCACGTCCAACTCGCGTGACCACAGCTTCCTCGACGCGTTCGTCGTCTTCGTCTGGCTCTTCCCGGGATACCCGCCGCAGTCGTTGATCTTGGTTTAGGTCCTCGCGGAGACTTTTCTGAGAGCAGGAGTTGCGATGGCCTGACTGTCGTTCTTCAGAAGTATTTCTTGGAGAACAACAGCCGGGCCATTTGCTGATTGCGATCCAGCAGGCCTTTCAGCTTTTGCTGATGCTCATAGATGGTGGCGTAGTCGTTGGGATACTGCTGCTTGAGCACCTCACATTGTCCATCAAGCTGTTCCACGGCGATCTTGAGTTCTTTCAGCTTGCGGCTCTCATCAGGGGTGATGCGCCCTTCATGGATGGTGTGATGAAGGATATCCGTCTCACGGGTCAGGTAGGCGACTGCGTTGGGCAGCGACTTCGGACCGCCGAGCAGAGCTCCGGAGTTCTGGTCCACCTGAGGGATTTTGGGTTGGAATTGGTTAGGCTTCTGGGGAATGACAGACTGAGGCTCTGGTGGTAAGCCGCCGTCACGCGCATCGATGATCTGTGGTGTGATGAAGAGCATGAGGTTTTTATGGTTCTTGCTCTTGCTGTCGTATTTGAAGGCCTTGCCGAGCAGTGGGATGCTGTGCAGGAAAGGCACGCCGGCTTTCCCCTCACGCTCACGCGCTTCATCCAAGCCGCCCACGGCGACGGTGTAACCTGAGTTCACCTCCACAGGCGCATTGTAGATGCGCGATGAGGCGACGGGGTAGGGATTGCCATTGATCACCTCGGTACTGATGATGCTGGAAACGGTGACGGCCATGTTCAGCAGAATTTTATCGTCGTTCATCCGTTTGGGCAGGATGTTGAGCACGGTGCCGATCGGTAGATAAGCGATGGAAGAGGTCGTCGTGGCACCCGCACCGACGGTGGCAGAGGCGGTGCCATCCAGCACGGGTTGGTTGACCACACTGCGGAAGGACACCTCGCTGTTATTCAGCGTGACCATGCGTGGGTAGGAGGTCATTTGCGTCTCTTCATCTCGGAGCATGGCGCGCAGCTTCACATTGATGTCTTGTGAGCTTAGGATGCCGAGCGCAGGCCAGGCTAATCCTCCTCCAGCCGCGTTGAGGTTGGCCCCGGTGAGCAGGTTGGTTAAGTCCGCACGATACCCCCCATTCGTGGCTGTATTGTTGTACTCCACAATCACTTTTTCCTGACCAGTGGTGGAGTCGGTTTCGGTGGTCACACTGTCCACCGCGCGGAAGTTACCGGTATCAAAGGTGCCGGTCCAATCAATCCCGAACTCACGTTTTGGGTCGCGGGTGGTTTCGATGAACTTCACTTCGATGGCGATGAGCGTCTGCGGTTTATCAGCAGCTTCGAGATAACCTTCCACCCATAGATGCTGCAAGCGGGTGGCCACCACATAGAGGGTGTTGGAGTCTGACATCCAGATGACCTTGGGCTTGCGGTAAGCACTGAGTTCATTGGAGTTTAGGGCTTTCGTTTGATCTCCGCCGACTCCTCCCAGAGCCGCCGCTGCGGCTGCAACATCTCCGCCTTGTCCGCCAGTCTCAGACTCTTCTTTGGGCAGGCTGAGCAGGTCACGAATCGCATTGATGATCTCGCTGCGCCGTACGGAGAAAGTCTCCTGGTTGCCTTGGAGATTCACGCCGCCTCCGCCGGAACTGCCTCCCGAACCACCGACAGGAGTCAGGCCCAAGCCTGACCCCGAGCTGACTCGATCCACCTTTTCAAGAGAGTTGTAGCGAATTTGGTAGGACTTGCCGATCAGTTCCTTGTCGTCAGCCGGACGGATATACCAGATGCCATTATCGGGGATGATAGCCAGTTCGTTAGCCTTGCACAAAGTTTCCAGCACGCGAAAAGGGCTGGAGCGAATGGAGAAGGTGATCTGGCGTGAGCCTTCTGGGCTGTCGTTTGGCAGCGAGAAGAAAGAGATGCCCGCATCCGTGGCTAAAAAGCGGAGCACATCGGAGAGAATGGCGTTCGAGAAGTCATACTGCTGTGGGGGGGCATCCCGCAGTTTCGAGGCCTCAGCCTCATATAGGCTGGAAGAGAAATTAAAAGGGGATCCCCCCAACTGCGCTCGGGCCTGCCTCAGTGGGAAAGCAAGGCTGGCGCCGATAAAGAGGACCAGGAGAGTGAGGCGCGAGGTGTGCATTGAAAACAGGGGATTATAAAAAATATAGTGGATTTGGTTAATTCACTCAAATGCTATTTATCTCCATGATGATAATATTTTCAGTAATACCAAAATATCTGTCTCCCTGGACAAGCTGGGATCGCTCATGGTCAACGGACGCCTCCAACTCAGACTTCAGCAATATCAAAATATGGAAAATATGGGAAATCTCATCCTTAAGGTTGATTTAACCCACAAATTTCGCTATCTTTAAATATTTACCATAAACATCATGGATGTTGCACTGCCAGATCCCTTCTCTCACGGCAGGTCGGACCTTCGGTCCCGATCCGGCTTTTCCGTGATGGAGTTGGTCATTCTGATTGCCATCCTAGGCGTGTTGGTGACCGTGGTGACGGGGGTGATTACCCGCCAGAATGTCGCTCTTAAGGATACCAAGATCACTTCCGACGTGGCAACGCTGAATCAGATGATCGCGATCTACACGTCGGATGGCGGATCCCTCTCGGGGATTACCAGCCCGCAAGCGGTCTTGGATAAACTGAAGCGCACCCTACCTCAATCTGACTGGGCCAAGCATACCGGTCCCGCCTCAGGTCGGCTGCTTGACATCCGGCTGACGGCTCGGGTCACGACTTCCGTGGATCCTGCCGGAAAGGTAAGAGCGAAGTGGGACCCGCAGAAACAACGCTTCGAATTGACGAGCGGCGGAGGCACCGCTGTGAGTGAGTTTTATCTGGATCCGTCTCTGGGGAGCAAAGATTTTGGCAGTGAAACCCGCCCGACTCAGCGTGCGGTGGCTTATAATAGTGGGGCGGGGAAAAACCGGGGTTGGGTGTGGGGAAATAGCAGCTCACCAGGTTTCGCCTATAATACTCCAGGCAGCACAGGCGGCTCGGGAGTATCGAGCCCTTTTGATCCTATGAAAGAGTTGCCTGCTGGCAACCCCGGCACCGGTGATGGGGGGAGTGGTGGTGGCGATGGGGGGGGAGGCGGAGGTGACGGCGGGGATGGTGGTGATGGCGGCGATGGATCGGAAACACCGCTGGTCACTCAACTGCCCAAGCCAACGATCAGCCCGACCGGAGGCACCTTCAGTTATGCCAGCTTTCCAGGCTATGTCACGCTCAGCCCCAACGGCGCACCCAGCCAGGGATCACGACTGGAGTATCGGGTCAATAATGGCGGTTGGACACCTTACACAGGGAGCCCAATTACCGTCGCTTCGTCCGATAAATTGGATGCGCGTAACTACGCTACGGACACGGCTCTTTATAAAACCAGCGGCAATGCATCCGCCACATATTATCGCCTAACCACAGGCTTCAGCGGCTCAGGCACCAGCACCTGGGGGAACGCTACGGGCGGAACGAACCTCGTTACCACGGTGGAGAATAGTGAGGAAAGCTCCACCTTTAAACATGGCAACACCAAGTTGGATCTGGGCAATGGCGAGTTTCTTGATGCTGGGGTGGAAAACGTGCTCACCTTCACTCCCGGCGAGTTCGAGACCATCGTGCCTAACACGTGGTTCAATTTGGGTGAGTTGATCATGTTCAATGGCACCACGTTCTATAACAGTGAAGCGGATGGGGTAACACTGAGTATCAATCTGAACCTCACCCAGCCTGCTCAGAATGCGGTGGTGCACGTCAACCTGGGGCTGATCAGCACAGACAATACCAGCGACCGCCTCTCCAGTGCCGACATCGTGGAACTGCGTAACCCCACCACCGATCTCAAGGTCACCGTGGATGGTGTGGAATACCGATTGGAATTGAGCTGGGCCACGCTCGATCCCGGTGCAGGCGTCGTGCAGGGAAATCAGTTCCTCGTGTTCGAAGGGGCCTCCGCCAGCGCTGCTCTAAGAGGGCGCTTCGTCAGCAATCACTAACCGCAACGTCATTCATGGAAGATATCAACGAAAGAAGTCAACTCGGCTACCGGATGCTTCACCTCTCGAAGGATCCCGGGGTGAGTGACTTTTACATCACCCCATGGGAGCCGCTGACCTACAAGCGGAATGGCAAGCTGTTCTTTGATTCCTTCATCTATCAGCCCGAGCGCCCGCTCGAATTCACACCTGGATGTGTCGACTACGCCCTGACTTTGGGGAACCGCCGTTATCGTGTGAACCGCATGGTGACTCGGGGGCGTCCGCGGTGGGTCATGCGGCTGCTGCCTGAGAGCATCCCCGACATCAGCAAGCTCATGGTGCCACCTGCGGCCATCAAAGCCTTCCTGGAAGCGAAGAACGGACTCTTTTTGGTCTGCGGTGCTACTGGTTCCGGTAAATCCACCACGATTGCCTCAATGATCTTGGAGCGTGCCAAGCGCCGTCAAGAGCACGTGCTCACGTTTGAGGATCCGATTGAGTTCGTTTATCCACCGGGCATTCCTTCCCTCGTCTCTCAGCGTGAGATCGGCACGGACGAGTTGGATTTCAGCAAATCCCTACGGGCCGCTCTTCGTCAGGCTCCAGATGTGATTCTGGTGGGTGAGATTCGTGACGGTGAAACAGCGGAGATTGCTCTGCAAGCAGCTGAAACCGGTCACGTCGTGGTGGCTACATTGCACACCTCCAGCGCAGCGCAGACCGTGCAGCGTTATCTGAAGCTCATTCCCAGTGATCGTATGGAGAACGCCACGCTTTCCTTTGCGGATAGCTTCCGGGGGATTCTCTGCCAGCGTCTGCTCTTTGACGAGACTCGCGGCAAGCGGTTCCCAATTCACGAGCTGCTACTGCCCTATGACTCCGTCTGCGGCATGATCCGTCGCGGTGAGTTTAAGAACCTGGAGCAGGAACTCGAAGCCGGTTTTACCCGCGGCATGATCAGCTTCGAGCGCTGCCTCAGCTTCCGCCAGCAAGATGGCTGGAGACCGACGCAGACCCGTAAGACCGGCTACGCCGAGCATGAAGTTTACGATTACCTCTCACGAGAAAACCTGACCTCCGTTTATGCTGTTGGATGAAATCAAATCTGTTCTGAGCTTCGACGCTTTCAAACCGGAGGCGGACGATGCGAGTGTTTCCTGGGGGCGGCGCTTCGAGGGCCGCAAGACTCTGCTGCTCAATGTGAGCCGTAACCAGACGAGCTGGCGCGGTATCAATAAAAAAGGCCGCTTCGATGATGGTGGCGTGATGGAGGGCGAGTTTGCCGACATCGCCCCCCAGCGGGCGGATGAGTGGCGCATGATGGCCGATGGAGGCTGGTGTGTGGTCTCGATCAACAACCGCTTCATCATGAGCCTGGAGAATAACATGATGCGTGGTGACAACTGCGTGAATCTCCTGCGCACGAATCCTCGTGCCGTGCTCGGGCCTAAGTTTGATCGCGGTAAACGTTACGCCATTTGCCACCACCCGGAGACCTCTGCCAGCATGCTCTTGGCTTGTGAGGAGAGCATGGTGAAAGTGACCGAAGATGTGCTCCGGACCATCGGCATCCGTCCGGGGCGGGTCTGCTGCGGGCTGTTTGCCCTCAATGAGTATGCGGTGCATCAGCTCTATGTCGCTCAACGGGGTTCCGTGCCGCCCAACATGGTGCTCGTCTCCGCATGTGAAGGTTCGATCGGTGTGTTGGTGCAGCAAGATGGTCAGTGGAAGGAGTTGCGCTGTCGAAGTGGTCTGGGACCGGATGCGGTGGAAACCTCTCTCCAGATCATCAGCCCGCTGCTTCAGAAGGTGCCTCAAGGCAGCCCGGTCTATTTCATCAGTGAAGGTCAGGATGCCAAATTCCGGGCAGACCTCTTTGTGCATCTGGAACGTGTCGGCGCTGTGGACATGACACAAGATGACATCCTCTGGAGAGCCATCGGTATCCACTAACCAACCTTTAAAATTTAGCTATGTCCGAATACATTTGTCACGACTTCAAGACGCCACGGACGGATACCTCCAAACGGCTGCCGAATTCATTCAAGCTGGTGCCTCTAGCCTTTTACCTAGCCCTGGTAGGCGGCACTTATTTCATGACCATGGATTGGCTGGCATATAAAAAAGCTCAACAAGCCAAGCAGCAGTTTGAGCAGGTGCGTAAGGAGCATGAAGGGGTGAGCAAGCAGCTCATGAATGAGAAGATGGCACTGGACGCAGAAACGGCCAAGGCCGAGGTCGTGGCCAAATGGGTAGAAGGCGCACGGAATATCCAGCCTATCAGTGTGGCCATTGCTCGAGCCATGCCACCAGAGGTGCGTATCTCGGATCTCTCGATCGAGCGTGGCGATCAGGTTCCCGCCAACCTCTCTCTGACGCTGCGTATCAACGGTGGTTCAGCCACAGAGGTGGCGCTGGTGGATAGCAGCATCACCCGCCTGAACTATCGCTCCTATTCACCCCAGCAGAGTAAGAACGGCGACATCATCGAATATCGATCCACGCTGGTTCGCCAGGAACAATAACTCTTTTCCCTCGAATGAATCCCAAGCAACTCGCCTGTGTGGTGCTGATGATGTTCATCGGTGTCATCACCTATTTTGGTCAGATCGTTCACCAGAAAGTGACGGCTATGAAAAAGTCCGCCAGCCTGGCTGAGCAGGATGCCATCACCGCAGAAGGAGCACGCCAAGCCGCAGAGATCCTCACGGCTCGCACGAAGGCTGAGACCGAAGACATCCGGCGTTTCCTGCAGGCCTGGGTGCCGCATGTGGATCGTTCACAGACAGAACAAGAGGTGGAAAGCGCCATTGAATTCAGTCTTCGTGAGCGTGGGATCACGCTGGTGAGAACTCGTAAAACTGAAATCAAAAGCTTCCGTGACAATAAACTCATTCCCCGGGCGGTCCTCACCACGATCGTGATCGAAGATGAGTATGCCAAGGTGATGAATTGGTTAGGTGACGTGGAGAAGCGCTTGCCTTTGGCTCGTGTCAAAGCCTGCCGTATCACCGGGGGGAGCACGGCTAGACAATTACGTCTGGATGTCTCTCTGGAGACACCTCTGATCAACCTGTCTGCTGATCCGACGGACACGAAATCCAAAAAGAAAGCCTGATCTAGCTCATGAAACGACTTCTTTTCATCATGACCTTGCTGGCTGGTTTTTGCCAGTCGAGGGTGCATGCTCAAGCCGAGGCGGGCGATGAAAACGAGCGCGTGCAATACGTGCTCATCATGCCCGACGAAAAAACTCCAGAGCTAGTCAAGCCCGAAGAAAACAATCCCTTTGAAGCGGCCTCTGACGGACGTGTTAACGATGAATCTGATACGGAAGAAAATCAGGTTCGTGACATGTTGTTAGGGATGCGAGTCGGTGGTGCAGCCTCAGGACCCCGTGGCATGCGAGTTATGCTGGGCGGCATGCGTTTGGAGCCGGGGATGGAGGTGCCTCAGATCATCCCTGATCAACAGGTGAAGCTGCGGGTCAAAAACATCACCACCTCAGCGATAGAGCTCGTTTGGGTGGAAAAAAGAGCCACGGGTCTGCCTCCTAAACTCCTGGTCATTCCCATGGATGGAGGCCCCAGCGTCCGCTATCGAATGCCAGCCGGTGGGCCCTCTGGAGCCGGCGGTAGCATGGGGACGATCCGCAGGCCTGAGGTCTCGGCGTTTACACCTGCACCCGTAGACACCAAACCTCAGGTGGCGAAAGCGGAGCCTGTGCAACAACCCCAAGAAGCTCCTGCCGAGGCGAAGCCTGCGCCCAAGCCTTCTACCCCTCCCGCGCCGGCCAACGTCCCGGAGGCCTCCGTGTTACGCATGTTGTTCGGTAACCATGCCCCTGCGGCCAAATGAAAAGAGACCGTTCAAGCAGAGTCGATCGCTTCGGTTACAGTTCGATTGAGCTGCTGACGGTGCTAGCCCTTTCGGCGATCGTGATTGGCGGCATGGTGGTCAGCTATGGCACACTGGTGCGCAGTCAACCGCAAGTAGCCTCCGTGGTGGAGGTGCCTCTGGCGAATTCTCGGCTAACTAATTTTTACGGAACCTCCAGTTCTTCTTACAAGGACACACCGGTGGCACCGAGTTACGGCAGTCTGGCGCGTGCGGAGATGCTGCGGGAGCAGTTTTATCATGATGTTTTGAGTGCGACAGCCGTTTATTGTCTCCCTCGGAACAATGACAACACATGGAAACCCGCTTATATTAGCTATGATCCTGAGGTGGATGATGAATTGGATACGCCTCAGAAGTTCCGTGAGCACATCATTCGAGTAGCAGGTGTATCGGCCAGTCTGTATTTGGATTTTCGTAATCCCGGGGTGACTTCAACCGCCCTTGCGACAAACGCGAGCATTTTCATTCTGAGCTTCAGTGCTCAAGCCAAAAAGATGCGCGTTCAAGCTATCTATGACATCGATGTCATTCGCTTCTCAACGGGCGGCACTCAACCTCTGGGATTTCATGCCAGTGTGAAGCGTTTCACCGATCCTTACCCGCTACCCACTAACACCACTTACAACTTAGTGCCGGCAGGACACTACTCAGTCTTTTATCCGCCAGCGAATCCTGCTGCCCGTGTGGCCACCGATTTTGCCAAAGACGGTTTCACGCCACTGTTTGTGACCTTTGAAAGACACACGCGCCTCGCTCAACGTGAATCCACGGCGATTGATCGTTTCAAACTGGCGGCTGAACGTCCCTTCTATTTCATCTGGTGGCCGGACCCCGCCGCCCGCCATCTCGGTGAGCAGGCCAATACGGCAGCCGCCAGCCTGCCTCAGCAAGCTTATAACCACATGGCAGGCCGCACCTCATTCATGTTCACGGTGCCGATGTTTCCCACCCTTTGAGGTTTCTCTTTCATGACACTGCGTTTTCGTCTTCCTCCGTCGAGCCAGCGTGGCGCCCTTATGGGAGCTGCTCTCTTGCTCATGTTGGTGACGGGGCTTTTTCTGGCGGGGTGGGTCACGGTCATGAGCACGCGCTCCATTCAGGTGAGTTGGCTGGAAGATGCTTTGTCGCGTAGGATCGCCTTGGAAAACTCCCGCATGCTATCATGGGAGACCGTGATGGAACACGCTTTCGAGCCAGATGATGACTTCGCCGGGCAGACAGCACTTTTAACCGGAGGAAAAGAGGGAGGACTGAGCACGAACGGCGGATGGAAGGACCTGAATCTCTACGTCAATCTGGATACTCCAGAGACGCTGAAAACGGATTTTCCATACAATCCCTCGGGCTTGCGCCCAGGACCCAGTTTCATGAATCGGCAGACCTTCTTAAAGCCGCCCGCCTTGGAGAAGGTGGATAGCTTTTTCGCCCACAACTTTCTCAAGAGTCATTGCCCTATTTTGAATGGCGACCTTATCACCATTTACAAGAAACCAGCGAACTATGCAGGCGAATTGAACGTGCATAACAATGCCATGAGTTTCAATGTGTATGGCCGGGTGGTGGTGCGGCATCCACCGTCCTTGTTCGTGCAGACGACGTCGAAGGTCACACTGCCCATTCAGAGCAAGTCACTTTACATCCAGTCATATGATGCCGCTGCACGATATCCCATCGTTGGCACAACATTGGATGGGAAAGTCCTTTTGCCGTCGAACATGCCGGTGGTGCCTTCCTCAACGGGACCTCAGAGCCAAGCTTCACCCTCTCTTTTTGAGGGTGAGCTTAACGTCGTTCATAACAAAGATTATCCAGACAACTCGCTGTGGAATAAGATGGTCGAGGAGGCGTATGACAATATCGAGGTCTTTACCAAATCCCGCAGCCAGACTGACCCCTGGTATATGGTCCAGTACAGCGGAGATGCCAAACCGCGTGTTCTGCCCCCGAGTTATCCGAGTGGTTATGACAATCTCTTCAGAACCCTTTACATCAACGTAGCCAACCCGTCTCTCAAGCACCTGCGCATCTCCAACAATGGTTCGGCGATGGATCAGATCGTCTTCGTGGGGCAGACAACTGCGGCAGAGTATGAGGCTGCGGGAGCACTGTCTCCCGTCATCATCCTGCTGGAGAATACCGGTTCGAAATGGGCTAAAAACATCGCTTTCGAACACGATAACAACCGCCGCATTATCCTGGGGGTGAAGGACGAGTATTCGCTGACTTCCAAGAAAAAAGAACAGCCGCATCAGATGGATCTGAGTTGGGCAGGTTCGCCCATTCTCGGGCAGGACACACGCTGGCGCATGACGTTTATCAATGAAGGTCATGCGGTCTTTGTCGGACTGCCTGATAATACCGTCCGTGTGATCAACTGGATCGGCGGCGTCATGACGAACTGGTCCTTCTGGAGAGACATCAAGACTGCCCCCCGAGCAGAGCGATTGATCTTCAGATCGGATGGCTCCATGCCCACGCTGCCCATCGTGGGGCTAAGTTATGCCACTCTCCTGCCACGGGATGTCTGGCTCGAGGCCTTCTTTCTGCCTGATCCACCACCGCCTTGATGAAAACCTCTTTTCAACGTTTATGTCGCCGAGGTTACACTCTTATCGAAGTGCTGGCCGCCGGTGCTGTCGTGTCTGTGGGGATGGCGGCGGCCGTGAGTTTGACGAGCTCTCTCATGCTCCAGGAAGAGTTGGCTTGGCGCACGGCCATCACGCGCAACTATCAGGAAAACACGATGCGGCTTTGGCAGCTCGGCCTGAGTCCTTCCTTCAGCAAGGAAGTCACTAACATCACTGCGGTGATGCCCCGCCAGAGCTACAGCCCGAAGCTGAATGAAGCCATCAATGGCGAACCCTATCTGATGGAGATGGGAAAGACGACCGTGGAAGGCCTGGGCACCTTGCAGCTCGCGACTATTCAGGCCTCTGTCAATGTCTCCAGTGACGCAACGAAGGAGATTCAAGGTAGTTCTTTTAGCCTGAATGGATATCGCCCTCTCTTGCCTATCAATCTGCGGACCAGCGCCGCCAATCCCTAACGCCCCCTCCCGGTCATGCTCAAAAAGGTCACGATTACCAACGTCAATACCGGACACAAAAGTGTGTCTCTGGTGGATACCGACACGCATGAAAAAGCCCTGATCGGTTCAGGCATCGCACCGAATGAAACGGCGGCGATCGAGGATATCACTGGTGCGGATGAAAAGATTCAGAGACTGACTTCGCCCAAGGGGGGCACGGAGGATTGCGGAGCTTTCTTTTCGGGCTTGGGGCGATGCTTGGAGCGAAACATCAGCATGACCAAGAGTCTCAAGCTCCAGGTCAATCGCGTGACCTCGGCTCGCTATAAAGGGATGATCGCTGAGGTGATCTATGCCATTTCCATGGGGGAGAAGTTTAGTGATGCGATGTCTCGCTTCCGCGACTTGTTTTCAGAGGACATCCTCTCCCTGATCGTCGCTGGTGAGGAAGCTGGTCAGCTCGCACGCGTGTGCAAGCGTATCGGGGTAGCGAAGAAAAAATCGTCTAAGACATTGAAGAAGCTCAAGGGAGCGCTCATTTACCCGGCAGTCGTCGTCGTTTTAGGGGTGGTTGTCGTGATCGTCATGAGCTTCACGCTCGTGCCTGCCATGTCAAAGCTGTTCACCAGCTTCAATACTGAGTTGCCCTTTGCCACCAAAGCCCTAATCGCTCTTTCCGATCTCTTTCTGCATAAGCCTTACATGGCCGCTGCTCCGCTTTTGGGACTCTACATTATGTTCTCCAATTTCGGCAAAATCATGTCCCTGAAGTGGGTGCAGGATTTGGTGCTCAAGATTCCCGTGGTGGGGCTTTTGGTGCGTAAATCCGCTGCTGCTTCTGGCTTCCGCACCATGGCCATGCTAACGGAGTCCAATGTGCGTCTTACCAGTGCTCTGGAAATTACCTCAGCGGCCACCTGGCACTATCATTACAAGGAGTTTTTCAATCGTTTGCGCGATCATATCAGCGTCGGCCGCACCTTGCATGAAGGTTTCCTGATGGAATCGCATTGGCTCGGCTCGGATGGGCGTAACTTGTGTGGTTTGATCGAGCTGGCTTCTGAAACGGGTTCCGGCACAGAGATGCTTTCGGAGATTGCCGACGATTACGAAGAGGAGCTGGATAACATGGCTGCCTCTCTCGATAAACTGATCGAGCCTCTGACGATGCTGATCCTCGGTGTCATGGTGGGCTTCCTGATCTATGCGATCTATGGTCCGATGTTCAGCCTCGGCGACGTGATTCTGAAGAAGAAATAAGTTGGACTTGAAAAAACGGCGGCTCGGTAAATCATGTGTTCATGAGAACACATGATTTACCCGTGAATCGTCCGCATGGCCGAGGAGCATTCGGGAATACGGAACAGCGGTTCTCGGCGCTCCAGATGAGTTATGATCCGGGAGAGGAACCGGAAAAGGTCGCCACCAAGTTTTTCCGCGATCACTCCAGCAGCATCATCAGTCACCACAAGAGCCCCGACTTACCGTTCGAGGCCAGTTTGAATCCCTATCGAGGGTGCGAGCATGGTTGCGCTTATTGTTATGCAAGGCCGACTCATGAATGGTTGGGGTGGTCGGCTGGTGTGGATTTCGAGTCGCGTATCTTGGTGAAGATGGATGCTCCGGCTTTGCTGCGGCAGGAACTGGCGCGAGACAAATACACACCGGAGCGGCTGTCGCTAAGTGGTGTGACGGATTGTTATCAACCTGCTGAAAAGCGGCTGCAAATCACCCGCGGATGCCTAGCCGTGCTGGCGGAGTGTCGGCATCCGGTGGTGATGATCACGAAGAATCACCTCATCACGCGGGACATGGATCATCTATCGGAACTTGCCCGGCATCAGGCCACGTCGGTTTACATCTCCGTCACTTCACTGGATGCTGATCTCGCACGTAAGCTGGAACCGCGGGCTTCGTCGCCCAAGATGCGCTTGGAGGCGATCCGTGCCTTGGCAGGGCAGGGGATACCTGTGGGAGTATCCGTGGCACCGATCATTCCCGGCCTCAATGACAGCGAGATCCCAGCTATTCTGCAGGCAGCCAAGGATGCCGGGGCCATGTTTGCAGGCTACACCGTGGTTCGCCTGCCTTTCAGTGTGAAGGATGTCTTCGCCGCATGGTTGCAGGAGCATTTTCCCGGGATGAAGGACAAGGTTCTCAACCGCATTGAGGAAACTCAAGGTCGCACGCTTTCGCACCCTGAGTTTGGGAAACGGCTGAAAGGGGTAGGAGTCTGGTCGCAGCAGATCGAACAGATCTTTAAGGTCTCCTTGAAGCGTGAGGGACTGCTGCATCGTCGGGCCGAGGTGACCGATGCGAATTTTCGTCGGCCTCGGGAGATTGGTGGGCAGATGGAGTTGTGGTGAGCATATGCAGGATGGGTTTTGCTGCTGAAACAAACGTTCGGCTTCATCGTATGGATGGGGCATATGTTCCGACCCACCTTGCCTCTGCTGTTTTTGTGTTTTGCTCTGTGCCTATCTGCGGAGGAGGTCCAACCACCGGAAGGTTTTAAAGCCATCTTCAATGGCAAAGATCTGAGCGGCTGGAGCGGCAGTAACAAATACTGGTCGGTGGAGGATGGCTGCTTGACCGGGGTGGCGGATGGCACGCTGGATTACAATCGCTTCATCACGTGGAAAGAGGGCAAGGTGAAGAACTTCGAACTGCGAGTGAAGGTGAAGGTCACTCCGGATGGCAACAGCGGTCTGCAATATCGCGGTCAAGAGCGCCCTGATCTCGGTGAATGGGTGGTGACCGGTTATCAGTGTGATGTGGTGCCCAAGCGCGCTGACTACAATGGCATGCTGTATGAAGAGCGTGGCCGCCGGATCCTAGCGCACACTGGAGAAAAGGTGGTCATTGATCCACAAGGCCAGCCGTGGGTGGTGGGAAAGATGCCTGTGCAGGAGTTCCCGGGTGACCAGTGGCATGACTACCGTGTGCTGGTGGAGGGAAACCATCACCGTCACTGGATCGATGGGGTGCAGACCGTGGATGTGGTGGACCTGGATGAAAAAGGTCGGGCACTGGAGGGCGTCATCGCCGTGCAAGTGCACGTCGGACCTGCCATGAAGATCCAGTATCGGGACTTTTTCTTGAAGGACTTGCCAGATGATCTGCCGCTCTTGACTGCCCAACAGGCCTCGATCTCCAGTGATGCCGTGAAGGTGGTGCCCCAGGGCGGGAAACCGAAGAAAAAGTGAACGAAAAACAAAAAGGACGACTGGAGGGCAGTCGTCCTTTTGTTTTGATTTAGAGGCCTAACAAGAGGCGGGGCTTACTTGATCTCCGTGGCCCAGAAAGTCTGCCAGTCATCGAGATTGTTTAGATCGACCGCGCCGGGGTTCACACCGCCATCATCAGGGAGCCCCACGGCTTCCAGGATGCCCTTGCGCACGTCATCGGTGTGGATGTAGCCCGTGACCGCCTGGTTGTGTTTGTAGATGTCGGCTGCGGTTAGCTTCACGCCGGGATAGTCACGCACCCAGGCTTCCAGTTGCACGTAGGTGGGCTTGGTGGCGATGAAGGAAAGGAAATCTTCTTCCTTGATGCCGAGGTGACCCAGGGTCATGCCATCGTAGCCCTTGCCGCAGCCCGGGTAGTCGGAGTGCAGTTTACCAGCGGCTGCCAGGGAGGCTTTCTGCCAGAGGCGTGGGAGATGCAGCACGCCGAGAGGGCCGGCGATGCCGGAGGAAACGAGAGGAACGATTTGGCTCATAGGGTTGGGGTAGTTAAGGTTGAGAAAGGTCGGAGTGATGAAGCCAGCCGAAGCCAGCTTGGATTTTAACGTCGGTTAAGGTGTCGTTGGCTCAAAGAATCCAAGAAAAGCCTGAATAAAGAACGCAAGGAAAGGCAAAAATGCGGATCAGGGCCCGTAGCTAGCTTTCTGGGCGTGAAAAGGCGTTGCCATACTTTTCGCAACCGCTAGACTCGCGCCCTTTATTCCCCCGGTTCCAACCAGCCGGTTTCTTCAGACAACCTCCATGAACTCGCTCCTTCTCGATCAAGGCGTCCTGGTTTCCATTGCTCTGGCAGTGGTAGGCCTGGCCTTTGCCGTCCTGCTCATCCGCCAAATTTTGGCCTCCTCTCCCGGTAATGAAAAAATGGCCGAGATCGGCGGTGCCATTCAGCAGGGAGCGAAAGCTTACCTGAACCGCCAGATCCGCGCAGTGGGTCTCATCGCGGTGGTCATTTTCGTGATCGTCTTTATGACCCGTGGCGGGCTCTCCAGCGTTGGATTCGTGATCGGCGCGGTGTGCTCCATGATCGCAGGTTACATCGGCATGATGATCGCGGTGCGGGCCAACGTGCGCACGGCTTGGGCGGCCAGCGTCGGTTCTCATCCGGCATTGAAGGTGGCCTTCAACGGCGGTGCTGTGACGGGCTTGCTTGTCGTGGCTCTGGGTCTGCTCTCCGTCGGTGGTTTCTTCCTGGTGGTCGAAAAGATGGCGGGTGCCAAAGCTGCGATTGATTCCCTGGTGGGTCTGGCGTTGGGGAGCTCTCTGATTTCCGTTTTCGCCCGTCTCGGCGGTGGCATCTACACCAAGGCCGCTGACGTAGGTGCTGACCTCGTGGGCAAAATCGAGCAGAACCTGAACGAAGATGATCCCCGTAACCCAGCCACCATCGCCGATAACGTGGGTGATAACGTGGGTGACTGCGCGGGCATGGCTGCTGACGTGTTTGAAACCTATGCGGTCAGTCTGATCGGTGGTGTCTTGGTCGGCCACCTGACGGGGCCCGAAAACAACCACGCTGTGTTGGTTTATCCCTTCGTGCTCTGCGGTCTGGCCATCATCGCCTCTCTCCTCGGAATCGGGTGGGTGAATTTTGTGAAGCAGAAAGCTACCGCCTCTCTTGTCAGTGGTGTGGTTGTCGCTGGGATCGTCTCTGCGGGACTCTTCAAGTGGGCAACGGATGCCATGTTCCCCGAAGCAGTGCTGATGGCCGGTAAGATTGTCTCTGCGGATGACCTGTTTTACTGTGCATTGATCGGCATCGTCATGACCTTCGCCGTGGTGTGGATCACCAACTACTTCACCAGCACCGCTCATGCTCCGGTGCGTCGTATCGCTAAAGCCTCCGAGACTGGCCACGCGACCAACATCATCGCGGGCATCAGTGTCGGTCACCACGCCACCTTGCTGCCTGTGCTGGCCATTGCAGCCTCTATCTGGGGCACCTGGGAAATGGGCGGTCTATATGGCATCGCCATCGCGGTGGTTTCCATGCTCAGCCTGAGCGGCATCATTATTTCTCTCGATGCTTTTGGTCCCATCACCGACAACGCGGGTGGTATCGCTGTGATGTCCGGCCTGCCTGAAGACGTGCGTAAGATCACCGACGAACTGGATGCCGTGGGGAACACGATGAAAGCCGTGACCAAAGGTTACGCCATCGCCTCCGCCGGTCTCGCTGCCATGGTGCTCTTCGGCTCCTACGTGGAAGAGGTGAAAGCCTTCCTGAACCTGGAGGTGTTGGTCTTTGACCTGATGAATCCGAAAGTGATCATCGGTATGTTCATTGGCGGTCTGCTGCCTTACCTGTTCACGGCCTTTGGGATGGATGCTGTGGGAAGCGCTGCCGGTGCGGTGGTGCGTGAAGTGCGCCGCCAGGTGGCTGCCAAGCCTGGTATCCTGACGGGCCAAGACGTTCCTGAATACGGTCAGTGCGTGGACATCGTGACCAAGGCTGCTCTGCGTCAGATGATCGTGCCTGCTCTCTTGCCGATCGTGTTCGTGGTTGGTGTCGCTTTCCTGGGCAAAGAAGCACTGGGTGGTCTGCTCATCGGCACCATCGTCACCGGTCTGTTCGTGGGTATTGCGATGACCAGCTCCGGCGGTGCTTGGGATAACGCTAAGAAGTATGTGGAAGAAGGCAACCATGGTGGCAAAGGCAGCTTTGCCCACGCCGCAGCCGTTACAGGTGACACTGTGGGTGACCCCTACAAAGACACCTCCGGCCCTGCCGTGAACCCGATGATCAAGGTTGTTAACGTCCTGGCCATCCTGGTCATCCCGCTGTTCTTCAAATAATCTGCGACGACAAGCTCTTTTGAGAAAGGCAGCCCGAGCAGGGCTGCCTTTTTTTATGCCCTTATGTGGCGAGGTTGGTGAGAGAGGGCCAAGGCATTTCAGGCGTCTGGCCTTGGCTCGTTGTGGTCACTCTGATTTCGCCTTCGCTTTGCTTTTCTTGGGTTTGCTCACTTCAGAGGCTCCCACTTCTTTTTTCCAAGCGTGAAGCTTATCCAAGAGGCGCTGAGTGTCTTCCGGCCTTTCGCTGGCAAGGTTCGTTCGCTCTTCTACGTCGGTTTTCAAATCATAGAGTTCGATGCGTTTTTCCTCGGGAAACTCAACGAGCTTGAGATCACCGTCGCGAATGGCGGATGAAAACAGGTCTCCCGTGCTGGTCGGGCGCGGGGCCGGATTGTGCCAGTAGAAGGTCTGGCGTGCAGGAGCAGAGCCGCCTTGGAGTAAGGGAGTGAGGCTCACCCCATCGAGATGCTCTTGAGGACGCAAGGGCAGGCCTGCCATGTCTAGAAGCGTGGGGTAAAGGTCCGTGGTGATGACTGGGACGGCAATTTCAGTGCCCGCTTTCGTCTTGCCCGGCCAACGGACGAGCAGGGGAATGCGTAGCCCACCTTCGTAAAGATGTCCTTTTCCAGCACGCAGCGGCCGATTTGAGGTGGCCACCTCGCGTTTGCCTCCGCGAGCGGAAAGTCCGCCATGATCGCTGGCCAAAATGACGATGGTCTTGTCGGCGATACCTAACCGATCCAAGGTGTTTAACAGACGTCCCACCCCATGATCCACACTCTCAATCATGGCAGCATAGGTGGCGTTGTTCTGCACCAGGGAGTTTTCCCCCGCGCTTTCTTTTTCAAATTCGGCCGCGGCCTTGGGCATACCGTCGAGCTTACTTTGATAGCGCTTGGTGAGATGTTTCTTGGCTTCAATCGGTGTGTGAACCGCATAGTGCGCCAGTACGGCACAGAAGGGCTGATCCGCGTTGTTCTCGATGAATTTGATCGTCTCGCTGGTGAGGCGATCTGTGAGATATTCACCTTTGGGGGCATCATCGAGGCCAACGATGGGATCCTTTTCTTCTTTGCCTCTCCCACCCTCTGTACTTGATTTCGTATAGGGTGCGAAGTGGGATCTCGTGGCTCCGGCGGCACCGGCTGCGACAGTGGTTTCGTAACCGACTTTGTCTGGGTTCGATTCACCATCGCCCAGGTGCCACTTGCCGCAGTAAAAGGTGCGATAACCGGCTGCTTGGAAAGCGGCGCCAAAAGTGCTGTCTCGCCCAGGCTCCACATGCGGGCTATCTTTTAGGCCCTGGACACGTGCCGGATACTTCCCGGTCATGATGGCATAACGTGAAGGCACACAGCGTGGATAAGCCACATAAGCTTGCGTGAGCTTGGCGCCGCTGGCCGCCAGTTTATCCATGTTGGGGGTTTCGTAGAGAGTTGACCCGTAGCCGCTGAGGTCACGAGCACCGAAGTCATCGACCAAAATGAAAAGAATGTTGGGCTTGGTTTCGTCTGCCGAGACTGAGACCGAGGAGAGGGCCGCGTAGAGGGCCAGCGCACAGAGGAAAAACGGCTTCATCGTTAGGTTGAATGAAGCCCAAACGTCAAAAGGGCAGCCGTATTGCCAAAAGCTTGATGGGTGCTGGTGATGTTTCGGGGCTGTGATCAACGCCAGGGTGGCGTCTCAATTCGCGGCAGCACCTTTTGCCCGAGCCATTTTCTCATTTCGATGCCGCCGCCACTCAGCCCGGTGGTTCTGGGCCCATTCATTGAGGGCGCGTTCGAAGCCCACATCTTTGCCTTCCTTTTCACTCACGATCCACTTGTGACGCAGGATCTGGTCAAGTTCCGCTTTAAATTCCGCGTAGGCATTGGGTGGTTGGGAGATTGGCATTTCTAGTTTCTATACGTTCGGGCAGCATAGGCGGTTTGCAATGTGTAAGGACGCCTTCACTAGGGATAAAATTGAGCCGGGCAAAGAAAGGGAATGACAAATCAGAGGCCCGAGTTATATCTTGCTGACTCACCGAAACGCAGCACGCGCCGGAGTAGCTCAGTGGTAGAGCATCGCATTCGTAATGCGAGGGTCGCGGGTTCGAATCCCGCCTTCGGCTCCACTCGTCAGGCAATGACTCCAGTTTCCGAGAAGCCACGCGCCAGCCGCAACCGTCGGCAGGAGGGCATATTGGGTCTCGTCGCGAAGAAACTCTCTGGTGCTGCAGTCGTTGTGATCGCTATTGCAGTGCTGTTTTACATGCTGATTCACCGTTTGGAGCGCAGCCCACCGGTGCAGCCGGAGTATGATGTAAACCGGAAATCAGCGGAAGCCCAGCCCGAGCAACCAGAGGGAAAGATGGCCTCTTCCCTCGTCGAGCCTCAAGAGATGGTGCAAGGCATTCCCGACATCGAGAGCAAACGCCCACTCATTGAGGTCGCCCTGCGTGGTTTTTTCGAAGCTAAAAATGTCGAGGACAAGCTAGCTTGGTCCAGAGATCCTCTCCGGGTTCGGCCGCTGATGCAGAAGTATTATCGCCGGCATCGCTTGGCAGCCAAAAAGGTAATCGGGGTGGGATCTTGCGTGTCCGTTCAGGAAAAAGGCCACCGCTTGGGCTACGTGCAGGCCCTCTTTGGTCCGGATGACAGCGTCAGCTTGATCATTGAGGAGGGGGAGGATGGCCAAATTCAGGCGGATTGGGAAAGCCTCGTGAGATTCAATGAAATGGAATGGGGTGATTTTCTTCGCCAAAAACCCGAGACGCCTACACTTTTCCGAGTGTTGGCCACCAAGCATGAAAACCGAGCTGATGGAAGCCATGAGTGGTTAGAACTCATTTGTCCCGGCCAGGAGTTTGCCTTGAAGGCCTTTTTCGACCGGAAAGACCCACAATTTCAGCCTTTGCTAGATCAACTTCAGTTAGGCGGATGGAAAAGAGTTCCGCTAACGCTGAGACTGTGTTATTCGAAACACAAATCGGAATCTGACGCGGCCTGTATCGCAGGAAGTGAAGGTAAAGGCTGGTTGATACTAACAGACAGGAGGAGTTAACAAGTGAGCAAGACACCCCCATCCAAGTCCAAGGTGGCCAAGAAAAAAGCAGCGGCCCCTGCCAAGTCCATCCCCCCTTCGAAAAAGACAGCTTCTAGGCCAGCGGCAAAAAAAACGGCGTCAAAAAAAGGAGCCCCTGCTAAGGCCAAGTCAGCTCCCCCCGCCAAAAAAGCGGCTGCTTTGAAGAAAAAGGTCGCCGCTAAAAAAAGCGCACCCACCCCGACCAAGAAAAGCGCTTCTCCCAAGGCTGCCCCTCCTGGGAAGAAAACCAGTCCGGCTCGAAAAGTCCCACCTGCGAAAAAGGGCGTGGTGAAACAGGCACCCCCTGAGAAAAAGGCTATCCCCGCCAAGAAAGTAACTCCGTCTAAAAAGGTGGCTCCTGCTAAAAAAGCCGCGCCTACCAAACAGCTAGTCAAGAAAGTGGCGGTCAAGGGACCGGTGAAAAAGGCTGTCGTTCAGAAACCTGAGCCCGTGGCTAAGCAAGAGGTCGTCAGCACGGCGGCTGCTCAAGCTCAAGCCGCTCCCGCCCCTGCGCCAGTCCCAGCAGTCAAGTCTCCTCCGGCTCCCGCCTCTGTGGCTCAGAAGCCGAAGGCCAAAGGCAAAGAGAAGGTGGCTCCGACGGCGACTCTCGACGTCTCGCTACCTCCCCCCCAGCGGCCGGTCCTCTCGGACGAGAAACCCGTCGCGGATAAATCTGGCGCATTGTTTTACGATTCCCACATGCACACTCCCCTATGCAAACATGCTTGGGGTGAGCCTGAAGAGTATGCCGCCCAGGCTTTGAAGTCAGGGCTCAAAGGCATCATCTTCACCTGCCATTGCCCGATGCCGGATGGCTTCTGGCCCAGTGTGCGCATGTCTAACAGCGAGTTCGATACCTATGTGGAAATCGTCCGCCGCGCCGCGGAGGCTTATGCGGGGCGGCTCGATGTCTGTCTCGGGTTGGAGAGCGAGTTCTTCCCCGGTCATGAAAAGTGGATCTCCGAACTGCATAAGCGCGCGGATTTTGATTACATTCTCGGAGCCGTGCATTGGCAGTCGAAAGACTACCTAACCAAGTTTGAAACCGGAACGATTGAAAACTTCCGCCGCATTTACTTCGAGCATCTGGCTCAGAGTGCAGAGACGGGGCTTTATGATTGCTTAGCACATCCAGACTTGGTGAAGAATTATCATCCCGATTCTTGGTGCTTCGCTATCATTAAAGATACCGTGGCGGGTGCGCTGGACCGCATTGCCAAAACCGGTGTGGCCATGGAGTTGAACACGTCCGGATTGAACAAGAGCTACCCGGAGATGAATCCTGGAAACGAGATGCTGCGCATGATGGCGGAGCGTGGTATCCCTGTCGTCTTAGGAAGCGATTCCCACAAAGCTGTCCGAGTCGGCGAACACTTCATCACCGCGCTGAATAATCTGGCGGAAGCTGGTTACGAAAACGTGAGTTACTTTAAGAAGCGTCAGAGGATTGATCTCAAGATCAATGATGTGCTCGCCAGCATCCGCAAGGCGATTGACGCAAATGGGTGATTCCTACCGAATCTCACGATGAAAAGCTCCAGGGTATCCCCGGAGCTTTTTAAGGCGGAGGCTACCTAGCGGAAAGTGACTGATCACTGACGTTGCTATCAGGCCATCGCGAGGGTGCTTACGAGGGCCGTTTTTAGGGTTGATTTGAAAGTGTAAAAAGTGTCGTAGCCGCTGCTTGCGGGAGGGCCCCGCCCTCGCTATGAGGCAGGCTTCCAAATGACTTCCTCTTTTCCTGAAAGCCCCGTAGCCGTCCTGTGCAGTGGCGGTGATGCCCCTGGCATGAACGCCTTTCTGCGCGCTGTGGTTCGCCTGGGCCTGAATCGCCATCATGTCCCGGTCTTGGGGATCCGAGACGGTTATCGCGGGCTCGTCAGGGCAGCTAAGTTGGCCAATGTGGATAGCGAATCTCTGGTGCGTTTGAAGCAAGAAATCACCAACAATCCTGGCAAACGGGGATTGATCGATTCTCAGCAGTCCATCATCCAGATGGATCACGCCAGCGTCAGCGGCATCATGGGCAAAGGCGGCACGATTTTAGGCTCCGCTCGCTGCTTGGATTTCCACAAGCGCGAGGTGCGTGACAGTGTGGTGAAATTGCTGAAAGACCTCGGTGTCCGCGCTCTGGTGGTGGTGGGTGGTGACGGCTCTCTGACCGGCGCGCGCCTATTGGCTGAGGAGAGTGATCTGCGCATCATCGGCGTGCCGGCGACGATTGATAACGACCTTCAGTTTACCGAAATGGCACTGGGGGTGGATACGGCTGTGCATACGTTGGTCTGGGCCGTGGATCACTTCATCGACACAGCACGCAGCCATCGCCGTGTGATGGTCCTGGAAACAATGGGGCGTGAAAGCGGCGATCTTGCTCGTATGGCCGCATTGGCTTCGGGAGCGGAAATGGTGATTACCCCTGAGATAGGGGCCCTTACCGCAGAGAAGATGGCGGCTTATGCCGAGGAGATCGAAGGTGCGATGACCCGTGGCCGCGGTCATGCCATCGTGCTCATTGCCGAAGGGGTGAAGTTTGATCCGCCTCAGACCCGCAATGGAGCTTATGTGTTGCGAGATGCCTTCCAGAACTACTTTGAGCGTGAAGGGGCTCCTTTCCAAGACCTCGAAGTTCGTCCTTCTGTGCTCGGTCACTTGCAGCGCGGGGGGCACGCCACTCCGGGAGATTGTATTCTGGCGGCTCGTTTTGCGGAAGAGGCCTGGAAATCGATCCTTAACCACGATAACGAGAACGGCATCACTGCCCTGCAACATAACAAGGTGACCATCGTGCCCTTCGGCTGTGAAGACATGCCTGAACGTGCCGAGACCTCAAGTGCGATGGATCGTCTGCATGACGATCTGGCATCTTGGTAGTGGACTGATCAGAGCCTGTCATTCTCTTGGAATGACAGGCGTATTGTTGAGTTGGGGTTTGGGCTCTTGGCTAAAAAAACATCCGGGGCCAGCATCGAACTAGCACCCGGATGTGAAAGGATGAGGATGGGGTTAGACTGCCTCTGAGCATTCCGCTTTGAGCAGATCTTCCAGGGTCTCACGGCGGGAGATCATTTCGACGGTGCCATCTTTCTCTAACCAGAGTTGAGGAGCTTTGCCGATGGAGTTGTAATTGCTGCTCATGGCATAACCATAAGCTCCGGCATCGTGAAGCACGAGAAGGTCACCCGCCTGGGGGCTGGGGAGTTGCCGAGGCTGGAGAAGCTCCTGATCATCGCGGGTGAAGACGTCGCCGCTCTCGCAAAGGGGGCCTGCGACGACAATAGGTTCCAGAGGCCGATCAGCACCATCCTGCGGGATGACGGTGATCCGATGAAAGGAACCATACATGGCGGGGCGGACCAGATCCACGAAGCCGGCATCCACCATGGCGAACTTCACGCCAGAACCCTTCTCGTTATTCTGGGTCTCTTTGATGTCGGTGACACGAGCGACGAGATCGCAGGTCGGCGCCACATAGTAGCGTCCGGGTTCGATCTCGAGACGGATCTCGCGGCCCGCTGCTTTGCAGAGAAGGGCGTGGCAGTTGGCAAACAAGTCCTTCAGACGATCCAGAGGGACTTTGGCGGAAGGATCGCGGTAATTGTGTGGGATACCACCGCCCAAGCTCACTGCACGCAGGTCAGGAAGCTGTGGGACGAGTTCCGCATATTCCTCGGCGAGACGGGTAAGGTTTTCCACCAACTCATCAAACTGCGGACCACTGCCGATGTGCGCGTGCAGCATGTAGATGGGGAAGCCTGCTGCTTTGGCCTGCTCCGCAATTTTAGTAAAGTCTTCAAACCAGATGCCATGCTTAGAGCTGGGGCCACCTGTATCGCAAGCATTGACGTGACCATGGCCGAAGCCTGGATTCAGACGGATGGAGATGCCGCCTTTGTAGCCTGCTTTGGCCAAGTCCTGAATCTGTCCTGGGCTGCCGATGTTCGGCAGGACATTGTGCTTGAGAACGACGTCGAGAGCGTTGTCGCGGAAGACATCGCAGGTGAGGCACACCTGAGCGGGCTCTTGTCCTCCAGGATAACCTGCGGCCAGAGCGCGCAGCACTTCATTGCCGGAGACGGCATCAATGCCGATCCCTGCGGCGTGCATTTCCTTCAGCACCTTGGTGGCGGGGCAGGACTTCATGGCGAAGCGCGCGTGCACCCCGGGCGTGCTGGTGATGTATTGGATGTCCGCGATCCGTTTGCGCAGCAGTTCCGCATCGTAAATCCAGAACGGTGTGCCCACTTTTTGTGCCAGGGCAGGGAGGAGGTCGGTCGTCGGGGTCATGAAAAAAATGAGCCTGTGGGATAGTCTGCCCCGTCGTTATACGCAAGTGCTCTGTGTGGGCAGATCCTGGAAAGCGCTGGTTCTGGACCGGCTTTAATCCGTCACCTTGGTTTCCGCTTCCAAGGCCTCTCGCTCGAAGGGAGCGGCCGCGTAGCCGTTTTCGATGCACTGCTTCAAGTATTCCTCCAGGAAGGGTTCGATACCCCCGAGCCTCTCATACTGGCAAACATGAGCGAATTCGTGTGCGAGAAGCTGTCGGCTGCCCCAGCAGTCCTCTCGGATGTAGATGCCGTGACCTGCGGTGAGGCCGGTCGAGTGAGCGGAAATCAGACCGACGCTCCTACCTGCACTGTCAAGGAAAGGATTGTCAGGCTTGGGGATGGTGGAGACTGGCAAGAGCCGGATTTTTTCAGGGCAGCTCACTCCGATCAGGTAGGCGTCTTGGATCTGCTCGTCGGACAATAGGTGACCGTGTTCCAAGATATGCTTCTCTTGCTCCTCAGCCCACAATGTGGCCAAGGGGATGATCACCGGGAGTTGCTCCAGAAGCTGATTCATGACCTGCTGCGCTCGGCTCTATTCTCTCGCAGTTTTTGACCCACTAGCACCACACAAATCGCGGCTGCACCTGCGGCCAAGGCTCGCTGCCATGATTCGGTGAATTGCTCACGCTCGCCCATCAATGCCCCCGCGATCAGGCAACCGAGCACAACTTGGACGGCTTGTTTCAATGACGCAAACCGAGGGGAAGCGAAGCGTGTGTTCATAGGAGTGTGGCTTATTCCTGGAGAGGGAAAAACAGCTGGTGGATCAAACTAATGACAGACGCTGAGGATGTCCATGACAAAAATGATGGCCGCAGGTGCGGTGGGAAAGCTACTCAGCCGATGTTTGCATCTGAGAGCTTCCTGTTCATGTTCGCAGGATTCATGCCCGCCACAGCCGCTCACGCTCCTACTGTCGTCATCGAGAATTTCTATCCCTGCATCGAAGGGGGCCGTCATCCGATCAAACGTATCGTCGGTGAGCCTCTACAGCTATGGTGTGACATCTTTACGGATGGACATGTGGTGATGTCGGCCGTGCTGAAGTGGCGTCAGCTCGGCACCCGACGCTGGTATGAAAGCCGGATGACCCCGACGGACAATGATCGCTGGCAGGGCCTGTGCCAGTTCGATAGCATTGGCCGCTGGGAATATACCGTTGAGGCTTGGGCCGATACTTTCCGGGGCTGGAAGAAGACCTTTGCGGTGCGTGTGCAGGCTGCGGATCCAGATGTGCCGATCGAAGCCCTCGAAGGGGCTCGCCTGCTGAAGGAAGCTGCTTTGCGTGCGCGTCCAGGCGCTGCTGATGCAGCGAGTCAGCTCGAAGAAGTGGCGGAGCTTCTGGAAAAGCTCCCTCCTCAGGAAGTGATGGAGGTTTTGTTGTCTGAAGATCTTCAGAAGCTGATGGACGCCTATGCGGATCGCAGCCTCTCAACCACTTCTGAGCCTTTGAAAGTCATTGTGGAACGGGAGCGAGCCCGGTTCTCGGCGTGGTATGAGTTCTTCCCACGTGGAGCGGAAGGGCGCGCGGATAAGCACAGCACTTTTCGTGATTGTTTGCCTCGGCTGGATGATGCCAAAGCGATGGGCTTTGATACCATCTATTTCCCACCGATTCATCCCATCGGGATCACTGCGCGGAAAGGGAAGAACAATACCCTCATAGCCGATGAAAATGATGTCGGTAGTCCTTGGGCCATCGGTGGGCCAGCGGGGGGGCACCGGGCTGTGGAACCCGCTCTCGGCACGATTGAGGATTTCGTCTGGCTGGTGAAGGAAGCTAACCATCGCGGTCTGGAGATCGCCATGGACTTTGCCATCAATTGCTCCCCTGACCATCCCTACGTGAAGGATCACCCCGAGTGGTTTTATCAGCGCCCTGATGGCAGTATCCGCTATGCGGAAAATCCGCCGAAGAAGTATCAGGACATCTATCCCCTGAATTTCCACTGTGCAGACTGGAAAAACCTCTGGAAGGAACTGATCGACGTGGTGCTTTTCTGGGTGGACAAAGGAGTGAAGGTCTTCCGTGTCGATAACCCCCACACGAAGCCGGTTTCCTTCTGGGAAGAGTTGATCTCCACTGTGCAGCGCAAGCATCCTGAGGTGATCTTCTTGGCCGAAGCCTTCACCAAACCCAAGATGATGCAGGTGCTGGGTAAGGTGGGGTTCACCCAGAGCTACACCTATTTCACGTGGCGTGAGGATAAGTGGAGCCTGACAGACTACGCTAAGGAGCTGACTCAGGGAGAGATGCGCTGGTTTTACCGAGGCAACTTCTGGCCGAATACACCTGATATTCACCCCTACTACCTGCAAAATGCCCCGGCGAGCATCTTCCGGTTGCGTGCTGCTCTGGCGGCAACTCTTTCCAGCACCTGGGGCATGTATGCCGGCTATGAAATCTGTGAAAACGAGCCGCTTCCAGGGAAAGAGGAGTATCTGGACTCTGAAAAGTTCCAACTTCGTCAGCGCGACTACGATGCTCCTGGTAATATCAAAGGATTCATCGCTCGGTTGAATTCCATCCGCCGGGATAATCCGGCCATGCATCTGTATGACAATCTCGTCTTCCACGGAGCGGATCACGACCAGATGATGTGCTACAGCAAATGCACGCCAGATTTCAGCAACCGGATGCTCTGTGTCGTGAGTCTGAACGGCCATGATATGGTCTCGGGCATGGTGCATCTGGATCTGGCAGCGCTCGGGTTATCCTCGGATCAGCCTTACCGTGTGCGAGATCTGATGCACGGCACGGTTTACATTTGGCAGGGCTCCCACAACTACGTTTCGCTGCATCCTACAGGAACGAGTCTGCACGTGTTCAAGGTGGAACCGCAATAAGCGAGACTTGCTGGACAAAATAGGCGGGGATTGGCACCTGATTAGTGAAATAGCTAAGTAAAACCATGTATCCAACCTCTGGTGGGATGACAGATAGGGTCAGGATAAATATCCTGGTAATTATGAAAATTCTATTTGTGTGGAAAAATAATGAACTTAGCTTTTTCGCATGCATACCTCCCAGCCACTCGGCAAGCTACCCGCCAAATACCAGGTGCTGATCGCGTCAGCCGCTGAGAGCACCACGCGTCTTTTGCAGCCTCTCCAGCATATCGGTCAGACGGAGGGCGTGACGGACAGTGGTGGGCTCTTCGTGCTTCCACGGCAGCGTTTCGTTTTTCACCCCCTTGAGCACAATGTGCTGAACATTGTCCTGCGGAGTTTTCAAGCCGACACACCCGTGGCGGTGGTGATTGTGGATGTACAGCCAGGGACGGAGAGCACGGCAGAGCAGTTGATCAATGCGCTGTATCACGCGGATGGCACCCTCGGCGTCATCGTTTTGTTGGGAGAAGGAGCGTCACTCTCGGCCACACTTTTGGAACAGATCACGCACAGCCCCCGGCTCACTTTCGTGCAGATGCCCGGCACTCTGCCGCAGATTTTCCAGATCGTTAAAATCATGCTCATGTCTTGGCATGCGCAGCGTCGATTGGCTGACCCTGCGGCTAATAAGGCCGCTGAAACGGGGGCTGCTGCTTTAGGCGGGCATCTCGCGCCGGATGTTCCCGTGGAAGCTCCGCCGATGCATCTGGAGATCGTAGGCAGTCTGGCGGCAGGCATTGCCCATGAGTTTAATAACGTTTTGACCGTGATTCAAAGCCAGATGGACATGGCGATGAAGCAGGCTGGCGAGGTGCCTGGCGTACTCAATCTCCTGACTCAGGTGATGGAGACGGCCCGCAGTGCTTCGACCTTGTCTCGCAAACTGGTCTCGTTTACTCCCGATGAAGGCAGTTCTCCGGCGGCAGTGGATTTGACGGCTTCGTTAAAGGAAGAAGTCATGCTGCTGAATAAAACGTTAGGGGATCACTTTACCCTTGAGGTCAGTCATTCGGCCGACCTGCCCAAAGTTTGGGCGGATCCCTCGACGATCAGTCAACTCATCATCAACGTTGCTTTGCATGCTCGCAATGGTATGCCGGACGGGGGCCGCCTCCAGATTTCCACCAGCAAGATCTCCCACCAGACCGGCTGCAAATTTGCGCGATTGTTTCCCGAAGCAGCTCATGGCGACTATGTCATGCTCACCATTGAGGACCCGAATCCATCCGACGAAGTCTCTGTGACAGATCCGAGTCAGGTGGTCGTCACCCTACCGCCTTCGGTTCAGCGTGCCGCCGATGACCGACTCGCCTGGATTCAGCGCACGATCCAGGCTGCAGGTGGTGGGCTCAATGTGACTCTATTGCCTGGGATGGTTAGGCTTTATCAGTTGTTATTCCCCTTGGCATCCGATCATCAGGAAGAAGGGGATGTCGCAGAATCGGCTCCCCACTCTTCCCCACCTATCCCTGAGATCATCTCTGGAGAAGTGCCGCCGTCCACCGTATTGGTGGTGGATGACGATGACACAATTTGCATGATCATGAGCCAAGTTTTGGCGACAGAGAAACATCGTGTGCTGACAGCAAAAAGCGCGGACGAGGCATGGCAGCAGTGGTGTAAGCATCGCAGTTCCATCAAACTGCTCATTACCGACATCAATATGCCCGGCGGTGCCAATGGAGTGGCGTTGGGGCATGCCATCCAAGAGCAGGATGGTTCCGTGCCTGTCATTTACACCAGCGGACACCGTGCAGTGCATCAGTTTGCGGAATTGGAGGTAGGGACCAATTACCTGCCCAAGCCTTTTGGGATGAACGATCTCCTGGCTGTGGCCAACCGCGCTTTGATGTCTCATCGTAGCCATGGCTTAAGCTGATTGCACGTTGGGGATACAATCACTTAACTCATGCCGCCTGAACCATGAAGGGCTCTTCAGGTGGCCTGAGCAGTTTGATAAATTTAAACATCAAAGATAATCTGAGGTAAGAAACCTTGGTCTTTATCAAATATTTAGGTCATAAGTCTTGACCGCAGGCAATTATCTTGTTGGTATTCCTCATGGCGAGGCGGCAGACATGGTCCATGCGCACGTTGTTACCGGGCATCTCGCCAGCAGCGAGCGGCCTCGCTATCCTGACGGCTGGCCTCGTGCTTGTAGGTTGGGCGTTGGATATTGAATCGTTGAAGCGTGTATTCCCCGGGTTGGTCTCGATGAATCCACTTACGGCCATTGCCTTTTTGTTGGCGGCCGTTTCCCTTGAAATACAGAGAAAAAGTGGACTGGGACGTTACAATTTGTGGGCGGAGATTCCAGCGGTCATCGTTCTGATCATCGGGGGGCTCCGCTTGATCGGGTATGTCTTCGATTGGTCTTGGGGATTGGATCAAATCCTGTTTTCTGACAAGCTGGTGAATGACCAATCCGGCCAAGACAACCGCATGTCCCCGAATGCCGCTTTGGGGTTTGCTTTTCTTGGAACGGGTTTAGCCCTTGTGAATCTCCGCACCCGCAGCGGTTTTCGCCCCGCAGAGATCTGCGGGGCATCCGTGCTGGCCATCTCGCTCCTCGCCCTTTTAGGCTATCTCTACAGGGTCACTTGGCTCTATGAGTTTGGAGCTTTCATTCCCATGGCCTTACACACGGCCGTGTTGTTTCAAGTGCTGGCGGTTGGCCTCCTGTGTGTCAGACCGGAGAGAGGTTGGATGGCATTCATTATTAGCGACAGTCCGGGAGGCTCGTTGGTCAGGCATCTTTTCCCGCTATTGGTTCCCGTTTTGGTCGTGCTCGGTTGGGCACGCTTAGCAGGGGAGCGGCATGGCTACTTTGAGGCCGAGATGGGCACCACCCTTTATACTATTACCACGATCTCCATGGTCAGCAGTCTCATCTGGTGGAGTGCTCGATCCTTGCACCGGTCCCACAAGCAAAGGATCCGGGTCGAGAAAGAACTTGAGGGTTTTTTTACCGTCTCGCTCGACATGCTGTGCATCGCCAGCAAGGATGGTTATTTCAAGCGGATCAATCCCGCTTTCAGCCAAACACTTGGCTATACTGAGGAGGAGCTACTCTCCCGGCCCTTTGTCGAGTTCGTGCATCCCGAGGATCTGGAGCGCACTCGGGCTGAGACGGGGCAGGTAAGCGGCGGGCAGTCCTCGGATCATTTTGAGAACCGCTATCTCTGCAAGGACGGTTCCTGGAAGTGGCTGTGGTGGAAGGGGCGTAATCTCGAGGAAACCGGCCTGATCTATGCCACTGCCCGTGACATCACCGAACAAAAAGAAGCGGAAGAAAAGATCCGCCGCCTGAACCGCATGCTCGAAGAAAGAGCTGCGCAGTTAGACGCAACGAATCAAGAATTGGAAGCCTTCAGCTATTCCGTTTCGCATGATCTCCGTGCACCTCTGCGAGGCATTGCGGGATTTGCCCAGGCCCTGGAGGAGCATGCGGACGCGTCTTTGGATGACACTGCTCGAGGTTACCTTATGCGGGTAAGGCGGGCCGCAGACCGAATGGGAAATTTGATTGATGATCTGCTGAAGTTATCCCGCCTGACTCGGGCGGAAATGAACCTTCAAAAAGTGAACCTCAGTGACATGGCCGAGTCTATCCTCACGCAATTGAAACAGCGCGAGCCTGATCGGCAGATCAAGTGGAAGATCAGTCCAGAAGTCACAGTGCATGCAGACGCGGCTCTGATGCGCATCTTGTTGGAAAACTTGTTGGAAAATGCCTGGAAATTTACTTCCAAGAAGGCGGATGCGTTGATCGAATTGGGCGCTCAGATAGGAACTGAAAGCGAGCAGGTCTGTTATGTGAGGGACAACGGCGTGGGTTTTGACATGCGTTATGCCTCGAAACTCTTCGGTGCCTTTCAGAGATTGCATTCCATGGTGGAGTATCCTGGAACGGGCATCGGCCTAGCGACTGTTCAGCGCGTGGTTCGTCGTCATGGCGGGCGTGTTTGGGCGGATGCCAAGTTAAATGTAGGCTCGACATTCTACTTTGTGGTATAACTCTTTTTACTTCCGAAATTCATGCACCCGAAAGTCATTCTCCTGGTTGAAGACAATCCTGATGATGAAGAGCTGACCCTCATGGCTCTGGCGAAGAATAACATCCTGAACGAAGTCGTGGTCGCTCGCGACGGGGTGGAGGCTCTGGAGTATTTATTCGGTGATGGCCCAGAGTCGTTTGCACAACGTCATGTGGTGCCCGCGATTATCCTGCTGGATTTGAAGTTGCCACGGGTGGATGGGCTGGAGGTGCTGAAACGCATCCGCTCGGAGGAGCAGACGCGCATGCTGCCCGTGGTGGTTCTTACATCTTCTCGCGAAGAAAGGGACTTGCTCGAAAGTTATTCTCTGGGTTGCAATAGCTATGTGCGTAAGCCGGTGGACTTTGCCCAATTCGTCGAGGCGACTCGTCAGCTCGGGCTTTACTGGCTACTGCTCAATGAATCACCACCTGTCAAACCGCTTACCTCATGAAACCTCTGCGCGTTCTTCTGGCTGAAGACTCAGATGATGATGCACAATTGATCCTCCAGCGTCTTGAGCGGCATGGTTACGAGTGCGTGGCCAAGCAGGTGATGGCTGCCCTCGATCTGCAAACCGCTCTGGCGACAGAAAGCTGGGATATCATCTTGTGTGATTACGTCATGCCGGGTTTTGATGCGTTGGCGGCTTTAAAGATCGTCGCAGCGCATGGAGAAGATATCCCGGTGATCGTGGTGTCTGGCACGGTGGGGGAAGATGTGGCTGTGGCGACGCTGAAGCATGGTGCGCGGGATTATATCTTGAAGCAAAATCTGACGCGCCTCGGTCCGGCAGTGGATAGCGAGCTGAAGGAAGCTTCCGCGCGCCGATATGGGTTGCTCTTGGAAGCGATTGCGCGAAGCTATTCGGAGATTTTGGAAATGATTCTGAATGGCTCACCGCTAACGGCCATTTTGGAGCACATCGCCCAGCGCATTGAGCGGCTGAGCCCTCACGGAGCCTTATGCTCGATTTTACTGACGAATCCGGCTGGCACACATCTGGAGCATGGTGCGTCCCCTAGTTTGCCCAAGGAGTTCGTCCAGGCGGTCAATCCAGTGGCCATTGAAGCCGGAGTCGGGTCCTGCGGTCACGCGGCGGCGGTGAAGGAAACGATGGTGGTGGAAAATATTCTTGAGCATCCCAATTGGCAGTCTTTGAAAGCTCTTGCCGAGAGACATCGACTCAAAGCTTGCTGGTCGGTGCCGGTTTTTTCATCGGGTAGAGAAGTGGTGGGAACCATGGCGGTCTATTATCGCACGCCGCGCAGTCCTCTGCCAGATGAGCTC
Source organism: Prosthecobacter debontii (assembly GCF_900167535.1). Classification (NCBI taxonomy): domain Bacteria; kingdom Pseudomonadati; phylum Verrucomicrobiota; class Verrucomicrobiia; order Verrucomicrobiales; family Verrucomicrobiaceae; genus Prosthecobacter; species Prosthecobacter debontii. The sequence goes on from NZ_FUYE01000005.1 coordinate 116,058, forward strand.
GGCTGGGTCGAGTCAGCGGCCAAACTCGTGGGGGTAGCGATCGAACGAGGTCGCTCTGAGGCGAGGATACGCGATCAGCTCGACGAGCTACTGCGTTGGCAAAATGCGATGTTGAATCGTGAAGATCGTGTGCAGCAGTTAAAAGTTGAGGTAAATGAACTACTCCTGCGCTTGGGTGAACCGGTCCGGTATTCCAGCCAGGTGTGAGATCATGAAAGCCCCTATTCCTGAAGATGAAGACGAGAGACTCGCCATTCTGCGCGAGTATGAGATCCTCGACACCCCTCCAGAAGAAGCCTTTGATGGCTTGGCGCAACTGGCTGCACACATCTGCCAAGCTCCTATTGCCTTGGTATCGCTGATCGATGAAAACAGGCAGTGGTTCAAGTCTCAGGTCGGCATTTCCGTCAGTGCAGGGGAGACCTCTCGGGATACGGCCTTTTGCGCGCACGCCATTCTTGACAGTGGTCATGTGATGGAGGTTCCGGATGCGAGTCAAGACGCACGTTTTTCTGACCATCCCGATGTGACGGGAGAAATGCACGTCCGATTTTATGCTGGAGCTCCTCTAGTGACTCGCGGAAAGCATGCGCTTGGCACGTTATGTGTCTTGGATCGTGAACCGCGGCATCTGACGCCTGCTCAGGTAGAGGCGCTGGAAACACTGAGCCGAAACGTGGTGGCCCAATTGGAACTCCGCAGGCAAGCGCGGCAGCTCGCACGTGAGATCGCAGAAAAAGATCGTTTCGCGAGTATTTTAGAGGAGCAGAACAGCCAACTTCTTCGCAGTGAGCAGGAGACGAGTCGCCTGTTGGATTTGGCCGAAAAATCCCGCAATGCTTTGCTCAGCGTTTTGGAGGACGAGCAGCGCTTGGGGCGCGAACTGAGGCGTTGGGCAGATGCTTTTGAAAACTGTGCTCAAGGCATCCTGATCTGCACGCCCTCGGATCAGAGTATCTTTGCCAGTAATAGTGCCTTAGCTCGTTTGCATGATCGGCCTTCGGGGGAGATTGCCGGGCTCAAGCTCAGTTCGCTCTATCCAGTCGATCATCACCTCGCCTTGCAGCAGCACATCGTTGAAGCGGATCGAGAAGGCCAAGTGCAGTTCGAGATGCCGATGCTTCGTGCTGATGGCAGCACCTTTGATGCTCAAGTGGATTTGGTTAGCGTTCGGGAATTTGAAAGTCCGCCTTTGTATTGGGTGGTGACGATTCAGGATATATCTGAGCGCAAGTTGGCTGAGCTGCTTTTGGCACGCACCAACCGTGCCCTTAAAATGATGTCGGCCTGCAATGAATCGGTGGTGCATGCCACCGACGAACAGCATCTCTTGGCAGAAGTATGTCGACTTGCGGTGGAGATCGGCGGCTACCGGATGGCATGGGTGGGTTATGCCATGAATGATGAGAGCCACTGCATTCAACCCATGGCTCATGCCGGCCATGAGGCGGGCTATCTCAAGCACATTCAGCTCAGTTGGTCTGATGCTCACCCCACGGGGCATGGTCCCGCCGCTCGCTGCATTCGCTCCGGTCAGACGGTGATCTGTGAGGACATCTTCCAGGAATCCGCAGGATTTTTCTGGAAGGAAGAAGCGCTAGGACGCGGCTATCGCGGTATCGTGTGTCTGCCCTTACATGATGAAAAGCGCACCTTTGGTCTTTTGGCTCTCTATGCATCGGAAGTCCATCAGGCGGGGCCTGATGAGATTAAGATGCTTCATGAAATGGCCGAGGATTTGGCCTTTGGCATTCGCCACATCCGTAGTCGTCAGGAGCGGCAGCGCATGCAGGATGTGGTGTTGAAGGTATCCCAAGCCGTGTCGGCAGGGCATGGAGAAGACTTCTTTCAGTCACTCACACGAAACATGGTGGAGGCTTTGGAGGCAGATGGCGGTATCATCGGTAGACTGGATCCGAAGGTTCAACAGAGTGTGGAAACCAGGGTTCTCTTCATGGATGGCCAACTTAAAGAGAATGTGCATTACCAACTCCCTGGCACGCCCTGTGAGGGAGTGAGCCTCGGCTACACTTGCATTTTTGAAAATGGTATCCAGACGCAATTCCCTGAGGATACGTGGCTGAAAGACAACGGGATCGAAGCTTATGCTGGCATCCCCTTAATGGATACGCGCAATGAGGTCAGCGGTATCATGGCCGTTTTTTTCCGGCATCCTCTGGATCACACCTCACTTGTGCACTCGACCCTCAAAATCTTTGCCGCGCGTGTGGCCGATGAGCTTGAACGGCAGGAAACTGACGAACGGATTTTTGAACAAGCCTCTCTGCTCGACAAAGCTCAGGATGCGATCCTGGTGCGGGATCTAGAGCATCGGATCACCTACTGGAACAAGAGTGCGGAAGCGCTCTATGGCTGGTCGGCAGAAGAGGTGGTTGGTAAACGAGTCACGGATATCTTTTACCAATCAACAGGGGACTTTAACGACGCCATCCACCAGCTCTTCCATGAGGGGGAATGGGTGGGCGAGCTGGATCAGTATGCCAAGGATGGTAAGCCGCTAATCATTGAGTGCCGTTGGACGATGGTGAAAGACAGCGTGGGGAAACCCAAAGCGGTTCTTTGCATCAACACCGACATCACGGAGAAAAAGCGCCTGGAGCAGCAGTTCCTACGGGCGCAACGCATGGAGAGTATTGGCACTTTGGCGGGGGGGATCGCTCACGATTTGAACAACGTTCTCGCCCCGATCATGATGGCCATTGATCTCCTCAAGATGCGGATGACGGATCAGATCAGTCAGGACATTCTCGCCACCATTTCACAGAGTGCCCAGCGCGGCGCTGAGATGGTCAATCAGGTGCTTTCCTTTGCCCGAGGCATGGAGGGGCGGCGCATGGATGTGCATGCTCACATGCTCATTCGAGACATCGAAAAGATCGCTCGCGATACCTTCCCGAAGAATATTCAGATCGTCACCGACTATCATGAAAGCCTTTGGCCGGTGGTGGGAGACCCCACCCAACTCCACCAAGTGCTGCTGAATCTCTGTGTGAATGCCCGTGATGCCATGCCCGATGGGGGGCGGATCTCGGTCAGTGCCAAGAATGAGCGGCTGGATGAAAACTATGCGGCCATGAATCTGGATGCCACCCCTGGCCCCTACTTGGTTTTCCATGTCACCGACACCGGCAGTGGCATCCCGCCAGCCATCATTGAGCAGATTTTTGACCCTTTCTTTACGACCAAGGAACTCGGTAAAGGCACTGGCTTGGGGCTTTCCACCTCTCTGGCCATCGTGAAAAGTCACGGAGGCTTTATCCGGGTGACCAGCGAGCAAGGAAGAGGAAGCTCTTTCAGCCTCTATCTGCCCGCTCGGGAGCAGTCGGGCCAAATGGTGGAGGAAATGCAAGTGGAGGAACTGTCGCGCGGTCGTGGGGAGACGATTCTCGTCGTCGATGACGAGCTGACCATCCGCGAAATTACTCAGCAGACTCTCCAGGCGTTCGGATATAAAGTCCTGCTCGCAGCAGATGGGGCCGAGGCGGTCACTCTCTATGCTCAGCATAAGGGGGTAGTCTCCATTGTGCTGACAGATATGATGATGCCCGTCATGGATGGCCCTGCGACGATCAAGGTGCTGCGGAAAATGACCCCGAGTCTGAAGATCATCGCCGCCAGCGGAATTTCGACCCAAGATTCCGTCACCCGGGCTGCCAATGAGGGGGTGAAGCATTTTGTTGCGAAGCCCTACACGGCGGACTCTCTGCTCAAAGTGCTGCGAGATTGCTTGGATGAGCCGTGAGCAGCGCAGGATGCACGAACTGAAATCTCTCGGAAAACTCCTTGCCCCACCTTCGTCTTGCCCTACCTGAGACGGCAGCCGCAGCCGGCTGGGCGCGGTTTCTGACATGTCCTCTTCTAAGCATCTCCATTTCATCGGCATCTGCGGCACCGCCATGGGCTCCACCGCAGTGGCTCTTCGTGCTCTCGGTTATACCATCTCCGGCTCGGACGAGAAAGTTTATCCCCCCATGTCAGATGTGCTGCGTGAGGCGGGTATCACGGTAAGCGAGGGCTACCTCCCCGAGAACCTGCCCGCTCATGCGGACGTGTATGTGGTCGGCAATGCTATCTCCCGTGGCAATGAAGAGTTGGAAACACTGCTGGAGAGAAAGCTGCCCTATGTCTCCATGGCCGAGCTGCTGAAGACGGAAGTGATTCAGGGAAAGCGCAGCTTTGTCGTGAGTGGGACGCATGGCAAGACGACGACCACCACGATGCTTTCCTGGATCTTTGAGCATGCAGGGAAGAATCCGGGCTTCATGATCGGTGGGGTGCCGGAGAACTTCACCAGTGGTGCGCGCTTCAATCATAGCGATCTTTTCGTGATCGAAGGGGATGAATATGACACGGCCTACTTTGATAAGCGCTCCAAGTTCCTGCATTATCTGCCGGAATGTGCCATCGTGAATAACATTGAGTTTGATCACGCCGATATCTTTGCAGATCTCGATGCCATCTTGCTTACCTTTCAGCGTTTGCTGAATAGTGTGCCACGGAATGGACTGGTTTTGCTCAATGGTGACGATAAAAACTGCCTCGGCCTGAAGAGTTATGCACCCGTGAAAACGGTGGGCTTGGGAGAGAGTTGTAGCGAGCGCATCCGCATCACGGAAGCGACTCCCGAAAGCACGGGGTTTGAGATCAACGGCGTGCCCTTCAGCGTGCCAATGATCGGCGAATTCAATGTGCGCAATGCCGCTATGTGTGTTTGCGCGGCACGCCATGCGGGCTTGAGTGATGATGAAATCCGAGCCGGGTTGGAAAGCTTTAAAGGTATCCGTCGGCGTCAGCAGGTGAGAGGTGTGGCGGGTGGAGTCACGGTGATCGATGATTTCGGTCACCATCCGACGGCGATCCGGGAAACCCTGCGTGGTCTGCGTCAGCGGTATCCAGGCCAGCGTCTGTGGGCGGTCTTTGAGCCGCGCTCGAATACGAGTCGGCGTAATCTTTTGCAGAACGAGTTGATCGAAGCACTCAAGGAAGCTGATGGTTCCGTCATCGCGGCAGTGGCCAACCCTGAGAAAGTGGCCGCCGCTGAGAGGCTTGATCCGGAGCTTGTGGCGCGCAGTGTGAGTGCTGCGGGCAAACCCTGCTATCATGAGCCCGATGTTGCGGCGATTGTGAGCCGCTTGAAGGGTGAGACCAAGTCAGGAGATGTGATCGTGATCTTCAGCAACGGCGGTTTCGATGGCATTCATGGGAAGCTGCTGAAAGCCTTGGGGGAAGACTAAAGCCCTGTTTTTAATGCGTGTTGGGAGATGGAAGCTGCGTTTCCTCTCCCCATGCTTCATCGGCGTCAGTTTCTCCAAACCACAGCGGCCACTCTGGCCTCAGTGCCTTTCTCTCAAGCGGAGTCAGCCCGTGCTAAGGCTCCCTTTCGAGTCATTTACAGCAACGATACGACGAACATCACCAGCTGCGTCAGTCCCTTTCACCAGGCACGACAGCCGTTTCGCAAGGAGATGCTGGAGGCGACGGTGGATGAAGTGGCGGGGCGTGTGGATGCCCACTTCCTCCAGCCAGGTTTAGGCATGGTGCCCATGTGGCCGAGTAAGGTGATGCCGCTGGAGCCTCATTATGCCTGGATCAAAGAACGTTATGGGGTCGGGCCGGACTCATTTGGCAATTTTGTCATGAGGGGCGGAGATGTCGTTCAGATCTTTGTGGATCGCTGCCGGGCCACAAAGCAAGCCGCGTTCATCTCATTCCGGCTAAATGATGCCCATCACAAAGAGTTCACTCACCCAAAGCCAGGAGATAAACCGGGTAGCAGCATGGGCATGAGTGTGACCCAGCACTATGTGGATCATCCCGAATACACGTTTAAGCAGGAATCCAAACGGGGCGCGGATCTCGTGCAGAACTGGATTCACGACGATGTGCGAGCTCAGAAGCAGGCGCTCATTACGGAGCTTTGTGAGAACTATGATCTCGATGGTTTGGAGCTGGACTACATGCGGTTTTATAGCTTCTTCGACGAAGCGGGTACGTCCCTGGCGCAGCGTCAGCAGATCATGACCGGTTTTGTCAAACAGGTGCGTGAGGTCTTGGACCGGACCGCACGTGGCGGGCGCCGTCGCTGGTTGTGTGTGCGGGTTCCTTGTTTGCTGAAAGGGCTGGATGCGCTCGGGCTGAACCTACCCGAGTTCGTTGCTGCGGGCGTGGATATGGTGAACATCTCCGCCAGCTACTTCACCACTCAGCAAATGGAGATCGCCGAGATTCGAGCCCTCGTGCCTGAGCCTGCGTCACTCTATGTCGAGATGTGTCATTCCATCGCCAACGGCACTCGGCTGGTGCCTGGGTATGACACCTTTACCTTCCGCCGGGCGACACCGGAGCAGTATGAAACCACCGCACATCTGGGCTACGCTCGAGGGGCGGATGGTGTGAGCCTCTTCAATTTTGCCTACTATCGCGAGCATGGGGGACCTGGACGTGGACCTTTCGCTGAGCCTCCATTCGAGGTCTTGAATAAACTGGGTGATCCTGCGCCCTTGGCCAAGAAAGCGCAGCATTGGTTCCTGGCCACCGGGTGGAACAATCCGTATGTGCGTCCCCCCATTTTACCTCGTGGCTTACGTGAGAAGAATCAGACTCGGTTTGAGCTCGATATGGCTCCGCCTACCGGGGGCTGGAAAGGAGAGGGAAGACTTCGCCTCCAGGCCGATGCCCGCTTAGAAGGTCGGGTGATCCTGGCGCGCTGCAACGGCACCGAATTGAGTCCCCATGATGATGTGAGCGAACCTTTTGAGAACCCTTATCCGTCCTTGTTAGGCAAGCCTGAAACCTTGCGTGCCTGGAAGGTGCCTGCGGCCTTATTGAAGAATGGTCACAACACCTTCGAGTTTATCCATCAGAGTGGTAAACCTGTGACGCTGGATTATCTGGATGTGCGGATGGGTTGAGCGGGATGTTTTAAAGAGCTGCCATGCCGCCTTGCTTGATCCATGTATTCAGAGGCGTTAGACTCTCCAAATTCAATTCGATGCCACAACCAAACGGTGCTGCGTTGATACTGCGGATATCGAGTTGTCCGGCTTGGATGGCGAGCGTCGGGAAGCCCTTGGCATGGGCGTCATAGAGGCCAGGATGCGCGGCTAATACGGCCTGCTGCACTTCAGGCGAGTACATGGATAAGCCACGGAAGTAATGATGCCCGTTGCGCTCCACATGAGAAATGCCCAGCGTCGCCATCATGGCCAGATCTTGCAGCAAGGCTACCGGACCGACATTGGCCAAATCTTCGCCACTGAGGATGAGTGGGCGGGATGCGGAGGCGGCTCGTGTTTGGATCAAGGCAGCGTTGGTGATTCCTTTGAGGATGCCTTTGCAATTCTTATGACTGGTGCCGCTGTATCCCAGGCTCAAAGCTCGAGGGAGGTCCTTAACGGAACTGTCGGCTTCATCAATGATGATGCCGGGTCCATCCTTCCAGCCAGCGATGGCCTCTTCTACATCGTCCGCCAGAGCATGCGCTCGATGCAGAGGTTGTTCGATGAATAACAGGTTTTGAAACAGGGGGGCTAGAGATGGATCGGCACTGAGTGCATCATAAAACTCGCGGAAGGCAGCCAGTACCTGAAATTGCTCATTGCCATCCAAGGTGGCTTTGAAGCCTTGAGGGCATTCTTCCACGAGCACAGCGGTAATCTGGCGCAGCCGTGGCAAATCCACCTCCTTTTGACCGCAGACTTTGATCTTGAAGTAACGCAGCCCGTAAGTACGAATGGATTCATCCAGACCTTGAGGAAGACCATCGTCCAAACGCTCCTCCGCAGGAATGTCTCTAGCGCGGAGTGGATCACCCAAGCCGACAGTGTGACGCACTGCGACTTGGTCGGCCGGGCTGGAAGTCAGCACGTCGGCGGCTTGGATGCCCCGCAGTTCCTCATGAATTTTACCCAGATCAATTCCGGGTGCATCGCTGGTTAGCCAACGATGCAGAGGTGTCTGTGCTACTTTGCAGAGGGCATCAAGCACCGCTCTTTCCATGAGGCTGACTCCGAGATTGGCCAGTAGAGAGGGGATTTGTTTCACGCCAGCCCAGCGAGCTTGTTCCTGATAGAGGGCCTGCCACCAGGGGAAATAACGAATCGGCTGCATGGCCGCGTTTTCAGCGATGCGAGACGCGTTTTGAACGACAGCCAGCATCTCGGCCAGATCCTGCTCGCAACTGGTGGTTGGGTCTTTGGTGAACCACTTGGGGGCCAAACCTTCACTGGCAAGGCCCTGTGCGGTTTTGCCATCAACGCTCAGGGTCACACTCACGAAGAGATGCGGGAGGGCACTCAGACTGGCGATCCCATACTTGAAGGGAAAGCGCGTGCGCATCGGCAGAACGTGGAAGTGGATCTCGTGGATTTGGAATTCCATGGCATGAACAAAAGAGCTTGGATGACGGGTGCTTTCACATCTTTTTGTCCATGGACCGAGGTTTTGTTTCGAGGGTGCGGTTTTGACTTGTCAGAACGGGCCGGTCTTTCTCAAGCTGTGCGGATGAAGCTCCGCCATTTGCTCTTGTCGCTGCCCTTTGCCGCCAGTCTTTTGATTCACGCTGCCGACCCGGCACCCAAGAAGTCAGCTCCGCATCCTTCAGTGGTGCCGGTCGATGACGTGCCGGGTTTGCCTCGTGTGTTGCTCATCGGTGACTCCATTTCCATGGGATATACCTTGCCCACACGGAAGCTGCTGGAAGGTTTCGCCAATGTGCATCGCATCCCCCAAAACGGTGGTCCCACAAAGAATGGTGTGGCGAACATGGAGAAGTGGCTAGGCTCTGGCCTCTGGGATGTCATCCACTTCAACTGGGGAATTCACGATCTGAAGATCATGCCGGATGGCAAGCGCCAAGTGGAGCCTGCTGACTATGAGGCCAATCTACGCAAGCTTGTCGCCCGGATGCAGAAAACGGGGGCACGCTTGATCTGGGCCTCCATTACCCCGATCCCGCAAGGCCCGCTCATCCCACCTCGTGAATTTGGCCAAGTGGCGGAATACAATCAGATCGCTGAAAAAGTGATGAAGGAAAACGGAGTGACGGTCAATGATCTCAATGCCTGGATCACCCCTAAACTTGCGGTAATGCAGAAGCCACAGGATGTGCACTATCACGATAGCGGCTCTGAGTATCTTGCCCAAAAGGTGGCGCAGGAGATCAAGGCGGCGTTAGCAAAGGAGCGGAAGTAGAAAGCTTTACGCCAAGGGCTCAACGATGATCTTGGGCCCTTGGATTTCACGCACTTTCACTGCAGTTCCGTTCAGGAGGTAGCCGCCTTCAACCATGGCTTCCAGGCGTTCTTCACCGAACTGCACGGTGCCATAGGGGCGCAGAGCACTGCAAGTCTGGCCCACATCTCCCACCTGCACGATTTGACGTTTGGGGAGCGCGTCACCTCCATCAATGGCGGATGCCAGCACGAGTTTTTGAAATGGCCCTGTTTGAGGAAGGAACCGGAATACTGCGAGGATGACCACTCCCGCTCCTAAAATGCCTAACGCGAAGTTACGCAAACCGATGGCATAGATCTGGATGTCAAATCCGTTCCCGCTTTCACCTTCTCCAGGAGTGGTTCCAGGTAGGGGGGGCATCTCCCACGCGGACATGGTGTAAACCAGGGCCACCATGACAAGGAGAAAACCCAGGATGCCGGGCACCAGCAGCCCTGGAAAGACAGCGAGTTCCATGATTAGCAGGATGATGCCGATGACAAAGAGAGCCGCGACAGCGGCCGTCTCTTGGCCGACCAAACTACCTGCGACATAGTGACCGAAAAAGAAGAGACTGAAGGCGGCGATGGATACAAAACCGGGGATACCAAAACCAGGGGTCTGCATCTCCAGGTAACCACCGGCCACACCAATGAGAATGAGGAGGGCTGCATACTTGGTGACCCAGATGGCGATGGATTCAAAACCTGTCGGCTCCGCTGTGACGAGTGATCCTTTCAATCCTTCGGCTTTTTTGATTTCCTCCAGAGTATCCACGATGCCCTTGGCGAAGACGGGCTTGCCATTATCCAGCTTCAGAACGGCTTCTTGGGCATCCAGGGTGAGGATGGACTCCTTGGTATCCAATTCCAAGTCCCCCACCTTCAGTTCGCGACTCATGTCAATCATGGCTTCGATGACACGCGGATCATGGCCTTTCCGTTTGGCGACAGCGCGGGCCATGCCCATGGTGGCGGAGTTCATCTTGGCTCGCTCGGCTTCGCCCATTTCCTGAGCGTTTCCATAGATCGGGGTTGCCGCACCGGCGGTGCTGGTTGGGGCCATGTAGATGCCATCGGTGGCGACGGCGATCATGGCCCCCGCGGAGAGTGCACGTTTGTTGACGAAGGCAAAGCTGCGTGGCTTGAGCTTTTGCAGATCGTTCATCATGAGATCCACCGTGTCCCATAGCAGCCCTCCAGGAGTATCGAGATCGAAGATCACCGCTTCGGCTCCTTCCTGGCTGCAACGTTCGAGCGTGCGGGACATGAATTCAAATCGAGCCCGCGCAATGAGGTCTTCCTCACCGACGGGGATGACGACGACCTTGCCCTTGTAACTCTCAGCTTCGGCTCCTACAGCAGGGCTCTGGAGGCTGATCAGAAGAGTGAGGCCAAGCAGCAGACACTGGAGCAGGGGCGACTTCATAGCGCGCAGCATAGCTTGCCCAGCACATGTGGCAACGCGTGAACCGCGCTTGTTTTGGAATCGCTTGCGAAAGAAAGCTTAAGAAGGCCGGACCTGAGCCAACACAGCGTCGAAACGCTCGGCCATGCGGGCAGCACTGAATTCATTGCGCACTCCAGCAAGGCCACGGTTGGTCAGTTGTTCGCGTTGATGATCATCTTGCAGCAAGGTGGCCAGTGCGTCCGCGAGCGCCTTTGGATCATCGGGCGTGCAGGTCACCCCGCCACCGGAGGCAGCGATGAGTTCGGGGAAGGCTCCATGCTCAGGCTGCACCACAGGCACGCCGCTGGCCATGGCTTCCAGGATGTAAAGACCAAAGGCCTCTCCGTAGGTAGCTGGCACGGACATCACCGTGAGATTGCGGAAGAACTTCACCTTATCTGAGAAGTTGACATTGGGATGCCATTCCACCCGTTTTTCCAGACCGGCATCACGCAGCTTTTTCTGGAGTTCATTCACATACTTCTCGTCTCCGGCGGTTTTCGCTCCCCCGATCTTCAGCTTCACCCGTGGCACGCTGCCGCGGCGGCAGAGCTCGATGAAGGCATCCACAAGGGTCGTGAGGCCTTTACCATGGATCATGCGCGCGAAATAGCCGATCACCGGCCAGTTTGGATCTGGATCAGCGACGCCGAAGGAATTGGCATCCAGGCCATTGTAAACCACCGAAATTTTATCCGCGCTGACCCCCAGCTTTTCCTGCATGACCTGAGCGTAGAAGCGGCTGGGAGCAACGAACTGAGAGACATGTTGAGCATTGCTACGCATGGCGGCCCAGCATTGCTCGCGATAGGGATCAATGAGGGTGTCGAGGAAGGAATCCTCTCCTTGCAGGGAAACCACCACAGGGATGCCCAAGTCACGCTCAATCGTGGGGCAAAGGCCCATAAGCAGGCTGTTGGAGAGCGAGACCACATCGGGCTTTCCTTCAGTGCGGATCCACTCGATCAAACGCTGCCACTCAGGCCATTGACGACCCGATTCTCCCTCCAAGGCACCCAGGGCCATTTCCCCCAGGTCTTTGGCGCTGGTCATCCCCATGAACTTGGCGGCAAAGCGCAGGCGCTCCGGTTTGTCCAACCAGCGATGCACGGCACGCGGCACATAGCGGAACCAGGGAAGCTTCTGTTGAAGATAAAGCGAAATGCCGCCGACCCGGATGCCGATCTCGGGATTTGCCACCTCGCGGTCGGTGACGAGGGGCAGGTAAAGCGGGGCCATCAAGGCATCGTGTCCCCGAGCGCGTAGCGCTTTGATAAGCGCATTGTCTCGCAGGCAACTTCCGCAGTGAAAGTTGCCGGTTCCGGGCGTGAGATGAAGGATGCGCATAAAGGTTAAATGTCAGGAAACGAGAAAGGGGGCGCGATGATTAGCCTATGAGATACGCATCGGCAAGGCCCTTGGAATCAACAGCCTCGGTCAGACTCAATTTACGCGCACATATCGCCGCCCGGGGAGGGCGCGGATGAGGCGTTTCATCTCCAGGCGCATCAGATTGACGTTCACTGTGCCAGGGGCCAGCCCAGAGCGGGAGGTCAACTCGTCGATGTGAAGTTCGTCCGAGGTTAAGGCATTGAAGAGGATTTGTTCATCCAGCGTCAAGGTCACGGCAGGAGGTGGCGGCTCGACTTTCGGGGCCGTGGGTGCGGTAGGAAAGAGCACCATCAGGTCGTCGAGAATGTCTGCCCCATCCATCACCAGCTTCGCCCCCTGTTGAATGAGGCGATTGCAGCCTGATGAGGTGGGTTTATCAATCGGCCCCGGCACGGCATAGACCGTGCGGCCTTGTTCCGCTGCCTGCTGGGCGGTGATGAGAGAACCGCTTTTGACTGGGGCTTCGACGACGAGTAAGCCACTGCCCCAGCCTGCCACCACACGATTGCGATACGGAAAAGTCTGGCGGTCAGCAGGCCGGTCCACCGGATACTCACTGATGACGGCACCCTGCTGGGCGATGCGTTCAGCCAGGGCCTTGTTCTCAGGCGGATATAGCCTGCCGATGCCAGAACCGATCACCGCGACGGTGCGCCCCTTGGCCGCCAAGGCTGCTTCGTGGGCAGCGGTATCAATGCCTCGTGCGAGCCCGCTGATCACCGTGTAGCCCGTGTAGGCGATCTGAAAGCTCAGTTTTTTGGTCGCATTCATGCCATAGATCGTGGCATGACGGCTGCCGACGACACCGATGGCATGGTGATCCCGTTTCTGGAGCTCTCCCCAGACATAGAGTAGCACCGGTGCATCATGCACCTGTTTGAGCAGAGGAGGATAAAGATCATCCTCTTGAGTCAGTAAGGTCAGACCCCGCTGTCGGACTTTCTGGAGTTCCTTCTCCAGGTGGCCTTCCCGGTCCCACTGATGAATGGCCTCGGCTTGAGCTGAACCGATGCCCTCCACCCGGAGCAGATCCGATACGGAAGCCGATAGCACGCTCTCAGGAGATCCCAGAGCCTGAATCAAGCGCCGGATACGCACCGGACCTACCTGGGGGATCAGGTTCAAGGCTAGGTAGGCTTCAGTGCGGGTCATTCGAACACTATGACGTGTTTGCTCCGGGTGACAAGCCAGAGAAAACATCCTTCTTCCTGACCCGCCATGAGTTTGTCGAGTGGTTCGCTGACCAGTCCGATCTCGGTCTCACTGGACTCGAACTGGAGATGAGTGGCTATGGCGTAATCGGCGCATCAGCCGGGATCGGCTGTGGGATGAACGGGTCTGCCACTGAATGGGCATACTGGCGGATGCAGCTTCGCTTTGACGATCGGGCGATGCGTGACAATGAATGAGTGACTGAGAGTCTCAGATTCACCGCCTCCTAGCATCCAGTTCAATGAGTCTTCCATCATCTTCATCATATCGGCCTGACATTGATGGCCTGCGCGGCGTGGCCGTGATGATGGTGGTTCTGTTCCATGCCGACTTTGGTTTTAATGGTGGCTACACAGGGGTGGACTTATTTTTCGTGATCTCAGGTTATTTGATCACAGGTTTGCTGTTTAAAGAGCTGGATCGGGGGGGCATTGACTTGGTGAGTTTTTGGGAAAGGCGACTCCGCCGCATCGCTCCGGCCTTATTGGTGATGCTGTTGGTGACAGTCGGGGCTGGTTACTTCCTCCTGATGCCGGATGCGTTCTCGTCCTTGGGGGAATCGGTGATCGCTCAGGCGCTTTTCTGCGCGAATCTCTATTTTTGGAAGGACTCTGGGTATTTCTCTTCAGCTTCCGAGGAAAAGCCTCTTCTTCATCTGTGGTCGCTGGCTGTGGAAGAGCAGTTTTATGTGATTCTTCCAATTGTTCTCATATTAGGGCATGCTTGGCTGAAGAGGCGTCGTGGGATGAGCACCACACGCCGCACTTTGGTTAGGGGCTTAGCTTGGCTTTGGGGGGTGAGTTTTGTGGCGAGCGTTGTGTGTGTTTATCGAGATGCCAATACAGCTTTTTATTGGCTACCCCCTCGAGCTTGGGAGCTGTTAACGGGTTCGGTTTTAGCAGGCCTCCCTCAGACATGGCTGCCGCGAACAAAGCGCATCAGGCATTGGATAGGCAGCCTTTCGTTTGTGATGATCTTCGTTGCGGGGCTGGCCTACGAGGATGAGACCCCCTTTCCAGGGCTTGCAGCCCTTCTCCCATGCCTGGGGGCCGCGGGTTTAATCTGGGCACACGCTCCGGGGGAGAATGTGCCACAAGGAGATCGCTCCTGGACATGGCGTTTGTTCACCTGGCGACCTTTGGTGGGTATCGGACTGATTTCCTATTCCCTCTATCTGTGGCATTGGCCCCTTCTGGCGTTGGCTCATTACCTCAATGTTTCGAAGGAGGGATTGGCTGTCGGTGTGCGTGCAGCACTTGTGGTTGCGGCAATGCTGTTGGCTTGGGCTTCATGGAAGTGGGTTGAGACTCCGTTTCGGAAGAAAGGCCTCATCACCTCTCGGAGAATGGTGTTTGGTTTGGGGCTGGGATCCATCATGACCTCCTTGATGATTGGTGTCTGGCTGGTGCGTGGACAGGGGCTTCCTGAGCGAATTCCAGAATCGGCTTTGAACTATGCGCGTGGTCGTGATGATCGAGACCTAACGGCGAGTTGGACGGGTCTGGAGGCTGCTCAGAAGGGTGAGTTTCCCCAGTTTGGTGCTGAGGGCAGACCCGTCCGCCTCATGCTCTGGGGGGATAGCCATGCACGCAGTTTGATGCCGGTTTTAGATCGTTTGTGTGAGGAAAATCAGGTCGCAGGGGAAATGGCGATTTACAGTGCCACCTCTCCCACGTTTGGCTTCTACCGCCGCAGCCGTCATGGTTTGAATGAGCGGACGGAATTGCTGGCAGAAGCTGTGCTGGCCAGGCTGAAACAAACCCAAGCCTCTCATGTCATTCTAGCGGCGTACTGGATGGAATGTTCAGGCAAGGACTCAGTGAGGTTTGAAAATGCATTGGTGCAGACGGTGCAACGATTGAAGGAGGCCGGTCCCCAAGTCTGGGTGGTCCTGGACGTGCCAACTCAACCTTACGATGTTCCTAAGGCATTAGCTCTCGGTGGCCTCTGGCCTAGCGATGCCGTCGCCATGAGCACGAGCATGGAAGAGTATCACGTGGCCAATAAGGTGATGCAATCCTTGATACCTCGCTTAAAAACGGCGGGAGCTCATGTGGTTGAACCCATGGAACTTCTCACTGGTGCGAAGGGACGCAGCCGTGTCGAGCATGGGGGGCACTCACTTTACATCGATTCTCACCACCTCTCGGTTACAGGGGCGCTTTTCCTCAAGCCTTTGTTTGAGCCTCTGTTTAAATGATCACAGATACAGCGTCGTTCCTGGTGGCACCGGGCGCTTTTTCGTGGGCTTGTAGCTCTTCTTCTTCGCCTGTTGGTGAGGTGTAGAAGGGGTGGCCTCTGGGGGCTCATAGGCCGCCACGGAGGCATCACCCACGATCTCGACTGGTGTGCCGTGAGGGGTGGCATGATAAAACGCCGCTGCCATGTGAGTGGGCAGACGGATGCAGCCGTGCGAGGCGGGATAGCCCGGCAGGTAGCCTTCATGCATGCCAATGGCTCCAGTGACCCGCATGAAATAGTGCATCTTGGCTCCCAGAAAACGAGTGCCGGGTGGGCGGATGTCCGTGCGCACGTCCACATCTTCCATCACCACGTTGTCCGCCTCATCCACATAGGCTCCATAGAGGGAGGAGCGATGATAACGGTCCTTTTCAGTGATGCGAAAAACCCCTGTCACAGTGGAGTGGCTTTCTCGGCCAGAGGAAATCGGAGACAGCCCCACGAGCTGCCCGCCTTTGTAATAGCGGATACGCTGAGCGGAGAGATCAATCACGATGCGTGGACTGCCTGCCACTTGATCGCCATTCCAGAAGGCTTTGTCGCGCTTTACGATGGGCGCACTGCCTGCAGCTGGAGGTGTGGGCTGAGAGGAGCAACTGCTGAGAAGGCTTCCGACCAGTAACAAAGCACAGTTCAGACGGACAAGCGGGCAGAGGGAGATCATGGCAGGAATACAACGATCAAAAAGCGATCCCTGGCCTTTGTCGAGACTGGAATTTTCCTCTTCAGGAGTCCCCGTTGTATGGAAACGCCTGAGGCTGCTTCGGAAACGGCGCTTTTTCCTGTCCTCACCCTAGGACATTGACGGCGGGAGCTGGCTTTTGGTAAAAAATCCCCTGGCACCCACGTTCTAAGCCTATGCTCCCTTCCCGACGCTCCTTTCTTCAGACCACGGGCTGTGGTTTCGGGTATCTTGCCGCATCTGCTTTGGCTCAGAGGCAGGCATGGGCTGCGGGCGGCGTGGGATTTCAGCCGCATCATGTGCCCAAAGCCAAGCGCGTGATCTTTCTTTTCATGCAGGGTGGGGTCAGTCACGTGGATTCTTATGACTACAAACCGCGACTGCTGAAGGACGATCAAAAGATCATTGATATTGCCGATCCTCGCACGGTCGCAAAAACGGGCAAGGGCTCACCCCAACGACTGAAGAAACCCCTGTGGGAATTTGCCCAGCAAGGCGAAAGCGGACGCTGGGCCTCCAATCTCTTTCCGCACATCAATCGCCATGTGGATGATCTCTGCTTCCTCCATGGCATGCATACGGAAGGTGTTGCACATGGCCCGGCGACCTTGTTTCTCCATACAGGCACCACCAGCTTCATCCGTCCCAGCATGGGAGCTTGGGTCATGTATGGACTCGGTTCTGAGAATGAAAACCTGCCAGGCTTTGTAACCATCAGCCCCAGCCTAGGCAATGGCGGCCCACGGAATTACGGCAATGCCTTTCTACCAGCTCGCTATCAGGGCACCCCGCTCGGGCGCAGTGGTCTGCCCAGCCAGGAGGCCAAGATCAAAAACATCGTCAACACAGCATGGACACCCGAGCAGCAGCGGCGACAGTATGAATTGTTAGGCGCTCTTCATGCTCAACAGATGCGCCCTGGGGACACCGAGATCGAGGCCGTGATCCAAAGTTATGAATTGGCTTGGCGCATGCAGAACAATGCCCCGGATGCCTTGGATTTGGCTCAAGAATCCGAGTCCACTCTCCAGCTCTATGGCATTGGGGAGAAAGTCACCGATAACTTCGGGCGGCAGTGCCTCATGGCGCGTCGATTAGCGGAGCAAGGGGTGCGTTACATCCAGGTCAACTACGGCGACAACTCTAACAACCCGGCCTGGGATCAGCACAGCAATCTGCCCAAGCATGGTGATCACGCCGCTGCTGTGGATAAACCCATCGCTGGTCTGCTGGAAGATCTTAAACAGCGGGGCTTGCTGGAAGACACCATCGTTTGGTGGGGCGGTGAGTTTGGTCGCACCCCGTATGCGGAGCGCAATGGCACTGGGCGAGATCATAACCCCGCCGGATTCACTGTTTGGCTGGCGGGTGGCGGGGTGAAGGCGGGTTTCGCCCACGGAGCTACGGATGAAATCGGTTTCCAAGCTGTGGATGGGAAAGTCCACATGCACGACCTGCATGCCACCGTTCTCCACTTGTTAGGCCTGGATCACGAGCGACTCACCTTCCGGCACGCTGGCCGCGACTTCCGCCTCACGGATGTGCACGGCCATGTGGTGAAGGAGATTTTGGCTTGAAGAGTGATGCGGCCACTTTTGGCCGCAAGGAAGGCCAAATGACGAACCTTTCTCCGGGGGGACCCCCCTCGAGGTTGGATTGCGGGCAAGAGTGCTCGCATCACTTGTCCCATCCCGCCTTAGAGGGAGGGGCGCACAGTTTAGGATTGTCCTAAGGCTTCAAGCCTGGATACTGAGGGTACATGAGTGTGCGTTATGATGTTGAGGGGTTGGTGGTCCTGATCATGGGCGGCACCACGGGCTTGGGGCTGTCTGCGGCCCAGGCGCTCGTGGAGCAGGGGGCTTGCGTGGTGGTGACAAGCCGGAGTGAAACCAATGTACAGGCGGCGTTAGACGTACTGGGGAAGCGGGCTCGCGGTTTTGCGGCAGATGCCAGTGACCCAGCGACGGCTGAGCGAGCGGTGACTCTGGCGGTGGAGTCCTTTGGTCGTTTGGATGCCTTGTATCATGTGGCGGGGGGCAGTGGTCGCTCGCGTGGGGATGGGCCGCTGCATGAGATCACCGATGAGGGGTTGCGTTATACGTTAGACCTGAACCTCACCTCGGTGATGGCATCGAATCGCGCTGCGGTGAAACAGTTGATGAAACAGCGTCACGGTGGTTGCATCCTGAACATGGGCAGCGTGCTGGGGTGGTCACCCTCGCCGGAGTTCTTTGCCAGTCACGCCTATGCGGCGGCGAAGGCGGGCATTCTCGGATTCAGCAAATCCATCGCCAGCTACTATGCTCCGCAAAACATCCGGGTGAACGTCATTGCTCCGGCGCTCGTGGAGACGCCCATGTCCAAACGCGCGGCAGGGGATGAGGCGATCATGAGTTTTGTGCAGGCCAAACAACCCTTGGAGGGCGGGCGCATCGGCGTGCCGGAGGATGTGGATGGAGCCGCGCTTTTTCTGCTCTCGCGGGCGGCGAAGTTCATCACGGGGCAAGTGCTCGCCGTGGATGGCGGATGGACTGTATCGGAGGGCCGCAGCGCATGAGTTTGGCGATTGGAATTGACCTCGGTGGCACGAATATCAAGGCGGTGCTCATGGATCGTGAAACGGGTTTGGTGCAGGCCAGCCGCAGCCGACCGACCTTGGATGGAGAGTGGGTGGAGGATGTTCCTCGTTTTGCCCTCAGTGTGCGAGAGCTGGTGCTGGAGTTTGAAACCTTGGCCGGTGGGGAAAGACTACCAGTAGGGCTCTCCGCACCGGGTTTGGCTCGGCCGGATGGGCGCTGCATCGAGTGGATGCCGGGCCGCATGCATGGTCTGGAGAAGTTCGATTGGAGCCACTTTCTGCAACGGTCGGTTCATGTGCTCAACGATGCCCACGCGGCCCTGCTAGGGGAGGTTTGGACCGGGGCCGCCAAGGGCTGTCAGGATGTCTTCATGGTCACCCTCGGCACCGGTGTCGGCGGCGCGATCTTTAGCGGTGGTCGTTTGCTCAAGGGAGCCATCGGTCGAGCCGGGCACCTGGGGCATCTTTCCACGGATGTGCATGCCCCCCTGGATCTCTACGGCACGCCCGGGAGCCTGGAGGTAGCCATTGGCAACAAGACGATCCAACAACGAGGGGAAGGGCGCTATGCCAATACCCATGTGCTGCTGGAGGCGCTGACGGCGGGAGATGCCCACGCTGAGGCCGTGTGGCTGGAGTCGGTGAAGCATCTGGCCGGTGCCTTGGCGAGCCTGATCAATGTGCTGGACCCAGAACTGATCATCCTGGGCGGCGGCATCGCCACCGGAGCAGGGGATCGTCTCCTGAAACCTTTGGCGGAAAAGCTTGCGGACTATGAATGGCGTCCCGGTGGTCATCGGGTGCCCTTGGCTCTCGCCAAGCTCGGCGATGATGCCGGTCCCGTGGGCTCGGTGCGCGGCTTGGCGGAGGTGCGATGAGGAAATTCAGGTCGTCGTGGCAAAGAATCTGGCCGATGCCGGGAGGTCTAGCAGACATGGGCGAAAACCGCTCCGGTGGAGAGGGCGGGGTGCATCTCTATTTGACCGGCTCCCTCGGCTCGACAAGGCTTCCCTGTGGCTGATGAATGTTCTTCGATTGATCGTGGCCGCTTGCGCACGGGGCAGTGGCGCAAGCTGCGTGGGCTATTGCTGATGCTGCTGGAGGCAGACGGCTTTTATGCTCGCAAATTCCGCGCCGCAGGGCTGCAACCGTCGTCGGTGAATGGCGTGGAAGATTTCATCCAGAAGATGCCCTTCACGGAGAAGCAGGAACTGCTGGCCGATCGTCTGGAGCATCCGCCCTTTGGCACGCATCTGACGCAGCCGCTCACGGCTTACACGCGCTTTTGCCAGACCAGCGGCACCAGCAGTGGCCAGCCCGTGGCTTGGCTGGATACGCCGGAGAGTTGGGAGGCTATGCTGGCGTGCTGGCGTCGCGTGTATGAGGCGGCGGATCTGGTGAAGGGGCAGGACAGGATTTACTTCGCCTTCTCCTTCGGCCCGTTCCTGGGGTTCTGGACCGCTTATGAAGCCGCCAACGGTCATTACCTGACTTTGCCAAGCGGAGGGCTTTCCAGCCAAGCTCGCCTGGAGATGATGGCCCGCTATGGGGCGACGGTGCTGTGTTGCACGCCGACCTATGCGCTGCGTCTGGGCGAGCTGATCGGGCCGGGTAGCGGGGTGAGCCTGGAGTCTCTAGCGGTGAAGAAGGTGATCGTGGCAGGAGAGCCCGGCGGCAGCATCCCCGAGGTGCGCAGCCGGATCGAGGCACTCTGGAATGCCCGTGTCTATGACCACCATGGCATGACCGAGGTGGGCCCCGTGAGCTATGAAGCCACCGAGACCCCCGGCCGCCTGACGGTGATCGAAGAAGCTTATCTGGCTGAGGTGGTGGACCCTGAAACAGGTGTGGAAGTGGAGGACGGGCAGCAGGGTGAGCTGGTGCTGACCACACTGGTGCGCACGGCGGGGCCTCTGCTGCGCTACCGCACCGGAGACTGGGTGAAGAAGGTGATGCATGCAGGCCGCCTCACTCTGGAAGGCGGTGTGCTGGGCCGCGTGGATGACATGGTGGTGCTGCGTGGGGTGAACATTTATCCGAGTGCCATCGAGGCCGTGGTGCGGCAGTTCAGCGACGTGGAAGAGTTCATGGTGGAGCAGCGCAAGGTGGATGCCATGGATGAAATCGAACTCCTGATCGAGGTGCCGGGGAATGTGTCCAAGAGCCTGCTCAAGCAGATCGAGTCCAAGCTGCGAGATACCTTCTCCATGCGCATCCCGGTGCGGCTCGCGGAACCGGGCAGCCTGCCCCGGCATGAGTTCAAAGCCAAGCGCTGGCGGAAGGTCTGATTCTAGAAGGGTAGGGAAGGAATGGGCAGCGTGGCGACGTTGATAGTCTCCTGTCGCCTATGTCCAACCGTCTGTTAGTCGCGTCCCTTTTCCTGTCTCTTGCTGCGAGCCATGCCGCTGAGCCCTTACCCGGCCATTCAGCCCATGGTGAAGCCTTCAATGAAGGTCCACGCCAAGCCGCAGTGCTGATTCCCGGCACGGGCAAGGTGAGCTTTCCGGTGACGACGACGAGCCAAGAAGCCCAGGCCTTTTTCAATCAAGGTGTCGGGCAGCTTCATGGCTTCTTGTATTATGAAGCGGAGCGTTCCTTTCGGCAGGTGGCGGTGCTCGATCAGGATTGTGCGATGGCTTACTGGGGCATGGCCATGGCCAACGTGAACAATGACAAACGGGCGCGTGAATTTGTCAAGGAAGCGGTGGCTTTGAAGGCGAAAGCCGGTGCCGAGGAGAAGCTGTGGATCACCACGCTGGAGACCTTTTACAACGACGACAAGCGCGATAAAAAACAGCGCGCGCTCGATTTCATCCGAGATCTGGAAACCATCGTTCAAGACTACCCGGAGGATGTGGAGGCGAAGGCTTTTCTGGCCTGGAAGATCTGGCATGCCAAGGACCAAGCCCCGATCTCCAGTCCCCAGGCGGTGGATGCCTTGCTGGACCAGGTCTTCGCGGTCAATCCCGAGCATCCGGCGCATCATTACCGCATTCACCTGTGGGATGGCAGCAAGCCGATTCGTGCTCTGAAGTCTGCGGCGAGCAATGGTCAAGCCGCCCCAGGCATCGCTCACATGTGGCACATGCCCGGGCACACCTTTTCCAAACTCAAACGCTATGACGATGCCGCCTGGCAACAGGAAGCCAGCACACGGGTGGATCATGCCTCCATGACGCGAAGCTGGATTCTCCCAGACCAGATCCACAACTACGCCCACAATGAAGAGTGGCTGGTGCGCACCTTCAATGAACTGGGGCGTGCTCAGGATGCCATTGGCCTAGCCAAAAGTTTGATCAAGAATCCCCGACATCCGCAATACAACACGCTGGAGAAGGGGAGCGCTCGTTATGGAGTCATTCGCCTGCTGGAGACCCTGCAAACCTGGGAGATATGGGAGGAGGTCTTGAGCGTGACGAATGGCCCATGGGTCAGGCCCATGGCCGACGCAGCGGATGCGGAGACGGCACGCTTGAAAGCTCGTGGTTTGGCCTTCTATGCACAGGATGAGGTCAACGCTCTGGAGGCGACGCTGAATCAACTGCAAACGCTCAATCAAACCGCGCTGAAAAAGCGACGTGAAGCGGATGCCAAGGCGGCCAAGGAGAAAGATAAGGCGAAGGATAGGGAGCAAGAAAAGTCGAAGGACAACAAGAAGCCAGACAAGCCTGATGAAGGCCCGGCGGCGGAAGCTCTCAAAACCTTGCAGGCTTGCCATGCGGTGCTGCTGCCACGGCGTGATGCCGCAGCCATCGTCGAGGCGGTGCAGAAGGATATTTCTAAACCGCTGGCGGCTTCACTTTGGTTGAAGCTCGGCCAGAAAGCGAAGGCTGAAGCCTTGTTAAAAGATTGGCCCGAAGATCTGGCAGCTCAGTTGGCCAAGGTCGAACTGAAGATGGCTCTCGATAAGAAAGCTGAAGCCAAGCAAGATCTGGAGAAGGCAGGCAAGCTGGCCTTTGCCATGGATCGTCATTTACCTGTGAGCCAACGGATGGATGCCCTGGCCAAGCAACTGGGGGTGAAGGGGGACTGGCGTGCTCCAGCGCCCGTGCGTCAAGACAGTGGTCAGCGCCCCGCCCTGGATACCTTAGGTCCTATCCATTGGCAGCCCCCCCAGGTTCCCACCTGGGAGGCGTTGACCCTGGAGGGCCAGCCTGTGACGGCGGAGCATTTCCACGGGAAACCGCATCTGCTCCTCTTTTATCTGGGCAGTGCTTGCGGTCATTGCATGCAGCAGATCAAGGCGTTTGCCAAAGAAGCGCCGAGCTATCGGAAAGCCGGGATCGAACTGGCCGCCATTACCCTGGAGCCCATGTCCTTGGCGGGGCGCATCACCGAGCAAATGCCGGATAAGAAGCTGCCGCCTTTCTCGCTCTTCTGTGATCCCGGCCTAACCATGTTTAAAAGCTTCAAAGCTTACGATGATTTTGAGCAGGAA
Source organism: Prosthecobacter debontii (assembly GCF_900167535.1). Taxonomy (NCBI): domain Bacteria; kingdom Pseudomonadati; phylum Verrucomicrobiota; class Verrucomicrobiia; order Verrucomicrobiales; family Verrucomicrobiaceae; genus Prosthecobacter; species Prosthecobacter debontii. The sequence continues at coordinate 139,284 of NZ_FUYE01000005.1, forward strand.
CCCCTGCACGCCGCCGTCTTGGTGGATGCGCACGGCAAGGTGCGCTGGTGGGATGTCAGTTGGGAGCCGTTTACGGATGCAGGCTTCCTCCTGCGTGAGGCTAAACGACTGCTCCAATGGGACTGAATGAGCGGCGGGAAGGATGGGATCTTTACCGATGAACACGAAGCTGCGCTCTTTGGGGACACTTATCCACGATCTAGCCTGTGGATAAGTTCACCTAAGGCGTAGGTGGGGTGGTGGCTTGAATGCCGTCACGAGTGGGGCTGTAAAGAAGGGTCATTTTGCACGAAAAGAGGTGAAGGCCTAACCATATCTTTGGAAAACGATATCCCGTATTATTGTGCTCAATGCGGTTGGCTTTCAAGGCTCTGGCATGAGCGGTGCTTAATCGGTTGTAACCCCCCGGACGCTTGTTTTGGAAACCGGCTTCACTGCCGGAGGATGTCCACAGCCTGGCTTCAGGGAGGCATCGTGCCCCATGAAACATCCTCCACTCGCTTCCTGTCTCAGAACTCCCACGAAGCAATCTTCATCCAGATTCAGTCTTTGGATGGCCCTTCAGGCCTTTTTGTTTTTGCCTTCCGTTCTTCACGCCCAGGTGCTGACTTGGGATAAAACGCCGGGCACCGGTGCTGCCAGCGGCATTCAGAATGGCTCTGGAACCTGGAATACAGGCGTCGGGGCGACGTCGAACTGGATTGATGCTTTGGGGGCCAATACGACCTGGGCCAACACGGGTTTGGAGACGGCTCAATTCGGCAGCACTTCTCCGGTCAACCCGAGCGTCATTACGATTGCCTCATCCATGAATCTGAAAGGGCTCACCTTTCTGCCTCTGGGGACAACGACCCCCGTCTCTGGGACTCAATATAGCCTGAATGGCGCGGCGGCGGGCACGGTGCTGAATTTTGGCGATGGTGGTCTGATCCAACTCGCCGACTTTTCCTCGGGGGGATCGCAGTTTGTCGCTTTGGGGAGTAACTTGGTTTTGCAGGGCAGTAACCTGACGCTGCAGAAGACGGCGGGTAGCGGGGCGGTCACGCAGTTCATCAACCTGAATATGGCCTCCAATCCCAACCTTACGGGGACATTGACGATTGGAAGCTATGTTTATGCGGGCATCACAGCCCTGGGCACTGTTTCCAATGTCAGTTCGATCACTGTGCAGACGAATGGCACCCTGACGCTTGGGCCGAGCAATGTGGATTTCGCCATGCCGATCAGCGCTTCAGGTTATGCCAACACCTATGGGGCGATCCGCGTCACGGGTAGCAATGTGACTCTCTCGGGAGGCATCACCATGACGGGGGATATGGGGGTCTTCATGCACTCGACAAACACGGGTCTGCTGATCAATGCACCCATCACGGACAATGGCGCAGGGTATAACTTCCACCGATTTTCGCTGACCAAGTCCAATGGAACGCTGACGCTGACGGCGGCCAATACCTATAGCGGTAAGACGGTGTTAGGGCGGGCGACTTCAGGCAATACCGGCGGCATCACGATCTTGGACTTTGCCGGCACGGGTGCCCCGCAGGAGAACATTCTCTACCATGGTGTGGCCACTCCTGGGGGGCTGGATTTGCTCGGCAGCACGTTGGGAAGCTCAGTTTTGATCGTGAATGGCAAGGCAGGGGAGATCAACTCTCAAAGCTTTGGTAACGTGAGTGTTCAAGGGACACGCTCGGCCATTGACGTGGTGTCCGGTGCTGGAGGCACGATGAATCTGACCCTCGGTAGCATCAGTCGAACCACGACGGGCATGCTAGCTCTGAGTGCTCCTCAGCAAGGCAGCATCACGACGACGACTGCTGATGGATTTCTGGGAGCCTGGGCCACCTTTAAAGCGGCCGATGGACGCATGACTTGGGCTCAGGTGCAGAGCGGGACGTTGACCCACTTTACTGGGACAACAGCATTTCAGACAGGGCTAGCTCCCAGCAGTGATGCCAGCAACCATCTCACGGTGGGTTCTGACTCGGTAGGGGATGTGGCCCCCTCCGGCACGCTGTCCTATCTGGGCACTCTGACAATGGCAGATCCACTGATCAGCAGGCGGGTGACTTTAGCCAGTGGCAGCACCTTACGTCTAGGAGCCAATGGGGGTGTCCAGATGACCTCGGACGCTCAGAGTTTGACCATTGGGGAATCTGGGGTGTCCAGTTTTCTCTCTTCCGGAGGGGCTGCCACCGGAGCCACGCAATTGATCCTAACCAACAATTCAGCGACGTCGGTTCTGACGATTCATTCAGGCATCACAAACAATGCCGGGAATGGTGCCGTGACTGTCTTGGTCAATGGAGCCCCGAATTCGACGACCGTCTTAACGGCGGCTGGCACCCAAACCGGTGGGGCTACCCTCGCTTCAGGAGCTTTGGAAATCCGTAATGGCAATGCTCTCGGCACATCGGGAACCGTTACGGTCATGGATTCGGCATCCCTGCGTCTATCCGGCGGGATCACCTTTGCGCGAGCGATGAATCTCTCCAGCCTTGGGCTTCCGACGGTTTTAGATGGAGGTATCCGTAGCTTGTCGGGGAACAACACGCTGACGGGGCTGACCACGTTGTTAGCTCCTTCTAGCATCATCGTGGATGCAGATACGCTGACGATTCAAGCGGCTGCCGCGACGAATGCGATCACCGGTAGCTTTAACCTGACGGTCGGTGGTGCGGGAAATACGACGATCAGCGGTCGGCTTGGCATCGGTTCGGGTATCTTGACCAAGACGGGTAATGGCATGCTGCTCCTGACCGGTGACAATAACTACACTGGGGCGACGACCATTAGCGCCGGCGTATTGCGGGTCGGTCATGCCAATGCGCTCGGGACCACGGCTGGAGCCACGACGATCTCCATCGGCGCAGCTTTGGAATTGGTGGGCGGCATTACCGTGGCGGAAGCCATCACGAATACGAGCACCGGTATCAACAACGCCGGTGGCATCCGCAACATCAGCGGAGACAATAAGATAAGCGGCCTCATGTCCCTGGGCAGTGCGACGACGATTCGAGTTCATTCCGACAGTGGCAAGCTCACCTTTGACACGGCCAGTGGAGCTTCTATCCAGCACGCTGCCACCAGCACCCGTATTCTGGTCTTCGGCGGGGCGGGTAATATCGACGTGCTAGATCCCGTCACGCGCACCAGCACAGGCGTTTTTACGTTCCAGAAAGAGGGGAACGGAACGTTGGCCCTGGCCACCTCGGTGAGCAATACCACGACGACTCTTTATGCAGGGACGCTGCATTTGGACTTCAGTCAAAGCTCCAGCCCAAGCAATGCGACGAACATCCTCTACAATGGCATCACGGATGCAGGTCCGCTGACGATTACGGGTGGCACGATTCTCATCACGGGCAAAAGCGGGGCCAATACAAGCCAGGCTTTTGGTGCTGTGACCTCATCTGGAACGACTGGGCTTTTGGGCGGCACCAGTTACCTCACGGTGGCCCAGAATGGTGCTAGCCGTGTGGATCTCAGCTTTGGCAGCTTCACCCGTAATACGGGCGGTATCATGGGGGTCACGATGCCTACCACGGGAAGTCTGAACACGACCGGTGGAGCGGATAACTCGATCCTGCTCTCCAGTGTGAATGCGCCTTTCATGTGGTCGATCAATCCGACGACCGGCGATGAATGGCTCGGCACGGATTCGGCCCTTGGTGGAGTGAGAAACATCGTGAAACTGTCCTCCCTGACAACAGGTGGATATACGGCCTCCGATGCGACGACGTTAGTCGGCAATGCCGATATCTCTGCCGGGGTTGGCACCACGACGCTTGGCGCGAATACGACGATTACCAGCCTCCGTTTCGCGCAAGCTCTGGATACGTTGATCACGCAAGATACGACGGGGCGGGTGTTGACTGTGGGCGGCATCCTCGTCTCCAGCACGGTGGGTAACTTCACTCAAACGATCTCCGTCAGCACTCTCAAAACCCCCGAGGTCGGGGTGAACAATGATTTACCCATCATTCAAAACAACACGGCGGCACCTCTGGTGATCACCTCCGCCATCCCGAGCATTTCGGGCTTTGCCACTTCACTGACCAAGAGCGGACCAGGCACCTTGATCTTGAGAGGGGTCAATACCTACAATGGCGGCACCCGTGTGCAGGAGGGCGTCTTGCATTTGCAATCCGGGGCCATCAGTGGCAGCACCGAGTTCTTGTTAGGCTCTGGCGAAAAGAGCGGCAAGATCATCCTGGGCACGGGCAGCACGGCTTACAATACTTCCGTCGATTGGCTCCAGGTCATGGGCAGTGGCACGGATAACCGGATCGTCGGTGGAGCCACCGTTATCTCCACCCTGACAGTCGATAATCCAACGGCCAACAATAACTTCCGAACGGGTTTCCTCGGTGGACCTGGAGAGAACGAAGACAATCTGTCTCTTTCCGTAAATGATGTGTCCACATCGACGAATGCGACCACGCTCACCGCAATGGTATTGCCTCTGGGCCCCGCGAATACCTATGCTGGGCAGACCCTGATCCGCAATGCCATGGCGGAAGTCTCGGTGCTGGCAGATCAAGGCGTGGCGAGTTCCTTCGGCACTGGAAGCAGCAATGGCACGATCGTGATGGGCAGCGCCGGAGGTTCTACCATTCCCTACATCTTGGCAGGCATCCGCTATGTGGGCACGACAGACTCGGTGACCAATCGCCCTCTCGACATCACGAATTCCGTCAGCAATGTGCAGAACATCGCCGTCGTCCTGGAAAACAACGGCACGGGCGCACTCCGATTCACCAGCCCGATCACCTCTTCAGGCACCAACCTCACTGCAGCCCGCACGTTGTATCTGCGGGGCACCCATACGGGTGATAACCAGATCGTGTCGGTGGGTAACAATGGCAGTGTTGGCACAGCTTTGGTCAAACAAGGCACCGGCACCTGGATCATTACGGGAGACAGTCCGCATAGCGGTGGGACGACTGTCGAAGCAGGCATGCTGCTGGTGTCCAACACAACCGGTTCTGGGCTTGGCATCGGTTCTGTCTCAGCCCAGGCGGGCACGACGATTGGGGGGAGTGGACGCATTGCACTCCAGAGTGGGCAGAGCATTAGCCTGACTGCCGCAACGTTGCAGATTGGGACAGAACTGCCGGGTCGTGTAGCCACCTCCGCCAGTGTGCTCACCCTTCAGACCACTGGGGCGGGCTTGCTGAGTCTCAGCACGGGCTCGGTGTTCAGCTTTGATTTGTTCTCCGGGGCCGGTTTAGGCGATAACTCGGGAAATGCGGCCGCTGCTGATCTGGCGATCATTCAGGGGGCCGTTTCTTTAGAGACAGGCATCACGTTAAGAGTGGCCAACCCCACCGGGATGACGTCTTGGGCCATCAATGACCAATGGCGCTTGTTCGATTGGTCCGGTTTGACCGGTTCGGTCTCGGCTGCCTCCGTTCAGTATGAACTGCCCACTCTGCCACAGGGTTTGTTGTGGAACACCGACTCGTTGTTTACCACCGGGATTCTGAGCATCTCCATTGTGCCCGAGCCGAGCCGCGGAATTTTCATGATTTTCGGCATGCTCGCCCTCGTCATAGGTCGTCGGCGAGGTGGACTCTGGGCTGTCAAAGTTCGCTGAATCGGCTTCACGTAAGGGATGTGGAGCTTTTCGCCAATTTTCAGCGCATTCACGAATGATAACTTGGGTGAAATATCTCCCGCAGATTCCATGCAGGACGTAATTGACTCAGGAGATGGGGTGCGCCACGTAGAGAGTGTGCATTTGGCACCGGCGTATCCCGCCACGCCCTGTTCATGAAAAAGATTCCTGTCAGCGTTTCCGCACCTGTTTTCCCGTTCGAACTTGTTCGTGCCGATCTCGAAATCGTCGAGAAGGCTATACGCGAGCAAGCCCGTGCTTTTGACCCTGCGGTGGAAGGATACGTCAGCTACGTCTGCCAGGCAGCCGGTAAGCGCATCCGTCCCGCCTTGGCCATTCTGGCGGGTGGGGCGACAGGTGGAAAGACCGAGGAGCACACGCGGCTCTCCGTGATCCTGGAGATGGTGCACATCGCCTCCCTCGTGCATGACGACATCATGGATGGCGCGGCGACCCGGCGCGGCCTGCCTACGGCAGCGGCCAAGTGGGGGAGCGCTCTGAGTGTGCTTTTGGGCGATGCCATTTTTGCGTATTCTCTGGAACTGGCCACGGAGTTTGAAGACACCCAGGTTTGCCGCACCATTGCCAAGGCCTCGCGCGACGTTTGCAGTGGAGAAATCCTTCAGACCCAGCGTCGCTTTGATCTGAATCTCTCCGTGCCAGATTACCTGCGCATGATCGAGATGAAGACGGCGGCCCTCTTTGCGGCGGCAGCCGGTCTCGGGGCTCGGCTCAATGGCGTCTCGGCAGAGGTCGAGCAGGCGCTGCACAGCTACGGCATGAAGCTGGGCACGGTCTATCAGATCTATGATGATTGCCTGGACCTCGTCGGTGACGAAGAGAAAGCGGGCAAGACCCTGCGCACCGATTTGGCCAAAGGCAAGCTGACTCTGCCAATCCTGTATCTGCTGATGGATGCCACCGATGCCCAGAAGCAGAAGCTGAACAAGATGTTGCTCAAAGGTGAGCCGATGGACACCTCCATCCTGGCTGGAATCGCCGACTATGAAGGCGCGATCGAGAAAGCGGTGAACTTCGCGCAAAACATGCTCCAAGAGGCGCGGGATGAGCTCGTTTGTCTGGCGGCTTCGGACTCCAAGACCGCCTTCGAACAGATTGCCGATTATCTGCACGCGCTTTTGGATAACTGCCGCGCGTCCGTTTAGTCGGATCTGACGCCTGGCTGAACGATGCCTGCTCGCCGCGACGTAGTAGTGCGGCATGATGAGATGCTTGGCTTTGTTGTTTTGGGCCGGGGCGCTGCCTTTGATGGCTGCGCCTGAGTGGACCTTCCAATCTCCACGTCCCGAAGTCACACCGGAGCATCGTGCGGAACCGCAAGGAGGCCATGAAAACGGGCCTAGCTGGCTCATCGAGACTCAAGCTGGCGAGCAGTGGATCGGCTGCTGGACCCAGACGTTGCCGGTGCAAGGCGGGCAGCACTACCGCTTCACCGCATGGCGTCACTATGACAACGTCGCAGAACCGCGCCGGAGCGTGGTGGCTCGTGTGATCTGGCAGAACGCGGAGGGGCATCCCGTGACCTGGGATAAACCGGCCCCGGCGGGGTATGCCAAGGGCACCGTCCCGCGTGCTGAGCCTGAATATCCACGTGATCTCGGCAGTGGTGAAGGCGAGTGGGGATGCTTTGATGAGATCCTGCACGCTCCGCAGGCCGCGCAGCAGGCGAAGATCGAACTCTATCTGCAATGGGCTCCGCAGGCGCGGGTCCGCTGGAGTGATGTCACCTTCCAAGCTGTGCCTGCACCGACTCCTCGCAAGGTTCGGCTAGCCTCGGTGCACCTTCAGCCCAAGGCAGGCAAGGAGCCCGCGGAAAAGCCGCCCCAGTTTGCAGACCTGATTGCCCGAGCCGCTTCACAGAAAGCTGACCTCGTGGTGTTACCGGAGACGCTGACGTTCTATGGCACGGGGAAAAAGATGCATGAGTGCGCCGAACCCATTCCTGGGCCGAGCACGGCCTACTTTGGTAAGCTGGCCCAAAAGCATGATCTCTACATCGTCGCCGGTCTGGTCGAGCGTGATGGAGCGGTCATCTACAACACAGCGGCTCTGATCGGACCGGAGGGACAGCTCGTGGGCAAGTATCGCAAGGTCAGTTTACCGCGCAGTGAGATCGAGGAAGGCATCACCCCGGGTCATGATTATCCCGTCTTCGAGACGCGGTTCGGCAAAGTGGGGCTGATGATCTGCTACGATGGGTTTTTCCCTGAGGTGGCCCGAGCTTTGACCCTGAAAGGCGCTGAGGTCATCGCCTGGCCTGTGTGGGGCTGCAATCCGAAGCTCGCGGCCGCCCGAGCCTGCGAGAATCATGTCTATCTGGTCAGCAGCACCTACACGGATGCACGCAAGAATGATTGGATGATCACCGGCATCTACGACCATTACGGCGAGGTCTTGGCCCAAGCCACCGAGTGGGGCACCTTGGCCATCGCTGAAGTGGATCTCGATGAACGTGCCCACTGGAATAGCCTGGGCGATTTCAAGGCGCAGATCCCACGACATCGCCCGGCCTTCACGAGCGATTGAAGCGCGTGAAGACGCGGATGGGGAAAGCGGCTCAGAGCCCCTTTTCCCACAGCCAAGAGCTGCTCTTTGGCGGGACTTCGCAGGTGAGGCCGAATTGCTTCACGGCGCGGTTTTCCAGGTGGCGGACGGCTTCATCCACATCATCCGTCCAGCAGATGAGGTCCAGGTCTTCAGGGCTGATGGTGCCTTTCTCGACCATGCTTTCGATCATGGTTTTGAGTTCCCCCCAGAACTCGCTGCCCATAATGACGACGGGGAAGTTCCGCACCTTTTTGGTCTGAATGAGGGTGAGAGCCTCGAAGGCTTCATCAAGGGTGCCGAAGCCGCCGGGCATGATGATGAAACCATAGCTGTATTTCATCAGCAGCACCTTGCGGACGAAGAAGTATTTCATCGTCACCCAGCGGTCGAGGTAGGGGTTGTGGCTCTGCTCGAAAGGCAGCTCAATGTTGCAGCCGACACTGCGGCCGTTCACATCTTTAGCACCGCGATTGGCCGCTTCCATGATGCCGGGGCCACCACCGGTCATGATGGTGAAACCGAGGCGTGAAACGGCGGCGCTCACCTTGCGGGCGAGCTGATAATAAGGATGCGTTTCCTCAAAGCGCGCAGAGCCGAAAACGGTGATGCAGGGGCCGACGAAATGAAGGCTGCGGAAGCCGCGCATGAAATCTCGCAGGACCTCGTAGAGCAGCTTCAGCTCGGTCAGACGATGGTTAGGGCCTTGCAGCAGCGTGCGATCTTCAAGACGGCCACAAAAGCTCTCTTGAATCTGCTTTTCGCTGGGCGGCTGAGGGGGAGGTTGGGGCAGGTTAGGGCCGCTGCCAAGACGACCCTCTTTATCCATTAAGGTTGGAGCAGGCATGGTTGATATTGCGTTAGACCCTTCCGGCGGCATTTCATTCATCGAAAAAGAAAATGCGCGGACCTTTTCAGATCCGCGCATGGCAAAGGAAAGCTCAAAGGAGAGGCTTACTCACGAGCGACGCCGTTGTTCCAAGCGGCGAACATTTCTTCCACGGTGGGGATCTCCAACGGACGCACAATGCGGAAGCCCAGCCAGGTAGCATCAGTCAGATACCAGATGCTCTTGGGGAGCTGAGGGTCCTGCTGCTTCCAAGCGGGCTCAGAGGCACGGCGGGAGGCGCTGCGCAGGAACTCGGCATCATCATCATAGGTGCCGCCACGGGCGACATGAGGATACGGTGTCTTCGAGGGCACCCACTGATTGCCCAGCACGCCTTTGGCGGCATTGGCGGCCCAGTTTTTGTAGGTGTCTTCGGAGTATTGATCCAGCGTCCATTCGCAGACGTTGCCGTAGATGTCATACAGGCCCCATGGGTTAGGCTTCTTCTTGCCCACTAAACTGTATTGAAAGTTAGGCGCATTCTCGAAATACCACGCATACTCACCGAGATCCTTGGCATCATCACCGAAGAAGTAAGCGGTCGTGGTGCCGGCACGTGCTGCGTATTCCCACTCAGCCTCGGTCGGCAGGCGGTAGAAGTGTCCGGTCTGGGCGCTCAGCCATTGGCAATACTTGTTAGCCGCATGTTGAGTCATGCAGATGGCAGGGAAGCCATTGCGCCCCATGCCGAAGTCCATCGGCTGATAAGGCGGAGTTGGCTGAGAGATGAGGTCTTCAGGCTTGTCGTCCGGGGACCACACCTTGCGGCTGCCGTCTTTGTTGCGGCCTTCGGCGGTCAATTGGAAGGGCTCATATTCATCCCAGGTCACTTCGTATTTGCCGATCCAGAAGGGTTTGATCTGCACCTTCACCTGAGGGCCTTCATCGTCGGCACGATTGGCTTCGGAGTCGGGGCTGCCGATCATGAACTCACCGCTCTTCAGCGCCACCATGGAGTAGGGGGCACCTGTCTTCGGCACCTTGGCGTCGTAAGACTTCATGTCCGCCTCCGCCTTTTCCTGGGAGGTGGCCACGATTTTGGCGTGGATCTTCTTCACCAGTTCCAGCGTGTCTGGATTGTTCGTCGGAGCTGCGCCTTTTTCTTTGGCTTTCAGGGTCACACCTTCGGGCCAGACGGCACCTTGTTCGACCCAGCCTTTCAGCATGGCGATCTCTTCCTTCTTCAGCGGGCCGCCGCTTTTGGCCGGAGGCATCAGGTCATCATCATCTTCAGGCAGGGTGGTGAGATGAACGATGGCGCTTTTCAGGTCGAAAGCGGTGATGTTCGGCGCGTTGTCACCGGTCTCGAAGGCTTCTTTCTTGCTGCTTAAAATCCAGCCGCCTTTGTCCTTCTCGGGGTTGTGGCAGCTCACGCAGTTTTGCTCCAGGATCGGCTGGATGTGCTTCACAAAGTCAATGCGAGGCTTCACCTCCAGCGTGACTCCGGCAGGCCACTCCGCGCCTTGTTCGATCCAGGCTTTGATCACTTCGATCTGGCTGGCGTCCAAGAGGCCTTCTTTGGCGGGCGGCATCACCAGATCATCGTCATGCGGCAGGATGAGGGTGGAGTAGATCGCGCTTTTTTTGAGGTCACCGGCCGTCAGCCCCGGGCCATTCTCATTGCCCTTGATCATGTCTTCCTTCGTATGCAGGCGGAAGTCTCCTTTGTCCTTCTCCGCGCCATGGCAGTGTGTGCAGGCTGCTTCGAGGATGGGTTTCACCTGAGTGTTGAAGTCCACTTTCGCGGGGGCTGCCAGGGACAAGCTGGGCAGGGCCGCAAGGGCAAATAGAGCGGTGGTTAGGGGGTGGTGATCGGGCATGAGAGAGGTGGTTTTAGCATGCCCCCGCGTTTTTGTCCACCCTACAAGGCAGGGGGGGACCGGAGGCTGGCCATTTGGAAAAAAAGCCCACGGGGAGGGATTCTTTCAGAGGAGAATCGATAGGCGCGGTGCAAATACGCGTTGGAGTCTCCCTCTGCTCCTCATGAAATCTCTCGTTAGCGCCCTGGGCGTCCTGTGTTTTTCGTTATCGGCCATGGCGACCCCGGCGACGCTTCGCTCCAAGGGAGCTGTCGGAGATGGAGTCACGGATGATCGGGCGGCGATTGAGAAAGCTTTGAAGGATGCTGCCGGGACTCCTCTGGATGGCGAGGGACTCACCTACGCGGTTCAAGGCACGGTTTCCGTGAGCGTGGATGTGGATCTGCGCAACGTCATCCTCAAGCAGACGCAGGGCTCCTGGGATGCCTCTCCCTACATCCGCTCCGCAGCGAGTCAGGAGACCCCTCAGGTGAAACCGGCGGAGGCGCTGACGAAAATGGTCAAGGGCTTGCCTTGGCTACGCTACGATGGTGTGGCCACTTACCCGGAAGATCCGGTGGTGACGGGTGATGATCTCAAAGCGTTGCGCGAAATGTTGAATCTCCGCACCCTCTTCATCCACGGACGTGAAAACCAGCCTGTTTCGATCCGTCTGGAAAAGGTGCAGGTGCTGCGTGGTCATCATGCCGATGCGGGCATGCATTCGAATTCGGCGGGGCTTTATCTGGTGGATGCCAGTCCGGTGACGTTGACCGACATTGAGATCACCGGTGATGGCAAGGGCGCGGGCCTGTTCGTTCATCGTTGCCGGAAGGTGCGTATGGACCGATTGAACATTCACGATATCCTTTGGGCCCCTTACCGAGGTGACATGGAGTTCACAGCTGCGGTGCTGGGCGGTGATTTCGGGTGGAATAACAGCCCCATCTATGACTTCGATGAACGAGCCGGCCGCTTTATGCGTGTGCGGGTGCAGGAGCAGCTCACGGGCATGACGATCGGCAGTTCAGACGATGTGGAGATCACGAACTCACGCATCGAACGCATCGGCACAAAGGTGGATGGCAAGTTCTTACCCTGGCAGGCGGATGGCGTGACCGTCAGTGGCGTGAAGAATCTGGTGATGCGCGATTGCGTGATCACCTCCACTTGGGAGGGCATTGATTTGACCGGCCAAGGTGTGGATGGTTTCGTTCAGGAAAACATCCGCATCAGCGACAGCTTTGCCTACGGCTTCAAATACGCTCACCCGCAAAAGAACGGCAAGGTGATCAACTGCGTCTCCGAGCACGCCGCTTACCGAAGCTTCACCATCGGGGCCGAATGTGAAAACATCGAGTTCATCCATTGTGTGGCCCGCGAAACGGGATCGAAAAACTACTGGCGTCGGGAGGGGCGGGAGAGAAATGGGATCTATGGTTTTGAACTGGGTTTTCAGGAGGACGCCTCGCCTCAAAACATCACGTTCAAAGATTGTCGGGCGGAGAATGTGGCGTTCCCGACGACGATGGAATGTGGGTTTGGCACCAGTGATCGTGCCGCCAAACCCGAGCTGAATATCCGGCTCATCCATCCGAAGGTGGTCGGGGCGACGCTGCGGGCGGTGGATGGGTTCCGGGTGGTGGAGGAAGCCCCCTAGGACCTATTCATTAAGGGGGCTCACACCAATTCCGCCATCGTGCCACGGGTGACGCCGAGCTGGGATTGAGCTTTGAGATCGCGCCAGATGTCTTCACCGCCACGCTGACCGGCGAGGAGGTTTTGATAGGTGCGGATGATGCGGGTGGACTCTTCGCGGCTTTGTTCCAGGAGCTCGATGCGGTAGTGTCGGAGCCCGGCTTGCATGAGGCCCGTGAAGAATTGGGCCCCCGTTTGAGGTACCGCATTGAACAGGGTATTGCGACAGCCCACATCGGCTTTCAACGGGTGCTCCATGCCCACGCGATCACGCAGGCGCACTTGATGCCGCTCACAAGGGCGGCCGCAGGTGGTGAAGTCGGTGCCCTTGGAAAGAAAGGCGGCAAAGGCGCAGTGCTCCATATGAAACATGGGCATGTGCTGGTGCAGGGTGATCTCGAACCACTCCGCAGGGGCTCCATGCAGCAGGTCGAGCACTTGCTCGATGTTGAGATCGTAGCTGATGGTGAGACGTTCCAGGCCCGTTTGTTTGAGGAAGTCGGCCGTCAACGGATTGGCCACATTCAGCGAGAAATCTCCCGTGACCGGGATGCCTGCGTCTTTGAAGAAGGCAATGGCTCCGAGGTTACGAATCAGCACGCCATGAGGCTCTGCGCGGCTGATGAGCTTGAAGAAGCCCGCTTCGCCGGACTTTTGAATGCGTGGTGTGGCGAGATAGATGTGGGCCTGACTGTTATCACGCACATGTTTGACGGCGTCGGCATAGAGACGCACGTCTTCAAAGTCCACATAGAGTTCCGAGACGCCTGCCTCCAGCGCGGCTTCGATTTGCGCTTGATTTCGACACAGCACATGGAGCGTCGCGGCATCTGGCGCCGGGGAGGTGTTCGCCTGCTTTGACCCCACCTCAGCCAGCATCGCCCGCACATGCTCCGTGGAGAAGGGACGCCGAGCCGGTTCGGTGGAGGGCGCTTCAGAGACGGCATGCACGAGGGCACGACGCATCTTGTTCAGCTCACTGACAGGGAGGATGACCTCGCCTTCGAGGTGCAGCTCCACATCGCCGAGTTCATAAGCGGTGCCGCCCAGTCGGCCTAACTGATTTTGCAAAACCTCAAGGTTGAGCGGTCTCTGGCGGGCCTGATCCAGCGGGAGGCTCGATTGCACTTGGATCGTCTGATCCTTGACCTGAATGACCAGAGGCACTCCAGGACGGCCCGAAATCACCAGATCCAGCTTTTGCTTCTTCCGCAGGGGGATGTCCCCTTGGAAGGTCTGGCGGAGCTGCTGTTCCAACACTTGATCGCCTGTCTTGAAAAGGCGTGTTCCTGGTTGGATCAAATCCGTGCGCAGGCGCCCCCGCTGAAACTCCAGCCAATTGCCATGCAGGCCATAGATGCGCCCGCCTTGCTCATCGTTGGTGTCCTGGAGGTTTTCAAAGACGACACCATCTCCGTTTTTCAGGTGGCTGGGCACTTCTTCCAGTTCGACCGCATCGCGCGCCACGGAGCGGACGACTCCGATGTAGTAACCCCGCTTTTTGCCATAGTAGGCACCCACGAGTTGTTGATGATTCACGCCGTGCATCCACCCTGAATAGAGCCCTCGTGAAAAGGTCATCTCCAGTTCGTATCGATCCTCATCGGTGATGACCTGCGTCACATCCTGATCGGCCAGAGCTGCATCCATCGCTTTGCGATACACTCGCGTCACGGCAGCCACGTATTCAGGCGTCTTGAGGCGACCTTCGATTTTAAAGCTGCGGATGCCTAACTCAATGAGACGCGGGATTTCTTGAACCGCCGCCAGGTCCTGAGGGCTTAACAAATAGCGCTTATCGCCGAGATCACGCAGCTCCCCGTCCACGATCATTTCATAGGGCATGCGGCAGGCTTGCGCGCACTCACCCCGGTTGGCACTGCGCCGCCCGAGCGATTCGCTCGTGAGGCATTGACCACTGTAGGCCACGCAGAGGGCTCCATGGACGAAGACCTCCAGCGGCACCTCAGGGCTCTCCGTCGCGCGGAATCGTTCCAGCTCGCGAAGGCTGAGCTCACGGGCCAGCACGGCTTGATCGATCCCCAAGGTATTGGCTAACTCCAAACCTTCCGGCGAGGTGATGGTCATCTGCGTGCTCGCATGGAGGCGGAGATTGGGCGTCAATCGTTTCACCATCCGGGCGAGGCCGAGGTCCTGGACGATGACAGCATCCACACCGGCGGCTTCGAGCTGGCGGAGTTGCTGTTCCGCATCGGCAAGCTCACCGGTGAAGATCAGGACATTGAAGGCGCAGTAACCTTTGACCCCGTGGCTATGGAGAAACTTCATGAGCTCCGGCAAGTCATCCGCCGTGAAGTTATCCGCCCTCATTCGCGCATTGAACTTGGGTAGGCCGAAGAAGATAGCATCGGCACCATTGGCCACCGCCGCACGGGCGCAGTCCCAATTACCAGCAGGGGAGAGAAGTTCAGGCAGATGGACAGGGCGAGGCATTGAGGATAGAGCGGGGGGGAACTAAGTAATCTGTTTTTACAGTGACGAAAGGAAAGTTCATCGAGCTATGTTCAAATGAACTAACTATTAAACTCAGGAGAAGATACTTTTCGACAATTCTGGGATTGCCTTTTGTAACCTTTCTCGTTACTAAGCTCATCTTAATTACTAGCAATTGTGGAATATCAATTGCTAGTGATCGAGGATGTCACTGCTCCCGTCATCAACGCGCATGTTTGCCTCAACTGCCAGCATTTTCTCCAATCCCTGGAATGCCAATGTCTCATTGGCAGGCGGAGTGGCGCATGGCGGGACGCAAAAGGGCTGGTTTTCTAGAGCGACTGAAATGTTTCAGGCGGGCATCTGGCCCTGGTTTGGCACGTCAGATGATGCCATGGAAGATCTAATGCCTCTCGGACGCACTTCATTAACCTCACGCCCTACCGATGCCGACAACGGTTCCGGTGCTCCTTCTCCAGAACCTGGAGGCGCGAGGGATATACCTTTTTATCACCTGCCCGTGCTTCTGAATGAAGTGTTGGACGTTCTCCAGCCGGAGCCGGGAAAATTGATCTTCGACGGCACCCTCGGCGGTGGCGGACATACGGAGGCCATCCTGCAAAAGGGCGCCCGTGTGGTGGCCATGGATCAGGATGATGAAGCACTGCGTCATGCCACGGAGCGTCTGAAAGGCTACGCCGATCGCTTCTGCGCATTGAAAGGGAACTTCCGTGACTTTCCCACCGTGCTCGGTGAGGCGGGGATCTCGGGGCTGGATGGCATGCTGATTGATATTGGCGTGAGCAGCCGCCACCTGGATGCGCCTGAGCGTGGATTTTCCTTCAATAAAGAGGGGCCTCTGGACATGCGCATGGATACCTCCGGCCCGATCACCGCGGCGGATATCGTCAATACCTATCCGCAGGAGGAATTGGAGCGCATTTTGAAAGTCTATGGGGAGGAACCTCAGGCTCGCAAGATTGCTCGTGCGATTGTGCAGGCCCGTGGTCGCGAGGCCTTCCGCACCACGCTGCAACTGGCGAATCTCATCTCCAGTGTCTGTCCTAAGTTCAGCAAGCGGCATCCTGCCACGCTGACCTTTCAAGCCTTGCGCATCGAGACCAATCAGGAGCTGGCTGTGCTGGAAGACTTTTTGAAAGCCGCACCGCGTTGGCTGAAACCCGGGGGGCGTCTGGCGGTCATCACCTTCCACTCGCTGGAGGACCGCATCGTCAAACACACCTTTCAGCAGCAGAGTCAGGTGTGGCTGGACCGCCCTGAATGGCCCGCTCCAAGGCCCAATCCCGACTGCGTGTATAAACTGCTTTTCCGCAAACCCTTAGAAGCCTCTGAAGGCGAACTGAGCCTCAACCCCCGAGCCCGCAGCGCACGTCTGCGCGGTGTCGAACGCCTCTCTTCATGAAGAAAAACCGTTATCGCAATAACATCGGACTGCCGGTGCTGACGGCGGTTTTGATCCTTTGCGGAGCCGTCTTGTTAGCGGCTCTCAGCATCGTGGTGAATAAAAACCGCATCAGTGCTCTGGCGGAGCAACAGCGCCAGGTGGAGCAGGAAATGAAGCTGCTGAACTTCGAGATCGTCAGCCTGGAGCGGAAGGTCGGCTTACTGCTGGATGGGGCCCGCGTGCAGCCCATTCTCCAGGCGAAAGGCACCTGGCTGCAAAAGCTCAACCCTGACGCGAAAGCGATCATTCATCTCAAACCCATTCCCGCGGCCAAGGTCGTGGTGCAGAGCACGGAGGCCGGCCTGCCATGATCTCCCCCACTCCCAATCAAAACCAGATTCGCCGAGATCGTCCGCTGTTTCATCGGATGATGCTCATCACCTGTTTGCTCACGCTTTGTTTTTCGGGCGTGGCTTGGCGTCTCTATGATCTGCATTTGAAGCGGGGCGTGGACTTGGCTGAAGAGGCGGCGAAGAAGTTCCGCGAAGACCGGGTGTTACCCGCGCAGCGGGGTTCCATCAAAGATCACTCGGACCGCTATCTCGCTTATGACGAGGAGGTCTATGAATTGCAGACGGACCGCGTGCATCTCCATGATGTGCGCTCCATCCTGCCCAATCTGGCGCGTATCCGCGGGGTGAAGCAGAAGGACCTGACTCGCACCTTGAGTAATGAGCAGATCCTAGACGCCTACCACCGCCATGTGGCTGAAGCGCTGTGTGCAAAGCTGGGCGGGCCCGTGGAGGCCATGCTGGAAAAAGTGACTTCACGCCGCCCGATCGAGGTGCTGACGCACAACATGAATGATGACGAGGCGAAGGACTGGCGCCGTCATCTGGAGTCGCTGTTGGTGAAGGGGGTGTATGTCAAACCGGCGGTGCGCCGACACTACCCCACCGATAACCGTCTGGCCCTGATCATCGGGGGAGTCGAGGATGGTAAAGGCGGGGTCCAGGGCATCGAGAAAACCTATGAGGATGTCCTGCGTGGCATCCCGGGATCTGTCTGTGTGGAGCACGACAAGTATGGCCGTGAACTGCTGCTCTATCGTGGCGAGATCAAAGAGCCCGTCCATGGCAAGGACGTGCATCTGACCATTGATCTCCAGATGCAGGACGCGGTAGATTCGATCGTGGCCCAGGCTCAGGCTCAATACCGGCCTAACAAGATGATGGCGATCGTGACCGAAGTCTCCACCGGCTCCATCCTCGCCATGAGCTTCTTGCCTGGCCATGACCGCACTGAGCCAGCGAGCACGAATTGGAAAAACCTGACCATTTATGAACCCTACGAGCCGGGTTCGACCTTCAAAGTCGTCGCCTTCACGGCGGCTCTGGATCAGCGAAAGATCACTTTGAATGAGCAAATCGATTGCCACTGGGGGCAATACACCGATCCGGTGCTCAAATCCCATCTCTCGGACGTCTCGAAGATGGGCACCGTCCTCATGCGCGAGGCTTTTGCCAAGTCCAGTAACATCGCCACCTACAAGGTCTTCAAGCGCCTGGGTCAGGATACCTTCCTGGATTATGTGAAACGTTTCGGATTCGGACGTAAGACCGGCATTGAGCTCTCAGGAGAAAGTCGCGGTTACATCAACGATACGAAGTGGTCGAACACGACCTCCTCGCGCTTCCCCATCGGCTATGAAGTCAATGTCACCCCCTTGCAGATGGCCATGGCGTATGGAGCGATCGCCAATGGCGGCATCTTGATGAAACCTCGTCTGGTGGAGCAGATCGTCGAGGACGGCGGACGTAAAGTCACTCGCATGCAGCCTGAGGCCGTCGGCCAGGTCTGCACCGGCAAGGCGGCGGAACTGATGCGGGAACTGCTTTCCGGCGTGGTGGAGCACGGCACGGGCACCCGCGCCCAGGTGGAGGGCATCGAGGTCGCCGGGAAGACCGGCACCAGCCTGCGCTACGATCCCGAATTGATTGTTGGCAAGAATAAAGATGGAACTCCGAAAAAGGGCGGCTATCGGGATGATCAGTGGATCACTTCCTTTGCCGGTTTCGCCCCAGCGAAAGACCCCAAGGTCGTTTGTGTCGTTGTGCTGGACAATCCCCATGCACCGAACCCTCACGACATCGGCGGCGGGAAGGTGGCCGCACCCATCTTTGCTGAAATCGTGTCCGAAGTCTTGAAACAACTCTCCATCCGTCCTCAACGTCCCCTCGCTCTCGAAGGAGGTGCCGAATAATGATCCTGCGCGATCTCATCCCTCATCTGGATAACCCGGTCGTCTCCGGCAGTCTGGATACCCCCATCACCGGCTTGACCTATGATTCACGGAAAGCCGGACCTGGCATCGCCTTCGTGGCTCTGCGGGGTCGCACGGCGGACGGTCACGAATACATTCCCACCGCGATCCAGGCAGGTGCTGCGGCGATTATTTCCGAGCAGGCTCCCCCGGATGATGCGAAGGTGCCTTGGGTGCATGTCAAGTTCACCCGCATCGCCCTGGCTCAGGCCGCCGCCGCGCTGTATGGCTTTCCTGCGGAGAAGCTTTCGATCGGTGCCGTGACAGGCACGAATGGCAAGACGACCTCGGCTTTCCTGCTCCATCACCTGCTCAATCAGGGGCAGAAGCGCTGCGGTTTGCTCAGCACCGTGGTCTATGACCTGGGCGGCCAGCAGGTGCCTTCCACCCATACCACTCCCGAGTCTCTGGAGATCCAGCATCTGCTCTCTCAGATGGTGGATAATGGCTGTCGTGCCGTGTCCATGGAGGCCAGCTCTCACGCTCTGGATCAGGAGCGCATGCATGGCTTGCCCATTGCTGCCGGCATCTTCACCAATCTCACCCAGGATCACCTGGACTACCATGGCACCATGGAGGCCTACTACGCGGCCAAGGTTCGCCTGTTTGAAACCATCGCGCATCAGTCTAAAGGCTCGATGATCATCAATGCCGATGATGCCTGGGGGCGTAAACTGATCACTCGCTATGAAAGCACGGGGCGCGTGGTCCGCTACGGTTACGGGGTCGGCTATGACTTCCGCGCGGTGAACGTGCGGTTTGATCTCACGGGCACGACCTTTGAGCTGGAGGCCATCGGCCGCACCTTCTTGGTGCGCACGCCTTTGATCGGTGACTTCAATGTTTACAACTCCCTCGGCGCACTCGCTGCGGCGCATGCCATGGGGCTGAATCTGCGTGAAACGGTGTCTCACCTGAAGAATGCACCGCAGGTGCCTGGACGCCTGGAGCGCGTGACGGAAGCGACGTCGAAATTCCAGGTCTTTGTGGATTACGCCCACACGCCGGACGCCATTGAGAATGCGCTCAAAACGGTGCGCGCCCTCCGCCCACGCCGCATCATCATCGTCTTTGGTTGCGGCGGTGGGCGGGACCGGACCAAGCGCCCCCTCATGGCTGCGGCGGCGGAAGCGGGGAGCGACATCTGCGTGCTGACCAGTGATAACCCGCGCCAGGATGATCCGCAGGTGATCATCGCTGATGCGGTGAAGGGCTTTGCCCGACCCAAGAATCATGTGACCATCGTGGATCGCCGCGAGGCCATCAAGATCGCGCTCGAAAACGCTCGTGCGGGAGACATCATCCTCGTCGCCGGTAAAGGCCACGAGGACTATCAGGAGATCCAAGGCAAGAAATACCCGTTCGACGATCGCCGTGTGGTGCGTCAGCTCATGACCCAGATCCATGGCGCTCGTGACGCTGAGCGGGCTGAACGTGAGCGTGAACGCGAGGCTGAGCGTGATCAAGATCCGCGCAATCGTGATGCCGGGCGGGGGCGGCCACCCTTCTATCGTTAGGCCATGAAGCCGATTGCCCTCCAGACGCTGGCAGACTTCGCCGAAGGGCGATACGCTGCGGAAAGTCTTGTTTTACCTCAAAGCGTCACGCGAGTCACCACAGACTCGCGCAATGTGGGTTCTGGTGATGTCTTCGTGGCACTGGCAGGGGATCGCTTTGATGCCCATGACTTCATCCCCCAGGTCGTGGCTGCAGGGGCGGCGGCTGTGGTGGTGAGCCGGGTGGACCCCGCCTGGGATTTGGGGGCCTGTTTGGTGATCGAGGTGCCGGATACGCTGCTGGCTTTGCAAAACATGGCGCGTGGCTACCGCGCCTGGCATCAGCCGCTCATCGTCGGTCTCACCGGCAGTAATGGCAAGACATCCACCAAAGACCTGACAGCTCTGGTGATGGGGCTGAAAATGCAGACCCGCGCGACGCTGGGAAATCTGAACAATCACATCGGCCTGCCGCTGACCCTGCTCAGTCTCGCTGAAGGCGATGAGTGCGGGGTGGTGGAGATGGGCATGAATCACCCCGGTGAGATCAAGACGCTGGTGGACATCGCACTGCCGGATGCGGCGATCGTGACCAACGTTGGCATGGCGCACATCGAATACATGGGCAGTCAAGACGCCATCGGTTGGGAAAAAGGCACGCTGCCCGCCAACGTGCATGCGGAGGGCGTGGTGGTGCTGAATGCGAATGACAAATACACGCCGCTCATCTCTCGGCATTGCCAAGCGACCGTCTTCACAGCCGGCACCGGTGCTGGAGATGTGCGCGCCTTTGATCTGCAACCCGGTCCTGACGGCACCCGCTTCAAGCTCGATTTCTCCGGTGAGGTTGTCGAAACCTTCCTTCCGGTCATGGGGGACCACATGGTCGGTAATGCCGCGCTCGCGGCCTGCATGGGCTGGGCACATGGCATCTCTCCCGCCGACATTGCGCAGGGGCTGAGCCAAGCCCGACTCACAGGCGGACGCATGGAGACGAAGACCGTCCAGGGCATCCTCTTCATCGACGACTCTTACAACGCCAATCCTGACTCCATGAAAGCAGGCTTGGTCACCCTGGCCTCCTTGTCCATCCCCGGCCAAAAGATCGCTGTCCTCGGTCGCATGGGGGAACTCGGTGCTCATGCTCAGTCGGGGCATGAAGACGTGGGGCGTTTTGCCGCTGAGCTTGGGCTCACGGCTCTTTACACGGTGGGGGATGAAGCGGCCCTCATTTCTCAGGCCGCCCAGGCAGCGGGGCAGGCTGAGACGCTCAATTTCCCTTCTCACGAAGCCTGTGCTGCCCATCTGAAGAAAATGTTGCAGCCCGGAGACGCGGTCCTGTTGAAGGGCAGCCGCTCCGCAGGCATGGAAAAAGTCCTCCTCCACTTTCAGTCCGCCTAGCTCTCTCCCGCATGTTTTATTGGCTCTACGAACTCCGCAACTGGCTCGAAGCCGCTGACTGGATCAGCGACGACGCATTCCTTTACAAGCTGCTGAACATTTTCCGCTATCACACCTTTCGGGCAGGCGGGGCCTTTCTCACCGCATTCGTGCTATCGCTGCTGTTTGGGGAGCGTTTGATCCGCAAGCTCATCTCGATGAAGATCGGCCAGCCCATCCGCACCGCGGAGGAGGTTCATAAGCTCTATGAACTGCACGGGAAAAAAGCCGGCACCCCCACGATGGGCGGCATTCTCATTCTCGGCAGCATCGTCCTCTCCACGCTTCTGTGGGCCAAGTGGGACAATGTGATGGTCTGGACGATTCTCTTCACCACCATCGGTCTAGGGGCTCTCGGTTTTCGCGATGACTATCTGAAGATCAGCAAAAAGAACGCCAAGGGAGTCAGTGCCCGCACCAAGCTGGTCTGGCAGACGGGGGTGGCGGTCATTGCCGCGTTTCTCATGGCTTATGCCGTGCCGCCTGATGAGGGCATCACCTTGCGCGCCCTGTATGTGCCCTTTGTAAAGGACGCGGTGATCTCTGACATGAACATCTTTGCCGTCGGCCTGTTCGCTTTGATCATTGTGGGAGCTTCCAATGCGGTGAATCTCACCGATGGGCTGGATGGGCTCGCCACGGGCTGCTCACTGACCACCGCCTTAGCCTACACGGGTTTTGGTTACATCTGCGGCAACGCCAAATACTCGGACTATCTGGGGGTGGCTCATCACACGTTGGCCAATGAGATCCCCATTGTGGCGATGGCTCTCGCTGGGGCCTGTGTCGGCTTTCTTTGGTTCAATGCCCACCCTGCGCGCATGTTCATGGGGGATACGGGCTCGCTCGCACTCGGCGGCTGCATCGCCACCATTGCCATCGGCTGTAAACAGGAGATCATTTTGGCTCTCGTCGGCGGTGTCTTTGTCATGGAGGCCCTGAGTGTGATGATTCAGGTCTTCAGTTTTAAGACTAGAGGCAAACGAGTATTTCGTATGGCCCCCATTCATCATCATTTTGAGTTAGGGGGCTGGCATGAGAACCAAGTCATTGTGAGATTTTGGGCGATGTCCCTATTTTTCGCTCTTCTTGGATTAGCGACCTTGAAACTTCGGTAAATCCAAAATATTAATGAATCCGAATGTTTCCGGCAGAAACACTGCCCGTCAGTTAGAGATTCAAGAATCGTCACCTTTTCCATGTCAAAATTCGCAGGCCAACACTTTGCTATCTTGGGCGCTGGACGCAGCGGCCTGGGAGCTGCGCGTTTGGCGCGGCTGCATGGAGCCTCGGTCACGGTGATGGATGAGGGCGAGCCTGATAAGATCAAGGCTGCCCTGGATAAACAACACGCGGAAGGTTTCGCGACTCTGAGTGGCCAAGCTGCCCGCGAGCTGGTGGTGAAACCGGGGGATTATGATCTCGTGATCCTGAGTCCCGGTTTGGATGCCAACTGGCCACTGCCCAAGAAATTTACAGACGCAGGCGTGCCGCTGACCGGTGAGATGGAGTTTGCCTTCAATCTCACCAACCTGCCCTTGGTGGGCATCACCGGAACCAATGGCAAAAGCACCTGCACGGAGCTGATCGCGCATCTTTTCAACGCTTGTGGTAAGCGCTCCATCCCCTGCGGAAACCATGGCATGTCCTTGAGTGAAGTGGTGGCCGGTGGGGAGAATTACGATGTGCTCTCTCTGGAGATCAGCAGCTTCCAGTTGGAGACCATTCAGAACTACCGGGCGAAAGCCAGCCTATGGTTAAACTTTGCCCCCGATCACCTGGATCGTTATCCTGGGATGGCTGAGTATTTTGCGGCCAAGGCACGCATCTTTGAAAACGTCACCGCAGACGATGTGGCCATCGTGCGGGCGGGTGAAAGCGTGGATTCGGGCAAAGCCAAACGCCTCACGTTTTCAGCTTATGGCGCGGAGGCTGACTGGACCTACGCCGCAGGAAAGATCCATGCCAAACCGGAGGGCGTGACCTTTGAGGTCAACTCCACCCTGCGCGGACGGCATAACATGGAAAACGTCATGGCCGCCATGATGGCCTGCCAAGTCCATGGCCTCAGCTTGGAAGCCATGCAGACGGCTCTGGCGGGGTATGAAGCACCGGCGCATCGCTGTGAACTGGTGCGTGTGCTGAAGGACCGGGAATATATCAATGACTCCAAAGCCACGAACCTGCACGCTCTGGAAGCCTGCATCGGCTCCATGGAGCGGCCCATCGTCTTGATCGCTGGAGGCAAAGACAAGCAGTTGGACTACAGTCCCCTGCGTGCCTCGTTGAATGGACAGGTGCGCGCCATCGTCTGTATCGGTGAAATCGCCGCCTCCCTGAAAAACACTTTTGAAGATCTGCTGCCCTGCTGCCTCGCCACGGATATGGCGGACGCCGTGCAGCAGGCCACCGCCCTCTCCGAGGCTGGGGACAGCATCATCCTCAGTCCAGGCACCTCCTCCTTTGACATGTATTCCGGCTATGGCCAGCGCGGGGAGGCTTTCCGCAGCGCTGTCCGAGCCTTGGTTTAAATCCGCATCAACCCCGAACTCCCGAACATCATGAGCAAAAAGAAGAAAGACAAACTCCTGCTCAATCTCCTGGAGAGTGAGCGTCATCGCCACCGCGTCGCCATGGTTACGGAAGAAGACACTTTCAATCAGCATGAACCGAACTCCAACATGGCCCGCATGTTCGTGGTCATGTTGCTCATCCACGTCGTCGTCATTGGCGGCATCATCATCTATGACTTCGTTAATGGTGAGAAAGCACCTGAAACGCGGTTGAACCACGACTACACGGAAGCCGCCGCCAGCGGTCTGCCCGCCTCCATGGTGGACCTGGATGTCATGAAAGGGCATTCCCCCGATGACTTTTCCACCTATGAATGGAAGTCGGGAGACTCCATCCGCTCCGTGGCCGCTAAGCTCGAAGTCCCTGAGGACCTCTTGATCAAGCTCAACAAGGTGGATCAGGGCCGTCAGATCAAAACCAACGATGTGATCATCTTCCCGAAACGCCCGGTGGTGAAAGCCCAAGGCGTGGGGGTGGCTGGGGCCAATGGCGAACTGCCAAAACCCGTGGACACGAACGCCTCGATTGCCGCCGCTGAGGTGCCGATCAATCTCGCGCTCCCTGGGGAGAAGGGCTTCACCTTTGCCGCCACCATCGAAAACGAATTGATGGCGGAACCCAATGTCGCCCCGGCTCCAGCCGTTCAGGATAGCCCACCGCCTGCGGTGACCAAGGAAGCCTCCGCCATGCCGGTGCGGGTGGAATTGCCCGCCACAAAGTCGGAAGCGCCGAAGATCGTGGAGCATCCACCCGAGCCGGTGGTCACCCCCGCTCCCAAGCCTGTGGCGAAGGTGGAGGTGGAAAAACCTGTGCCGAAAGCCATCCCGGTGCCTCGCCCCGAGCCTGAGGCTGCACCCGTCTTGGTAAAAGCACCGGTGAAAAAGCTGGAGCAATCCCCGCCTCCTGCGAAGAAAGAGACGCCGAAGCCTGCCTCCGCCTCCAGCGTCCATGTGGTGCAGTCCGGTGAGACGCTCTACCGCATCGCCAGCATGCACAAGATTTCCGTCAAAGCGCTCCAGGATGCCAATAAAAATGTGCGTCCTGAGGCGATGAAGATCGGCACCAAATTGGTCATTCCTCGCAAGTAGGGATACCCCTTCGGATTGCTGTTTCTTGACCTCTGCTCTGCTCCCGACATGGCCAAACGCTCCGTCCTGCTCCTGCTGCTGTCCGTTGCTCTGCTTACGGGGCTGGGGATCACCATGCTGGCCAGCACCAGCTTCTTCACGAAAGAAGGCGGTGGAGAAGACTATGTCACCCTCTGGCGTCAAGGCGTATGGGTGGGCGTCTCGCTCTTTGGCTGTGTGGTCATGGCCACGGTCGATTACAACGTCTGGTTCCGCTGGCGCTGGTGGCTGCTGGGTGGGGCCGCCTTTGGCTTGCTGCTTTGCTATGAATGGCACTTGGCACAGATGCTGGGTTATAAACCTGTGATTGCTGCTCGTGTGAACGGGGCCGCCCGTTGGATCGGGGTCGGCAGCACGCGCTTGCAGCCCTCGGAGTTTGCCAAGCTCGCGCTGATCATTGCCATGGCAGGTTGGTTTGCCACCCATGAAAATCTGGAGCGCACGGTTAAATATGGCCTCCTTCTCCCCGGTTTGATCCTGGGTCTCATCGTCGGCCTGATCGGTGGTGAAGTGGACCTGGGAAATGCCTCGGTCTCCGCTGCGGTTGGGGCAGGCATCATGTTTGTGGCAGGCACCCGCTTCCGTTATCTGGGCATCATCATTGGCGGAGCGCTCGCAGCCTTGGCGGCAGGTATCAAACTGGCTCCGAACCGGTTTGAGCGTGTGATGATCATTTTTGACCTGGAGAAGCACAAGGAAGGTCTCGGTCTGCAGCAGTGGATCTCCCAATTGGCCTTCGGTTCAGGGGGATTGGATGGGCGTGGTCTGGGGGAGGGGCGCATGAAGCTCTCCTACCTGCCTGAGGCGCACACGGACTTCATTTTCCCGATGGTGGGAGAGGAATTGGGCTTCTGGGGCGTCTCGGCCACGGTCCTGTGTTTCATCCTTCTGACCTTCTCCGGGATGTGCATCGCGTCCTATGCTCCGAACCGCTTTGGCAAGCTGCTGGGCTTCGGATTAACATTTTTGCTCTCTCTCGAAGCGCTCTTGAATATGGGCGTGACTACTGCTTTGCTGCCGAATAAGGGATTGCCGCTCCCCTTCGTCTCGTATGGAGGGTCGAGCCTCCTAGCGGCCATGATGGCGGTTGGGGTCCTGATCAACATCCACCGCCAGGGCGTGCATCTGACCTGGGATCAGCTTCCCGTGATCCGCAGAAAGCGCCGCTGGACACCCCAGCTCTGAATCTCCGTGAAATCTAAAAACCCTAAGTCCCTCCATGTGCTCATTGCTTGTGGAGGCACCGGCGGTCATCTGTTCCCAGGCATCGCCGTCGGGGAAGTCCTCTCCGCCCGTGGTCATGACGTGACCCTGCTCATCAGCGAAAAGAAGATCGATTCCATTGCCGCCTCGGGTCATAAGGACCTGCGCTTTGAGAAGATGCCTTTCCTGGCCATGCCTCGGCCCTGGTCTCCGAAGATGTTAGGTTTCCTCTCCGGCCTTTGGAAAGGCATGGCCCAATGTCGCAAGATCATCCGCCAGAATGAAGTCAGCGTTGTGCTCGGCATGGGCGGCTTCACCTCCTTCGCCCCGTTGTATGCCGGGAAGAAGGAAAAATGCCGCACCCTCATTCACGAGAGCAATGCCATCCCAGGCAAAGCCAACAAACTGAATGCGCGCTATGCCAACACCGTGCTGTGTGGCCTGGAGGCCTGTATCCCGCATTTCTCAAAGCATGGAGACGTGCGGGCTGTCGGCACCCCTGTGCGCAGCGCCATGCGCACGCAGTCCCAAGAAGATCCCTATGAGTTTTTCAAACTCGATCCCAGCAAGAAAACACTCCTGATCATGGGCGGCAGCCAGGGCGCCCGCGGCGTCAATCGCGTGGTGGGCATGACCTTGGAGCAGTTTGAAAAAATGGGGATCCAGGTTCTGCACATCGCCGGGCCTACCGATTACGAAGAGGTGCGGGATGTCTATGCCAAGCACCTCATGCTGAGCCAGCACGTGGCGGCCTTCTGCCATCGTATGGACATGGCCTATCGTGTGGCCGATCTGGCGATTGCACGCAGCGGTGCCTCCTCCATGTCCGAGTTGGCGTGGTTCGGTGTGCCCAGCGTGCTCATTCCGTATCCCTTTGCGGCAGATGATCACCAGACCCGCAATGCCGAGGTCTTTGCCTCCGCCGGAGCCGCCCGCCTGCTCACCGAGAAGGAGATGAATGCCGATGTGCTGGCCGACATCGTGCGTGAGATTCTCATGAATCCCGAACGGGCTGAAGAGATGAAGCGCGCGGCCCAGAAAATGGCGGTGCGAGATTCAGCCGAAAAAATCGCGGATCTGATCGAGAAAGGCGAGCCGATGCCCGCCCCGGTCAGTTCCTCCACGGTCAAACCCGCCTCAACAGGGGGGGGCAAGACTCCCAGCACTAAGCCCAAAGGGCCGTCAAATCACAAGGCTAAATCCAAGTCCAAACACCGGCGGTAGCGGCGGCCTGGTGAGGCCTTGCTTTGGCCTTCCATGGTGGCTCACACAAACGATGAGAACGCTGTCAGAGGCTGATCGGAAAGATTCCAGAAACAACAAACCCGCATCCATCGACGCGGGTTTGTATTTTGGGATCGAGTCTGGTTCGCTCGTGATTCGAATGAATTAGCGCTCGTCAATCGGCACCACTTTCTGGCCATACGGACGGCCCACGTATTCGCTGAGCGGGCGGAACAGGCGGTTTTCGCTCCACTGCTCGAGCACATGGGCGGTCCAGCCGCTCATGCGGGCGATGGCGAAGATCGGGGTGAAGAGATCCGTCGGGATGTCCAGGCTGTAGTAAACGGTGGCGCTGTAGAAGTCCACGTTCGCATTGAGGCCTTTGCGCTCACGCATGATCTCAGCGATACGCTCGGACATCTGGATCCACTTGGCTTCGCCCAATTGGGTGGTGAGCTTGATGGCCATCTCACGCAGGTGCGGGGCGCGTGGATCGAGCACTTTGTAAACACGGTGGCCGATGCCCATGATCTTCTTCTTCTGAGCCAGAGCGTCTTCCACCCAGGCGTCCACTTTGTCGGGGCTACCGATTTCTTCCAGCATGTGGATCACGCCTTCATTGGCACCGCCGTGAAGGGGGCCTTTGAGAGCGCCGATGGCGGCGGAGATGGCGGAATACATGTCGCTCAGCGTGGAGGCCACGACACGGGCCGTGAAGGTGGAGGCGTTGAAGCCGTGCTCGGCATGGAGGATGTAGGCCACGTCGAGGGTTTGCTCGGCTTCCTTGCTGGGCACTTCACCGGTCATCAGGTAGAGGAAGTGGGCCGCCTCGCTGAGATCCTTGCGCACTGGCGGCAGGTCCTTGCCGGAGCGAGCGCGGTGGAAGTAAGCGGCGATGACGCCGATCTGGGAGACGAGGCGGATGGCGGTGGCGAGGTTTTCGCTCACGTTGACATCATGGCGGTTCATCTCGTAGCAGCCCAGCATGGAGACGGCGGTGCGCATCACATCGATCGGGCGGGCTTTCTTGGGAGCCGTTTTCAGGAAATCAATGACTCCCTGGGGCAGCTCACGCTCAGCGCGCAGCGCGGTGGTCAGCTTATCCAGCTCAGCGCGGTTAGGCAGCTTTTGATAGAAGAGCAGGTAAACCACTTCTTCGTAGCTGACTTTGCCAGCCAGTTCGTTGATGTCGTAGCCGCAATAAAAAAGGATGCCTTCAGCACCCTTCACTTCCCCGAGACGGGTTTCTGCTGCGACGATTCCTTCTAGACCTTTAGAGACGACTGCCATGGCTGTTTTGTGAGTAAGGGGGTTTTGCGATTGGAAAGAAGTCAGATACGAGGCCGGTCGCCCGTGTCTTCATTCGAGTTAGCTGCAAGCATGCAAAGGCTCAAGGCAAAATACGCAGCAAGACAGTTTCCTGGAAAAACTTGGCCTCGATTATCCCCCTATTGGCCGTGGCCAGCGTGCGAAATTTCTTGCTCACCGCCTAAAGGCATTTGCCAGACCGATGCATCCCGTGGAATGCCCTCCAACTCCATGAAGGGGGCGATCGCAGGATTGGGCTGACTCGTGCGCGCCATGCGCTGGGGAGAGACTTCGGCTGAATACACGCCGTCTTTCTTCCGGGGATTCGATTGCACTCGGGCACTGAGGCTGCGTGGCTCCACCCGTGTCCAGTATTTGGTGGACCAATAGTCGCCCTTCCAGCTCTGTCCCGGGGTGCTACGGACGTAAATGGCGTAGCGGTCAAACATGATCTCCGGCACATAGCGGCTGCCGACTCGGCTGACCAACGGGGGATTGGAAATATCGGGGCGGCCCTCGGTGGATTCGAGCAGATACTCCTTATCATCCAGCTTCACCACCACCCAAGCATGACCTCCCATATCCCCGTAACGGCCGAGGACGACGCGGGCTTGGAATCCTCGTGACATTAACCAGTCGCAGAGAAAGATGGCGGAGTCCTCGCAATCGCCTTGCCCAGCTTTTTGAGTATCGAGGCTGGTTTGCCAAGCATCGGTCGCGTTGGTGGTCTTTTGCCCAGCCGGGTCCTTTGTGTAAATGCAATTGGCGTGCACGGCCGACCAAATGGTGAAGAGTTCATGAATTCGGGAGTGATCCTTGGCAAACACGGCGGGAGGGGCATACCCGGTGAGGAATTCATTCACATAGCGGTAATGGCCTAGGGCGTCGGCCGCGACGACGGCATAGGTCCGGCGGCATTCCGGGCACTCCAGGCCGAGGCTGTGCTGCTGCCGAGAGATGCGGACGACATGGGGGTGCTGGCAATGCGGGCAGGTGCTGAAAAATGTTTCGTCCTGACTCGCTGCAATGATCTCAGGACTGAAATCCTCCAATCGCTGTCCCACGATCAGCAGTGCGCGATAAGCGAGCCCCCCTGTCGTTTGGCGCACTGCACAGGCCAGATGGGTCATGGTCGGCTCCGTGCTTTGCGAGAAGTCGTGAAACTCATCGAGCAGCGCATGCAAGGTGGGGCCGCTGACAATGCAGACCGAGACCCTGAAGTAGCGCGGCACCACCTCCTGGACCCTCTGGGTGATTCGGCCTGCATCATCCAGAGCCATTTCGGGAAATTCAGCCGACAGCCATTGCTCCAACTCGGCATCCACGCGTAAAACTGGATGTCGTGAAGCGATTCGTGCGTAGTTGATGCGATCGACGAGATCCACCTGAAATCGCATTTGGGAATAGGCGGGATCTTCACCACTGCTCCACTTCAAGACCCATTGCTTCCAGGACTCAACCCGCCCATCGCGATAGGCCATCCAACCGCCTGCGAGGGCGAGACCGAGAATAACACTCCAGAGTATGAGGCGAGGCAGCATGAGACAGTATTAATTATAGTATTTATAGGAAAGTGGCGCAACCTCGAAGCCCTCTCCTGACAAAGTGTTTACAACTGTCTCATTCCCACGTCAGGGGTGTCCCCACCGGCAGCAACCTCACCACCCGAGCGATGTCCCAATTGGCCAATCTGAAGCCGCCCAAGCTTTCCTGTTTCTTCATGTAGCCCGGAATGCTGGTGCCATGGAGACCGTAGGGCAGGGGCGTGGCGGCATCCCCTTTGGCGAGATGAATCCAGATCGGACCGACCGGATTGTTGGGCCCAGGTGGGAGAGTTAGCGGCGAGGTGAAAGGGGCCTCGGGTAACCCTGTCGAGAGCAGCTTGGGGCGGGCGAGCACATCCAGGATTTTCCAGGTGCCACGACCACGTAAGCCCGGGCGAGCGACAGAGACAGGGAGGCTGGCAATCAACTTACCACTGCGGCGGACTTCGAGCCTTGCGTTTGAGACGATAGTGGCCGTAATCGGAGTCGTCGGATCGGCAGTCGGTTGCAGCGGTTCTTTCAGGGCTTCATCCAGATCAAAAGGGATCACATTCGGCACGATGAAAAGAGCCCCAGGCAGAATCGGGGCCTTCAGGCCGCTATTGATCCGGCGAAGAAAAGACTCGGAACAGTGATAGCGCTCAGCGACAAACTCCCACACGTTCCGATAGGGAAGGAAGGATGCGGAGGTCAGGTCGGAGAGAGTCACTGCCGGAGGGGGCGACGGAGGCGCGGATTTGCGTCCTTTGGTGGGGAGTGGGTCAGGAGTCGGGCTGATCCAGCGCAGATCTTCACGGCGCAGTTGATAATCGGTGTAAGCACCGCCCATTGCGCGCAAGACTTCGGGCACCTGCCCCATTTCTCCTTTCAGTTCACCGGGGTGTGTGAGCTCGTAAGAGCGCAAGGATGCGTCATAAAGCGGACCATCCGTGCCGTCGATGGGCCCGGCGGAAAAACCTTGTCGATCAAGGTAAGCCTGCATGAGAACAATGCGGGCGACACTGCTGGCCGCGGAGGGTAGGGGACGCTTCAGCAAGACCTTTTCAGGAGTGGAAGGAGGTGTCTTACCGGCAGGAACGGAAACCTTTTTTTCCCGGACGGGCTCAGGAGGCGGGGCCAGTTTTTGCAGGTCGGCCAAACTGGGAATGCGTAGTGTTTGACCAATCTGGATAACGTCTTTCTTCAACTCATTGAAGGCTTTGAGTTGATCCAGCGTCACCCCATGTTGCCGAGCGATCACGTAGAGAGAATCTCCCTTCTGGACGGTGTATTCCAGAGTCGTTTTAGGCGGCCCTTGGGGGAAGGAGCTTGAAGAGCCCTTCGAATCTCCAGATAGAACCTCTCCCTCCGGCGAGCCGATGGGTTCTAAAGGCAGGCCCCAGGAGTTCTGTGGGGTCGCCTCTGGCACCCACCGCCATTTCACCGCCTCTTCCAGGCCCGGTTCAATGGGGGGTATGGGGGGACTTTGAGCCAGCAGCTCCGAGGTAAGGCCCATCATTAATAGGCCCGCTATGCCATACCCCGTGGCACCGAAGGGGGAAATTTTCGCAGCCATGGGCGTTTATCAAACCCCCATTTGGACGGATCACAACCTGGAGTTGGGCTAAATGGGCTCTGCGCGCCTGTTTTAGAGCACCCACATTCACTTCCGATCCGCTGACAAGGATTGCAGGCTGGGAGGATGATGAATTACTCGTATTGCAATACGCCTCACATTTAAACGCCGAGGCGCTTAGTCATGACTGTTGCGCTCGGTTTGGTGAAAAGTGAGATCGTTTTGTATTATTCACCCGAGCGCTAGGCAGGATTTAAATAGGTGAATTCACATTTTTTTCGGATTCGTTTTTTTTGTCGCATCAGAAGAGTCTTTGTGATGAAGTCGCCATTTATTCCAAAAAATCATGGTCTCTTTTAACCCTCAAAATAAAGATTTAACTCTCACATTCTGAAGAAAGAGAGAGACCGTTTAGTCGTTTACCGAGCCCCTGATGGTATCCCACCGCCCATCCCGCGTCTTCCCAACCCTCCAAATTCGCCTTTTCTCCCTAGAGGAGGACGGCGGTTTTTGTCGTTGGAGCGCGTCGTTTCAGCTTCCCCTCCACTGACACGCCGCTAGCGCGCATGCCTATTCTTTAGAGTCCTCCTCCTCGCCTTCAAGTTCCTTCACACGTTATGATGACCTCCCAATCAACATCTACCTCAGCCAATCACCGCCCCCGCCGTGGTCGTTGGCTGAGCCGAGCTCTGGCCACCGTGGCAGTCATGTCACTTCCTGTCGCCTCGGCTCAGACGCTCTGGACGCCGAATCTTCCAGGTAGCTACAGTTGGCAGACGAGCACGAACTGGCTCCCGAATGTGCTGCCCAGTAGCAATGGTGCACTGGCTGAGTTGCTCAATCCGATCGCTCCAGGCGTGCAAACGGTGACTCTCGATGGCGCAGTAACACTGGGGGGGCTGACTTTTTCGAACACTCAAGGCACTAATTTTTTCCTGGCTCCAGGGACGGGCGGGACATTGGCATTCAACAGTGGAGGACTGGGGAATGCGGCTATCGTTCAGACGGGATCGGCGAGCAACGTCATCAGCGCGCCCATCAGTTTGGCGGAAAATTTGAAAGTGCAGGTGGATGCAGGGAATCTGAACTTGGCAGGTGTTATCAGTGGCACCGGATTTGGTCTGGTGAAAGAGGGGGATGGCATGCTGATCCTGAGCGGTGCTAATACCTTTACAGGAGCAAACACTCTCAATGATGGTATTACGCTGGCCTTGGTCAATAATGCCTTTGGTGGAACGGCAGGTGGAACCACCGTCAGTAACGGTGCGACCCTCGCGTTGGGGGGGATCAACGGGAACGGGATCACCGTGACCGACACCTGGACCGTCGGTGGCAGCGGTTACCTTGGACTGGGGGCCATTCGTGGCATGTATGGGGTGAACACGAATGCCCTGAGCGGAAACGTCACCTTCACAGGTGATACCGTCATTCACAATGACGTCGTCGGGACCTTGCAGTTCAACGGGAACATAGTCATGGACCAAAACGTGAGATTCAATACGCACGGTTTCATTTCGTTGAATGGCGTGGTGACTGGCAGCACAGACATCGTCAAGTATGGGCTTAGCGGCTTACGTTTCGCCAATAACACCTCCGCCAATACTTATTCCGGCAGCATCACCTCGATCCTGGGTGAAGTCCGGGCTGAGTTTGTGAATGCTTATCAGAATGTGTCGAGATTCACCATGCGGAACAGCAACCTCCAATTGGTGTTTTTAAATACAGCGAACTCGACAGAGGGCCGCCTGAATGATGCGACTCCGATCGATCTCTATGGCGGTCGTATTCGTCTGGAAAACTCTGGTTTCACGGGGAACCCCGCTTTCAATTTCGCC
Source organism: Prosthecobacter debontii (assembly GCF_900167535.1). Taxonomy (NCBI): domain Bacteria; kingdom Pseudomonadati; phylum Verrucomicrobiota; class Verrucomicrobiia; order Verrucomicrobiales; family Verrucomicrobiaceae; genus Prosthecobacter; species Prosthecobacter debontii. The sequence goes on from NZ_FUYE01000005.1 coordinate 173,343, forward strand.
GAGACCGTGGGAGCCGTGACTCTGAAAGGCGGCGGCAGCATGATGGACATGCGTGGGAATACGACTTCCACCTCGGTGTTGCTGACTCTATCCTCACTCACTCGTGAGGCGATGGGTTCGACTCTCTACATGGAAGTGAACGGCACGATTTCGGGGGCGGCGCAGTTGGGCACCTCCACTCAGTCCCGTATCTTGAATTTAGCCACCGTGAATCATTACAATGGCACCATTGGTGGTTGGGCGACGACTCGTCTGATCAACGGCTCCGGCGAATTCGTCAAATACGGGTCGAATGGTTACACTGCTCTCGTAGCCGCTGATTACTCCACGGATTCTGCTCAGACAACTTGGACCGGCGGCACTCTCAATGTCAAGCTGACCTCCAACGGTGCCACCTTGACAGGTAACCGCAGCATCAACACGATGAATATCTACACCGATACAGCGCGCACGCTGGACCTGGGTGGATTCACCCTGTCCGTGGAAAATGGAGGCATTATGTTTAGCCGCAACTCTTCGGGCGGTCCGACTCATACCATCAGCAACGGTTTCATCACGGCAGGAGCAGGTTCCACCGGGACCTATGAGTTGTTCCTCCATACCGCGAACGCTAACGGGATTGTGTCGGCGGTGATCACCGACAACGGGCTTAATCCGGTGTCAGTCGTGAAAGCTGGTCCGAACACGGTCTCCTTGATGGCCAATCAAGCTTACACCGGTTCCACCTACATGAATGAAGGGGTGCTCCGTGACTTCATCGGTTATCGGTCTTTCGATCCTAGCTACAGCGCGATTCCATCCACCAACATCAATGTGGTGGGCAGCATCGTTGGCCAATCTGTTTTAGAATACGATCGTGACTTCACGCGCGCGCTCGGGGCAGGTTCAAATCAAATTCAATTCACTGGTGGCACGGGTTCGGGCTTCAGTGCCTATGGTAGCCCGATCAAGGTCAACTTCGGTGGCAGTGGCGCTCCAGTGACCTGGGGCAGCACTTACTTCAACCCCAGCATCTTCACCTTGAACGGTGGTAACGCCACTCACGTGGTGACCATGGTCAACCCGCTGGATCTGAATGGAGAAGTCCGTTACATCCGTCTCGACGGTGGCTCTTCGGGTGGTGGACGTGCGGCCATCGGTCGTTTTGAGGGTGATTTATACAATGGTGGGATCGTGAAGCGTGGCGGTGGCACACTGGTCATCGACAATGCCAAGACCTACTCCATGGGAACCACGGTTTCCGAAGGTCTGCTCTGGGTTCGCGGGAACGGGAATCTGGGGACTAACGTCATTGGTAATGACATCGGCATTGGTGGTGCGGGGGCCTTGCACATCGATTCTCCAGCCAATGTGGGGAGCAATCAGCGCATTGTCATTCATAACAGCGATAACAGTAACGCGGCGGCCATCGGCTTCGGCCCTGGTTATGGCGATGGAAGCAACATCGCCTTCCAGAGCTTCAATACGGGGAGCGCTCCGCTTTCATCGGGCGGTAACAACATCTTTGTGACGAACAGCCAGTCGGGGCAAGCCCGTCGTGTCGCCGTGCAGATTTATGGCATGGAGACTGCCGTGGATTTCCCAGGGCTGATTCGCAATGTGGCTCCGTTTGCCGAAGTGTGGTTTGGTGCCACGACCGCCAATGCCATCTTTACAGGTGCGACGATCACGCCAACGGGTAATACGGCAGTGGATACTTCTCGCGCTTTCCGTCTTGGCTCTGGCGGCGGCACCCTAACCATCACCAATGCCAATGTGCTCACGGGAGCTTTCCCTTTGATCGTGGGTGCCCCCGACCAAAACGCACGCACGAACATCGGCGGTGTCATTTATCTTCCGCAGGCGCAAAACTACTCAGGTCAGGTCACCGTGGGTAGCGGTGGTGCTCTGGTCGTCGGCCAAAATGGAGCTCTCAGCACGACTAACAATACGATCAATCTCCGTTCGGGCGATCTCCGGTTGTCTCTCCAGACAGGCACTTATTTCGCGACTGACAGCCAATATGCCGCACGGAATATTGATGTGGCTGGCGGTAACGCGACATTGAGAGCCGAATCTCTTGGTGGCTCGGGGCAGAGCCTGATTACACTCAACACGCTGCGCCTGGATGGAAACGATCGTGTGCTGACGACCTATTCCAGCACCACGCGTCAGAATGGTTTCCTCTTTTTGGGTAAGACGACTTTGACGAACACGTCGGCTGGTAACAGCTACATTGACGTCGGTTTTGATAACCAAGGCTTTAACTCCGGCTTCATCTATTTGATGGGGGTAGTTGAGCAGACTGGCACGGGAGATCGCACATTGATCAAGCGCAATGGCGGCACTTTGGTGCTTGGCGAAGCTAACACCTTCAAGGGAGGCTTGCAAGTTCAGCAAGGAAATCTTGTTTTGACACATCTCTCTGCCGGTGGTGTCGGCACGACCATCACCATGGCGGTGAACAATGACCGCACCGCCCGTCTGAATTTCATGAAGGATGGTTCAGGCCCCTTCCTCTATAACTACCCTCTTAGCTTCACCGGTGGTAACAACGGCAGTAACCGCATCGTGACCGTGGCTCCCGAAACGGTGAGCCCAACCAACGTCAACCAAGAGATCCAGGTGCCCTCCATCAGTTGGGCCGCCGTCGCTAGTGTGACCAACTTTGACCTCATCACCGACGGTGCTCATGGTTATCGTTTTACCGTGAATGGAGATGTGGCCTTGGCTCGCGACATTAACTTCCGCACCCGCGGTGCTCTGACCACGGTCCAAGGAGCCATCACCGGTGCCTTCAACGTCCTCAAAGCTGAGCAGGGAACCCTGTGGCTGAACGGCAACAACACCTACAACGGCACGACCACCATCAATAACGGTTATCTGGTGCTCGGGCACAACAATGCTCTGGGCACTGGCACTTCCGCAGTCACATTTGGTTCCACTGGCACCTCCCAGATCCTGTTGAATGGCGCACGCACCATTTCTCGGAACATTACCAACTCGGCGACAGCGGGTGTCCAAACTCTCGGTGGCTTGGACGGCACCGATCCGAAAACCTTCAGCGGTAGTATCACCATGACCCGCGGTCTCAATGTGAGCGCGATGACGGGTGGCGATGTCAACTTTACAGGTGTCATCAGTGCTGCCGGTGCCCTGAACAAAGTCGGAACCGGAACGGTGGTTTTGAATCCAACTTCTGGCACTGGCAACACCTACACAGGTGGCACGACGGTGACTGCCGGCACCCTGATCGGTAAAGCCCAGACCACCAGTGGTAACCCATTCGGCACAGGTGCCTTCACGGTCGCCAACGGCACAATCCAGCTGGATGGCCGGACCGGAGCCACCAGTTCTGCCATCAGCACGGCAGGTTTGACCGTCAGCGGCGGTGCACGCGTGGTGGTGAATGACCAAGCTTCGGATGCCTTCTCCACCACCTTCGGCTTCTCCACCTTGGCTCGATCTGGCGCTGGCACGGTGACCTTCGTGCCTCAGTTGGGCAATCTCGGTACTCAAGAGTTGATCACCTTCTCAACGAATCCAACTCTGGGGAATGGCATCGTTGGCACCTGGGCGGTTCGCACTGCAAGCGGCAGCAACGCGGCTGCTGATTATGTGACAACGACTGGCTCTGGCCCGTATTCGATCACCACCGCCAGCTACGGCGGCACCGGAAATCTGGACTTGGCTTCTGGGGCCACTCAAGTCTTCAACGCTGGAGCAACCGCCAGCCTGCTGACAGCCAATCGCTCCGTCTATGCCTTCCGCTCGGATGCGGCTGTGGATCTGGCGACCTATAAGCTCAGTGTGGGGAGCAGTGGTCAGGCGGGTATCATCCTCAACAATGGCGCTAGTATTACGGGTAGCACCGGTTCTCAGCTCGATTTTGGTAACAATCAGCTCAATCTCTATGTGGACAGTGCTGCGGTTTCCTCCATCTCGGTGCCTTTGACGAATGTCCGTGACAACTCCACCAACACCTTCTCCACCAATGTGGATCCGGCTGTCAATAATGCTCCGGTCTTTGTGAAGTTTGGTCGTGGAGTTCTGCAATTGAACACCGCTGCTACATTCCAGGGCGGTATCACCGTGAATGAAGGCACGTTGCGTGCAGGGGCCGCGAATGTTTTCCCAACCTTTACCAATCTCAACGCGGTGAGTGGTTCGATCGTGACCATTTCTCCTGGGGCAACAGTCGATCTGAATAACTTCGACCAAGAGTTTGGTAACCTCTCAGGAGGTCGGGCAGGGGCTGAGTTCCAGTTTGCCGGAGGTGTGCTGAATCTGGGTGCTGCCAAACTGACGGTTGGACGTGAGTCTCCTGGCACCACCGCCACTCAAACCTTCTCGGGACAGGTCGTCGGCGGAGCAGGTTCCCGCATCATCAAAGTGGGGTCGGGACGCTTGGTGCTGGATAACATTAGTGGGAACACACCGAACTCCCTGGATGTGCTTGAGATCAATCAGGGGATCGTGAGAACATGGCTCAACGACCAATCCTGGGCCACACCGACCTCCTTTGCTTCTTCCATCCCGAGCACGACGACAGTCTTGCTGCGCGGTGGTGAGTGGGAAGCCTATGCCATTGGTGATAGCACCGGTAACCAGCAGATCATCCAGCTCGGCAATAATGTTATTCATCAAGGTGGAGATTCAATCATCGATGCCAGCCGTCCTACGGGAGGTGGTGGCAATAAATTGCTGACGTTTGGAACGCTCACCTTGGATGTTCAAAGGTTCCTTTCCACGGGGGCGAACACCTATATCCCACGTTTCGATGGTCTCACGACGCTCACGAATCACGCCCGTGTTCAAAACGATTCTCAACTTGTCTTAGCCGGCGGAATCAGTGACGGGGGCAATTATTACACTCTGACCAAGATTGGTGCCTCTGACCTGACGATTGATAAAGACAACAGCGCCACCTGGAGCGGTGGTCTGGTCATCACCCAAGGCACCCTTTATTTGGGCACGCGCGGTGCGGATGAGATCCGGGCCCCCGGTGTGACGCTTACCCTCAATGCTCAGGCGAATGCCGGCACGGGCGACATCATCTTGAACCAAGGCTTCACCACCACTACGGCAATCCGTATGGCGGCTCCGAGCAACGTTTTGACCGCCCAAGGTCAGCGTTTGCAGACCTTTGGTTCGGAGACATCCGGCACTGTTCGTATTGATCTGGGCACCGACGCTCCGCTTTCGAGCTATGGCCTGCGCTCCACCAGCAATGGCAGCATCTCCTTAGGCTTAGGTGATGGTGGCCTTTACACCAGCACCCTGGACCAGGCCGCTATGGGCAGTGGCCGCTGGGGGATCTCGGCCTTCCAAGGCGCGACCTTCTATATGCCATCGACTCTCGGTGTCGGTTTTGACAATACTTACCGCTTCCTGGGCACCAACGGCGGTGTGTTGGGTCTTGTTAGCGCAAATGTTTTGACGGGTGATAACTCCGTGGTCTTGGGGCGCTCCCCCTTGAGCGTGGGTAACGTGCCGACGAACTCGATCGCTCAGATCAGAACGTATGGAAACCAAAACTACACAGGCAACACCACCATTCACCGCGGTGCGGATTATGGTTCCATTGGCAACATCCTGATTTTCCACGGTGACTATGCGACTCCTCAATTCGAGGTCTATGGGCGCTTAGAAGCACGTGGTGACGGGCGCTTCACCAATGACGCTGGAGCTCAGGTGAATGATGTGATTTTGCGTCCCGGTGGTGCCCTGCGTCTCGACTACAACATGGACGTGAACGATCAATTCGTGATCGCACGTCTCGAAAACAGTAACCTCGGCTTTTCGACCCACGAGAACAAGTGGGGAGATAATGAACCCATGATCTTGGATGGTGCTCAATTCGGCATCATTAACAGCAGTGGTCGTGTGAATAGCGAAACGATCGGTGAAGTTACCGTCAAGGGCGGTGCTGGCATCTTCCTGGAGCGTAACGGCACCAACGGTCAGCCGATCCTTATCACCAATGAAGGCATCGTGCGTGATGGTCAGGCTGTTCTCGCGCTGCGTAATACCACTGTGGCCGAATTGGGCAGCAGTGCGCTACAATCTCAGAAGTTCTACATCAATGATCCAGCTTGGGTTGCTGCCAACATGCACAATGGCATGTTCGATCCATGGTTCTTCAGCGCCACCAACCTGGGCTATCTCAGTTACAACACCGATACGGGCGTGGTGAACATGCCGTATGTCACAGGCACGGGCGCTAGCTTCCTGGCCGGTCTTACCAACACATCCGTAGCTCACTACAGCACGGCTGGAAACGCCACTCTCAGTGGAACGGTCAATTCCTATGCCTTGCGTGTCACAGGCACGACGACGCTGACGGGGCAGCAGATCAACCTCCACAGCGGTGGCTTGATCACCAACGGAGCGGTGACCATCGATTCCAACCTCTACTTTGGAAACGGCACGACTCCTGTGGAAGGGATCATCTATGCCGCTGATAACACGCTGACCATTAATGGCAAGGTGACCGCTGCTAATCTGACTCGTGGCGGCCCAAGCACTGTGGTTTTGGCCAACACCACCAATGCCATTACAGGTAACATTCAGGTTAACGGTGGCACTCTGATTGCGAACGGCCCAGGAACACTCGGCACGGCCTCGACAATCACCCTGCATGCTGACTATCATAACAACAACAACGGCTCTCAGATGCCTGTGTTGTCTCTTCGCACGGCAAGCACGGACGAGACATTCAATCACGAGATTGTCATTGCTCAGAACGTGCCGATCGCTCGTATCGATCTGAACCGTTTTGGCTCGGTTGCCTTGCCTTCCACTCGGACCATTACCATTCCGACATTGACGGTTAAAGGAACCGATGGGGCAGGCGGCACGTTGCTTCAGATCGAGAGTAACACTCCGAATAGCAACCTTTTTTACAACCTCACCGTCAACGGAGAAACTAAACTGCAAGGTAGCAGCGGCATCGGTATTCGTGTGAATACTGCAACGACGACCTTTAACGGCGCTGTAACCAGCACGGCAGCCATCACAAAAACGGGTAATGGTGTGCTCCGCTTCAACAGTGCCAGCAATTCACTGACGGGTGACTTTATCCTCAATCGTGGGGAGTGGTTCACTGTGGGGGATACCGCCACAGTCGGCGGCACAGGTAACATCATCTCCAATTTTGGTGTTATCCGTATGGCGAATACTTCTGGAACAACTGGGATTCGCTTCAGCGCACCCAATCAGACGGTTACAGTGAATGGCCAGACGACGTTCGTGAACCAACGTGTGGGATCCACCAATGCTCATATTTCCATCGGTGCCACGAACAATACCAACGGGAATATCTTTACCACCAACAACAGTCCTTGGATCATCTTCCAGGCGGCCAGCTTTGGTGATCAGATCAACATCAATAGCTCGGTGGTGATCAATGATGCGCCTTGGTTTAGAACAGACAGTGCGTTCACGCTGTTCCGCAATGGTTCGGTCGTGTCTGGTGAGGGTAAGCTCAACAAAGCTGGGACTTATCTTCTGGCCTTTGATAATAATGCCCCTAACACCTATGCTGGTGGCACTGATGTTTGGGCGGGTGAACTTCAAGTTCGTCAAGCTAACGGGACGTTGGGTCAAGGTGCCGTTCGGGTTTTCGCCGGGGCTTCTTTGGCGGTTCGCGGTATCTCGTCTCTAGGGGCCACGGGTGTGACCCAAATTGTGACGAGCAATAGTGCATTCCCAGTGATTGGACTGCGTGGAAATGATGGTGCGGCAACTTTCTCCGACACCTTCAATTCCGTGATCAATCGAATTGCAACGACAGCCACTATTGTTGGGAACGGTAATGGTATCTTGGCGGTCTCAGGAGGCCAAACTCTCGCCGTCGATCCTGATTTTTATGGGCGTAACGGGGGCATTTTTGCCAACTGGTGGCTCGGATCTCAGGAAGGTAGCGGCACCGTGAGTGCCAACAGCCTCATGCCTTGGGGACCGATGGGCGATGAATATCGCCTCGGTGGTGGTCACAATGGCACGGTGACCATGAACCCTGCGTTGGCGGGTTCTGACCAGCTTTCTGGCACATCTCGCTTAGTGGTAGGCGGTGGTCAAAACGTGATGGGCTATGGTGGTGTAGCCATCGGCAGCAACGCTAGCAATTCCTTCGAAGGAGGAACCTTGGTTTCTCGCACACGTGACTTGTCTGGCGCGTTTCGAGGCGCTCCATTAATTCTACAAGGTGGCCAGGTAGGGGCGTCCAGCTACCGTTCCATGCTCGGTTTTGGCGATGTGGATGTGTTCGGGGAAATTCGTATGGAGGGGGGCAGTAGCACTCTGCGTGGGGCAGCTGGCGCGAATCTTAACAATTTGATCTTCCATCCTGGGTCTCGCATTCGGTTCGATAACGGCACCGTGTTCGCTTATGCTGGTAGCCAAGGGCGTTGGGCGGACAGCACGGGCATGACCTTGAACACTGCAGTTCTGGAAATGTATGGTGACGATACCAACAATGAGTTTAACTCGGAAACGATTGGCAACTTGACAATCGGTGGTGGCTCCGAAGTGGCCCTGCGTCGGCGTGGAAGCAACTGGGCCGAACTGAAGGTGGGTGACATCATTCGTTCGGGAGATGGCACTCTCATGATTACGACGATGGTGGACAGCACCAACACGGCTAACATTCTCGGTGCTTCAGGAACAGCTTCTGCACTTCGTCTCATCGCTGCCAATGGCTCGTCTTTGGTGGATTCCCAAGGAATGGTAGAGCCTTGGATATTCAGCCGCGTGGATAGCCAATTCTTGAAGTATGATTCGACCAATGGCTTCCAATTGATCACTCAAGGAGGCGCGCCGTCGAACTACAAAGCGATCACGACAACGACACTCACTCCCGGAACCGTGGTGCCAGCCAACGATGGTTCGGAAATTGTCAGCCTGGAAGGAAGTGCTACCTTCACTCTGGGTGGAAACTTGGATGTCCATGCTCTGCGCGTTCAGCGTGATATCAACACCAACGCCGCCGCTGGCTACGACAGCATTACCATCCGCAGCGGTGGTTTGATGCAGGTCAGCAGTAACTCGCCGACGATTAACGCCAACCTGTATTTCGGCGTCAATGGAACCAAGGAAGCCTTCTTGTCTGCCAGCAATAACACCCTGCAGCTCAATGGTAAGATTTACGCCACTAAGGTGGTCAAATCAGGCACTGGGTTCGTGAACATCCGCTCTGAGCAGTCTCAGTTCACGGGGGATTGGGTGGTTAACGGCGGTGGCATTCAGTTCTTGACCCCAGGCGCAGCCAGCACGGGTCAGGTCTTCTTGAATGGCAGCCGCATGAACGACCGCGACAATACGTTTAACCTGACGGAGGTTCGTTATAACTTCAATCCGGGCACTCCTGATGTCTTCACCTGGACGGGTGGCAAGATCACGGCGACCGATTACAACCGTATTTATGGGATCTCGGCGACAGACCGCACCATTCAGATCCCTGCGATTGATCTGAAGACGACCAATGCAGTGGCTGGCACCGGCCAAGAAGGCGCCGTCGTTCTGCGTATGGACGGTCTCCGCAGCGTGATGCGCACAGGCGCGGTGACCTTGTATGATCACTATTTGCTGAACATTGAGACAGATCGTGGTGGCCCTGGAGCAACCACAGGAGTCCAGCTCGGTAGTGGCACAGGTGTCAATGGCATTTACAACCAGGGATTGTTCGATGTTCGGAAGATCGGTATCGGTATGCTGATCCTGGGTGACAACAGCTCTAGCTTTATTAACGGTCGCACCTTCACCATCGGTGAGGGAGGTGTCCGTGTGATGCACAATGGTGCCTTTGGTGATGCCAGCATCAGCGCGATCATCAACCCGACAGGAGCCCTCGAGATCGGTGTTCCTAATTGGACTCCGACCGCGAATTTGACTCAAGCATGGGGTTCGACAGAGCGTTGGGCTGTGAACCAGGCTCGTGGCAGTGGTAACTACACTCTGCCGACCGGTGTTCACCTCCAGATCATGGCCAGCCAGACCGGCACGCGCACCATCGACCTCGATGGAGGTTCCATCATGGGCTATCTGCCTCTCGACTGGGAGCAAGTGGCCGTGAACCATACTCTGACCAGTGGAATCACCGTCAATCTGTTGTCCGACTCTTATCTGGGGCAGCTTTACCCAGCCGGCACCTCGAACGGTAGCAACCACTTCATGTATGACATGGGCAAGATGAACACCACCACGAACCTGAATCCGAATGATCCAGGTCTGCGCGGCTCCTACCTGCACATCGATGGCAACATCACCGGTAACTTCGATCTCACGAAGGTTGGCCAGGACATGATCATCCTGAGTGGTGCTGCCAACAGCTTCCGTAATACCAACATTGAGAATGGTGTTCTCCAGATTGGCCGCAATAATACACTGCCAGTCACGACTGAGCTGACGACTCGGTTCTCCGGCATGTTCGATCTGAACGGCTACAACCAGGAAGTGGCTGCCCTCAAAGGCACAGGTGGTTCCATCCACAACGGCGGCTTTGACTACAATACGCTGACCGTGAATCAGTCGACGAACACGGTGTATGGCGGTCAAATCAATGGCTCCACCAACTTGGTTAAATCCAATGCCGGTGAATTGACACTGAGTTCGGCCAATAACGCCTATGTGGGTGACACCAAAATCAATGCGGGCCGATTGGTCTTGACGGGATCTGGAGCGATCAATGAAAGCCGCTGGATTCAGGTGGGGGCAGGTGCTGGTTTTGATGTCAGTGCCCGCACGGGAGGCAGCTACTCCTTTGACGGGGTGATCAGTGGAGGTGGTGTCGGTGCTCTGCGCGCTGACAATACCAACCGTGGCAGCATCCTCGGGTCTCTGGTCGTAACGGATGCTATCGGACTTGTCGGCCGCAAAGGCACGCTCGCTCCAGGTCTCAGCAGCACGGGCGGACTGAGCAATGCCGGGGACCAGATCGGTCATCTTTACATCAGTCAAAACCTCACTTTGGCCGCAGGCACAGCGACCGATCCTGTGGAACGCCTGACACTGCAACTCGGCGGTGCGACGACGACTCTGACAGACCTGGGATGGAATGGCGAGGACTACTCCACATTCATTTTGGGCTTGGGCACTGGCACTGCAGATCAACAGGGCGCTCTGAACGGCACTTTTGGTAATCTCAGCGGCCACGACTACGTGAATGTTGGGGGAGAGTTGAACCTCAATGGAGATGGCACGATTCGAGTGAGCTACTCTAGCAACTATGCCCCTCAGGTCGGTGATGTTTTCAACCTGTTGGATTGGACGACGATCTCCAATGTAGGCTTCTCGGCGGGTTCCGCTCAGCGTCTTGGTGGTGGCTATGAAAGTTCAGATTTGTATCTGCCTACCCTCTCTCCTGGGTTGAGCTGGAACACCAGCCTGTTTGCCAATTACGGCGTCCTGGTTGTCGTGCCTGAGCCAAGTCGTGCGCTGCTGCTGATGGGTGCTCTTCTGGCCCTGGGCTTCCGCCGCCGCCGCGCGAAATAAATTGGGAGTCGGTAGATTTCCTTGGTAAGACCTCCGCCTTCAATCGGGCGGAGGTCTTTCTTTATCTGAGGAAGGTCCTTGCGTCAGCAGTGAAGTCTGCGCCATCATAGGGGACAATGCTGCCGGAAATCACCCAATTGCTCAAACTCCAGGAGCGCGATCAGCGCATCCGTAGCCTTCAAAAGGAACTCAAGGATATCCCCAAAAACGAAGCGATGGCCAAAATGCAATTGGCTGGGGACCAAGCCGCCACGGACTCAGCCACTCAAAAGGTCAAAGAAATCGAGGTCAAAATTAAGGGCGTGGAGCTCGATATCGCCACCCGCCAGAATTCCATCAAACGCCTTCAGGATCAGCAGTTTGAAACACGTAAGAATGACGAATTCCAAGCCTTAGGACACGAAATCAAGCGTTATGAGGGAGATGTCAGGGCTTTAGAAGATACGGAGCTGGAGCACATGGAGGCTCTGGAGGAGGCCAAAGCCGTGCTCAAGGAAGCTCAGGCCAAGCTGGCGGTCACCCAGGAGCGAGTGAACGGAGATTTGAAAACACTGGCCATCCGAGCAGAAGGGGTCAAAACGCGGTTGGCCTCGGAAGAAGCGGAACGTGCTACGGCAGCGGCACCCGTCGAAGCACCAGCCCTGGATCTCTACAATCGACTCTTTACCAAAAAAGGTGATTCGGCAGTGGTTGCACTGACGAATGGGATCTGCGGGGGCTGTCACATGAAAGTGGTGATGGGTACCATTCAGCAACTGAAGGCTGGGGAGACGATCACCCAGTGTGAAAGCTGTGGGCGTATTTTATATTTGGTGGAATAACCTTTGAGTATGGACTGGCCGGTTGCCAAAGCGGTAGGGCTGTTGTTTGCCTCGAATGTCTTCATGACCTTCGCGTGGTATGCTCATCTCAAGGATATGAAGGCCAAGCCGTGGCTCATTGCGGCGCTTTTGAGCTGGGGCATCGCATTATTCGAATACCTGCTCCAGGTGCCGGCCAATCGGATTGGCAGCACCGTTTTGAGCCTACCTCAGCTTAAGATCTTGCAGGAAGTGATCACGCTGACGGTCTTTGTCCCCTTTGTCCTGTTCTACATGAAGCAGCCCCTGAAATGGGACTACCTCTGGGCGGCACTGTGCATGTGTGGAGCAGTTTACTTCATCTTTAGAAAGTAGCTGGCTCAAACACGATGGGAAATCAGGCATAGAAGGTTGCTGATAGGTGGCGGAAACGTGGCTTGCACCGTGGAGCCAACCCACCGGCCTAACCAACTTGTGAGTATTCCTTGTCTTCGTCCTGTCTTTGCCTCATTGGTCCTTTTGTCGCTGCCTGCGTAGGCGTTAGATGCCTGGGTGCTGGCGGATGGGCGTATGTTTGAGGCTCAGGTGAAGGAGGCGACACCGGGAACAGTCCTGTTCACCATGGACACGGGGGCTGATCAGCCTTTGGAAATCACGAAACTTTCGGAGCGTAGTAAAAAACAACTCATTGAGTTGTTAGGCCTCGGTGCCACGGCGGTCACCCCTGTGGCTCCGATGGCTGCCGTAGCTCCGGCCCCAGAGACTCTGCCATCTGCGGCGACCCCGGGCATGCCTTCGACTCCCGCTCCGGCTGCGGCCATGGTCGCGGTGGCTCGTGACCCCAATGCGGTGAATGCCAAGGATGTGGGGTGATTGGAAGCCAACTTTGGCTTGGCTACGACCGTGGTTGGGAAGGTAAAGCGCGTGGCCACGCTTGGGAGCAGTGGTCACAAACTGATGGAGTTCGAAGGCACCGATTTCAATATCGCCATCAATCGTCGTCAGGCTGAACAGCTCGGGTCGTGCTTTGATGGATTGCCGGGTAAGACCGTTCAGATCAAAGGTAAGATCAGCAAGTATAACGAAAGTTGCAAACTCAGATCAACGCTCCATCTGAATTGAGCCTCGTGCAATGATGCCTGACTGCTACGCCCTCATTTACTCACGGGCTGGCCGGCTTTGAGCCAGGCGTCCAGTCCGCCTTTGAGGATAACGAGTTGTTTGAATCCTTGCTGGGAAAGCTGCACAGCGGCTTTCTCGGAGCGTCCCCCCAAGGCACAATAAAGCAGGTAAGGCTTGTCGTGATCGAGTTGAGCCAGCTTGTCAGCGGTGCTGCTCTGGAGGAAGTCATAGTGGTGGGAGCCCGTGAGGCGACCTTCTCGGGTGATTTCCTCGGGCATGCGCAGGTCGATCACCGTTGCTTCGGGGTGGGCCGTGAGCCAAGCGGCCACTTCTAACGGGGAGAGCTGCTGCACGCTGGCCGGGAGCTGAATCTTCGGAGGGCCGAGTTCCACATTATCCGGGAGAGGAGCGGCATCGATTGCCGCGTAGGTGAAGCAGATCAGGAGAGACCAAAAGAAACGCATGACGGACAGAGGGATAAGTGTGGAATCAAGAGGCACGGCTGTCGGAAATGAGCGGGTTCAGTTCGCTCGACTTCCTGCGGGTAAAAAACCATGGCGTTGAAAGACTGCAGCTCCTCGATCCAAAGCGACCAAGTAACGAGCGAATTTCAAGGCTTCATCAGGTGAGTTGGCGCTGGTGAGGACAGCCGCACAGGCTTTTTCTTCGTGGTGAGAGAGTTCGGGCACGCGGATCATCTCCAGTTCAGGGTGCTGCGGCATCAGGCTATCCCAGATGAGGGTGGCGTCCACGGTGCCTAGCTTGGCATCGGCAGCCACCTCGGTCACGCTCGGCTTCATGACGATGGCTTTGGAAGCCAGGGCCGTCCAGCGCGCCCCGAGCAATCGCTGAGTGATCTTACCGATGCTGGCGGCTTCGGGATTGGTCAGAGCGAGGCGAACATCTGGTCGCTCCAGATCGGTGATAGTGTGGATGTTTTTCGGGTTACCTCTGGCCACCACAATCACGGGATGTTGCAGTGCCACGGGGATGACTTCGCGGATGACCTTGAGCTTTTGGGCCTCGTCCATCGCTCCTTCGTCGGCAGCCAGGAAGAGATCTCCTTGGCTGGCGACTCTGAGCTGAGCCAGCAGAGTGCCGGTGCCTCCGAATTGCAGAGAGACCTGCACGCCGAACTCCTTTTCATATTGAGCGGCTAATTCTTCCACCGGGCGTTTCAATCCGGCGGCGCAATACACCGTCAGCGTCTTGTGCGCGGAACTGCTGCTGAAACGCTTCGAATTCAGACCGAAAAACACCAGAGCGCCAGCGGCCAAGACGAGGCAAAAAAGAATGAGTTTTCGGGTCATGATCAGGGGACGAGGATGAGGCAAACCAGCGTGAGCAAAGCCAAGCGATGTCGAGAAAATCAATGCGCTTCCAGCCAGTTGATGCCGGTGCCGGCCTCTACTTCGACCGGCACATCACCGAGCGAGAGGGCTTCACTCATCTCTTTCAAGATGATCGTCTTCGCCGTTTCCACCTCGTCCTGAGGGACTTCGAAGAGGAGTTCGTCATGCACCTGCAAAAGCATGCGGGTTTGGAGACCGGCTTCGGTGAGGGCTTTATCGACGTTGATCATCGCCAGCTTGATCATATCCGCCGCGGTGCCTTGGATGGGGGTGTTCATGGCCATGCGTTCCGCACCACCACGCACACTGGCATTGCCGCTGGCGATGTCACGGATCACGCGGCGGCGTCCGGTGATGGTTTCCACATAGCCATAGCGTTTCGCATCCTGGACGATCTGGCCCATGTAGCCATGGATGCCGGGGAATTGCTTGAAGTAATTGTCAATGATCGTGGCGGCCTCGCCTCTGGGGATGCCGAGCCGTTGAGACAAACCAAAAGCGCTGATGCCATAAATGATGCCAAAGTTCACCATCTTAGCCGTGCGTCGCATCTCAGGCAGCACGCCATCCAGAGGTACGCTATAGACGCGTGCTGCGGTGGCTTGGTGAATGTCTTGGCCGTTTTGGAAGGCTTCGATCATGGCCTTGTCATCACTGAGGGCCGCCATCACGCGCAGCTCGATCTGGCTGTAGTCAGCACTCAGCAGCACCCAGCCCTCGCGACCGGACACAAAAGCTTTACGGATCTCTTTGCCGGAGTCAGAGCGGATGGGGATGTTCTGCAGGTTCGGATTGCTGGAAGCCATGCGTCCTGTCGCCGCCATGAGCTGATGGAAGGTGGTGTGCACTCGGCCATCGGCCTTAGACACACTGCTTGGCAGCGCATCCACATAGGTGTTCTTCAGCTTGGTTACCTCGCGGTATTCTAAGATGTCCGCGATGATCGGATGCAGCCCCATGAGGGATTGCAGCACCTGTTCGTTCGTCTGGTATTGGCCGGTGGCCGTCTTCTTGGGTTTCTCCAACAGCTTGAGTTTTTCAAACAGGACCTCACCGAGTTGTTTCGGGCTGTTCAGGTTAAAGGGGCCTCCCGCATACTCCTGGATGCGACGGTTCATCTCACCCGCTC
Organism: Prosthecobacter debontii; assembly: GCF_900167535.1. Taxonomy (NCBI): domain Bacteria; kingdom Pseudomonadati; phylum Verrucomicrobiota; class Verrucomicrobiia; order Verrucomicrobiales; family Verrucomicrobiaceae; genus Prosthecobacter; species Prosthecobacter debontii. The sequence continues at coordinate 189,218 of NZ_FUYE01000005.1, forward strand.
GCTTCTCAAGTTCCAGACCAAACTCCCGCAGCGCCTGCACGTCCACTTTGACCCCTTCATGCTCCATGCGCACCAGCACGGGCAGCAGCGGGCACTCGATCTCATAGAAGACACGTTCCGCGCCGTGGTTAGGCAGCAGAGGACGTAGCTTCTCGGCGAGCTGCCAAGTGACATCGGCATCCTCTGCCGCGTAGTCGGCGATCTTCGTCGGATCTGCTTCCGCCACATCGGCCATGGTGCTTTGGCTGAAGAGATCATTCTTCTCGGTGCCGATCAGTGTGGTGATCGAGACCGGCGTGTAACCGAGCACTGACTCGGAGAGATAGTCCATGCTGTGGCGCTGATCGGGTTCAATCAGGGAATGCGCCAGCATGGTGTCAAAGAACGGTCCTTTGACCTCCAGCCCCTTGGCCAGGAGGACGCTCAGGTCAAACTTGATGTTATGCCCGATCTTTTCGGTTTGAGTCTTCGTCAACACCCCGCGGAACTCTTCCAGCACTTTAGCGGATTCCCCTTGGTCGCGAGGAAAGAAAACAAACCAACCCTCATGAGCTTGCCAGGAAAACGCAATGCCGACGATCTCCGTATCGCGTGGGTCGAGAGACGTCGTTTCCAGGTCAAAGCAGAACCGGGGCTGCTTCGCAAGCTGTGCGATCAATGCTGCTCGTTCACTGGCGGTGTGGACCTGATGATAGACGTGCTCGGTATCGGCGATGCTACGCAGCAGGGTAGGGGGCTGTGAAGCCACCTCTTCGGTTGCGAAAAGCTCCCCCGTCGGTGCAGGTGTTGCCTCCTTGGCAAGCTGCCTGCCACGCCCCGCCTTGAATTCATCCCCGAACAGGCGACGCCCCAGGGCATTGAACTCGAACTCGGTGAACAATCCCTTCAGGGCCTCATCATCGTGACCACGCACAACGAGGCTCTCCAGTTCCACCTCGAGCGGGGCCACGTGCATGATCGTGGCCAGCTCGCGGGAGAGCAGCGCCTTATCTTGATGCAGTTCCACCTTCTCCTTCTGCTTGCCCTTCAGTTGGCCCACATTGGCCAGCAGATTCTCCAGGCTGCCGAATTGCTTGATCAGGCTCGTGGCCGTCTTCTCGCCAAAGCCCGGGATGCCCGGGATGTTATCCACGGCGTCGCCCATCAGTGCCAGCACATCCACCACCTGCTCCGGGCGATCGATGCCCCAGCGCTCGCACACCTCTTTGACCCCGAGGATCTCCACATCGCTGCCCTGGCGGCCGGGTTTGTAGATCTTCACTGTCTCGGATACGAGTTGACCGAAGTCCTTATCCGGCGTCACCATGTAGGTTTCATAACCCTTTTCCTCCTCCGACCGCTTGGCCAGGATGCCGATGATGTCATCCGCCTCATAACCATCGCGCGTCAACAGTGGAATGTTCATCGCCGCGCAGAGTCGGTGGATCTGCGGGATGGCGTTGGCTAGGTCCTCCGGCATCTCCTCACGCTGGGCCTTGTATTCGGGAAAGATCTCATGGCGCGGAGTCGGGGCCGAGGTATCCAGCACCACCGCCAGGTGAGTCGGCTGCTGGTTTTTCAGGATGTCCAGGAGGGTATTGGTGAACCCGTAGAGCGCCGAGGTATTCAGCCCATCACTGGTGCGGATGGGGTTTTTGATGAAAGCAAAGTGCGCGCGATATAGCAGCGCCATGCCATCGAGGAGGAAAAGACGTTTGGACATTCAAAAGTGAGGCTAGCGAGAATGCGCGAGGGGTGAAGTGGAAATGCTTCAGAGGCATTGATCTGCGGCTTGGCGATAAGAAAACCGCACCCTGCCCATGTTCCGTTTTGTCGTCCTTTGATGCTTTTTGTCTAGCTTTTGCATTTCGGGGCTGAGTTCAGGGCGGTTTTTGTTGTATGGATTTGGAAACCAATGTTTTAAAGGCATTTCAGTGTGGCTCATGGCTGGCTCAAAATGGCGCTTGCGTGAATGACGCAGATCAAGTCCTACAGGTGATTGCGGGGGCGCTGAGAATGCCGGAGAACCTTTCATTCCGCATCCGGGAAATTAGCTCTGAAAAAAGCAACTGCATTCTCAGGGACTGGAGCTTCTTGCTTGTCCGCCTCGGTGGAAAAGACTGCCCCGGGTGAGCCGCAGAGAGGATGAGAAGCTCGAAAGCATCTCGACCCGGCGTTTAAAACTTAGGTGGGCCTACAAAGGTAGGCGAGCTTTTGGGCGACATGAGGGAGGCCGAAAACTCGCAAAGCATTTGAACGTCCATTTTCACCCACGCGGGCACGTTCACTGGAAGAATCCAAAAGCGTTTGAATGGCTTTGGCGATGGATTTCGGGGTAAAGTCAGCTTCTAAAAAATGCTCTCCAGGCTTGCCAAATTCGGTTTCAGGAAAGCCTTCGAAACGAGTGAGCACACATGGAAGTCCGCACGCCATGGCTTCGGGGATGACGCCTCCCAAGCCCTCTAAGCGCGATGGGAAAGCGAAGATGTCAGCCATGCGAAAGTAGTCTTCCGGATTATCGACAGCTCCTGTGATCCGAACGGATTGGGGCGTGGACAATTGATCGAGGAGGCCTTGGAAACCACGCTGAAAGTGCTCTTGCTCACGCCGCAGGGAAGCCGTCAGATGAGTCTCCCGTGGGCCATAAGGTCCGACAAAAATCAAGGTGGCTGTCGGGTAGTTTTTTTCAATGAGCAGCCATGCCGCCAATAGCAAATCGGCCCCTTTTCGAGAGATGACACTGCCCATAAAAACGATGATTGGGCCGTCAAGATCACCGAAGCCTAGCGTTTTGCGCAAGAGACGCTTCTCATCGTCTTCCGCAGGTCTGAAGCGGCCGTCATCAACCGGGAAGGGAATGATGTGGAGCTTACGAGAAGAGATGCCCAAGCCTCGATAAAGTCTCACGAAGGCACTGGAATAGACCGTGAGTCCATCGAAGAGCTGAGTGAGTAAGATGGTTCGCATCTGCCATTTTAGCTTACCGAACCAACGTGGCAGGTTTTCCTCAAATTCTGGGAATATTGTGAGGGCTAAAATAAGTCGGATGCCTCTTTTTTTAAAAAGCCAGTAGTAGCGGGCTAATTTCCAGGTGAACCCAAAAACAATGACCGTATGCGGATAATCGCCTTTGCTTTCCCACAAGGACAGGGCGGCTTGGGTGATATTCTCATCGAGTTCGCCCGGGGACATGAGTGCTGCGGGGCGGGGCTTGATTTCAGAGCGGTGGATCGTGATGCTGTCCAGTTGCGTTTCAGGCTCTGGAGCAAGGGATGTTTGTGCCGTATGGACACACATTTGTATGCCATGTTTCTGCAGCTCGGGACCAAGTTGGCGATATTGCGTTACAACTCCCGTAAGGTGCGGATAAAATTGACGAATAATCAGAGCCAGTTTGGATGATGTCTTCTGCGGCGCTACTTCTGAAGCCTGACCATCCGTAGGACCAGTGGTCGATAGGGATGGAGAATGGTGACTCAAGCGGGGGAATGGGGGGAGAGCCGAGAATAGACACTGAAGTCGTTTTCATCAATGAAGGTAACCTTTATCAATAGATAGAGTTTGTTTGTGAGTTCTTTGATGGTGTATTCATATGCTTAAGATTTGAACACGGGGAGTGAGTTAAAAAGAAAAAGTATTATTCGGGGGCCTTTGTTTCGATTGGCATAGGCTGTCGAAGTTCGCTCTTGATCCATCTTGCACCAAAATTGTCATTAGTTAGGCTCGGTTTGGGAAAGCAGAGGTGGGCTGACATGAGGATTGGAGGGAGGGCGTTGGTTTCCTCATGAAAGCTTTCCTGCTTACTTTGCTCCCAGGCTTGACCCTCCTCACGACTTCTCTGCCTGCGGCAGAGATGACGGCGGCGACAAGACGGATTGATGAATTGTTGGCCCGAGGCTGGGAGAAACATCATCTGCAGCCACACGCTCCGGTAGGGGATGAGGTCTTCCTACGCCGGGCTTATCTGACCGTGGTGGGCCGCATCCCGACGCTGGATGAGGCGCGCAGCTTTCTAGCCTGGCAAGAGCCGACGAAACGCGAAAAGCTGATAGATTCCTTACTCGCCTCCGAGGGTTATGTGCATCACTTCTTCAACTACTGGGCGGATGTCTTCCGGGCCCAGAGTCAGGGCGTGGCAGATAGTACCACGGCTCAGAACTACCTCAACTACCTGCGGCAAGCTTTGCGGGATAACAAACCGTATGACCAACTGGCACGTGAACTGGTGAGCAGTGAAGGGGCTTGCTTTGAAAACGGCGCTATTGGCTACTACATGCGTGACCGGGGCATGCCGTTGGATAATCTCTCCAACACCACCCGCATCTTTCTGGGCACGCGCATGGAGTGTGCTCAGTGCCATGACCATCCCTTTGATAAATGGACGCAGAAGCAGTTCTACGAGATGGCGGCTTTCACCCATAACATGACGGCATCCGCCTACCGTTCGCCTGGAGCGGAGGAGGTTCAAAAACTGATCCGACAGGACAAGTCCCTCGATAAAGAAACTCAGGATCTCATGCGCCAGGCCATCACGGAGGTAACACGCCCCCTGCGTGATACTTGGGTCAAACAAAACAAAGCAGCTCTGCGTCTGCCTCATGACTACAAGTATCCTGATGCTAAGCCCAAGGATGTGGTGCAGGCCTCGGTGATGTTTGGTAAACCGGTGAGCCTAACCAAGGATGCCAATCAGGCCAAGGTCTTCAGCGCCTGGCTCACCGCTCGTGACAACCCACGCTTCACCACCGTGATTGTGAACCGTCTGTGGAAGAAGGTGTTTGGGCTGGGGCTGATCGAGCCGCTCGATGAGTTGATGGATGGCAGTGTGGCTGCCAATCCTGAGCTGGAAGCGTTCTTGGAGCGGCAAATGGTGTCCATGAAGTATGACATGAAGGCCTTCCTCAAGATGCTGTTGACGACCCAGACCTTCGCCCGAGTGAGCCTCCCCGAAGTGGGCATGGGTGAGCCGTGCTATTTTCAAGGGCCTGTGTTTCGCCGCATGTCAGCCGAGCAGGCTTGGGATTCGCTAGTGACTCTCGTGAACCCAGAGCCTGATTCCATCAACTGGACCGCGCGTGAGCGGGAGAAACGTGAGCTCGATAATCGTCGTCAACTTGCAGGTCTGCTGGATCTGACGGAAGCCCCCTTACTCTTCGAGGCCTCGGAACGAGTGGCTGTGGCCATGCGTGAGCAGAACAAGGAGTTTGATCAATTACGCAAAGAACTGGATGTGGCGCGTGCTCAAGAAGACAAAGACAAGGCCAAGGAGATCCAACGCCGGTTAGGGGAAAGTCAACGTATCCTGAGGCAGACGGTCTCCCGTTGTTTTTATGAAGCTGCCCAGAAGTCCAACAACAAGGAAGTGCAGGCAAAGCTGGCCGAAGTAGGTGGAGATGGGCCGATGGAGATGGCCATGATGAGCCTCATGGAGAGTGCGCGAGTCGATGCCAGCGATATGCCTGGCGAAGTGATGGATCTGCAGCAGGTCCAAGCGGATGCGAAACGGTTAGGCATCCAGGATCAGAAGACGCTGAAGAGCTATGTGACTTACCGCAAGAATCTGCATCAAACATGGAGTCGCGCCGCCGAGCTGACCTCACCCGCACCCCGTGGACATTTCCTGCGCGAGTATGGTCAGTCGGACCGAGATGTCATCGAAAACTCCAGTGATGAGGCCTCGGTGCCTCAGGCTCTTGCCATGATGAACAGCAGTCTCGTCTCGCAGATCACTGGTGGCTGGTCCGTGCTCTCTATGAACTTGCGACAAGCCAAGACTGACGAGGAAAAGCTGGAGGTGCTCTATCTCTCCATCTTCTCGCGTCTGCCTACGGAGCATGAGCGGGATGTGATGAGTCAGCGCCTGGAAAGTTACGCCGGCCGCCAAACCCGATGGGAAGATGTGGCCCTTGCAGCCTTGAGCACTCAGCAATTTTTGTTTGTGAAATAGTCGGCGTTTCAAAGTCACCCGAGACGATTTTCTCTCACTCAATCTTTTCAAAAACGATGAATATGAATGCCTCCTCTTCCTTGCGCTGTGAGCTTGATCGCCGCCGTTTCATGACTGGCGCTGCTAAATCGTTGTTAGGTGTCGGTTTGCTCCCCGCGGGTGAGCACTTTTTCAGTGGCAAGGCACTGGCTGCCGGGCAAGGCGCTGCGACGGCGCGTCAGGTGCCGACCGCACGCAGCGTGATCTATCTCTACATGACAGGCGGACAGAGCCATCTGGATACTTGGGATCCGAAGCCTGAGAACAAGGAGGTGATGGGGGCCACGAAGACTATCAAAACCAGTGCGGATGGCGTCTTGATCGGTGAGTATCTGCCTCGCATGGCCACGCAGATGCATCATGCTTGCGTGATTAACTCGGTGGCCACCAATACGGGGGCTCATGAACAGGCCAACTACTACATGCACACCAGCTTTGGTTTGCGCGGCACGATCAAGCACCCGGGTATGGGAGCGTGGCTGAGTTTCTATCAGGGAGCGGGAAATCCCTCTCTGCCGCCCTACGTTTACATCGGCAATGATAGCCGTCACCCTGGCGCTGGCTTTTTCCCGAAAAAGCATGGCCCGCTGATGGTGAATAATCCCGAGGCGGGTCTGCAAAACGTGCGTCCGCCGAAAGGAGTCAGCGAGGACCGCTTTGCCATGCGGCGAGATCTGGCCTCGGCCATGGATGTGGAGTTCCAAGCCGAATGGGCGACTCGCGGCGTGAAAGCCTATGCTGACATGTATGATGATGCCGTGCGTCTGATGAAGAGCGATGATTTACGAGCTTTTGACCTGACCCAGGAAAGTGATGCGGTGCGTCAAGCCTATGGCAAGGAGACTTTCGGTCAAGGGTGCCTGCTCGCCCGCCGCTTGGTGGAGCATGGTGTGCGCTTCATCGAAGTGTCGCTAGGAAGCTGGGATACCCATACGGCCAACTTCATCAACACGCCACGTCTCTGTGACGTGTTGGATATCGCGCTCAGTGCTTTGGTAGCCGATTTACAAGCCCGTGGTCTTTTGGAGAGCACGATGATCGTCGTCAGCTCTGAATTTGGCCGCACCCCCAAGATCAATCAGAACCAAGGTCGTGATCATTACCCCGTCTTCAGCAGCGTCTTGATCGGTGGCGGGATTCAGGGAGGACAGAAATATGGTGCCACAGATAAAGATGGAGCCCAGGTGGTGGCCGATAAAGTCTCGCCCCCAGATCTTAACGCAACCATTGGTTATGCCTTGGGGCTGCCTTTGGATCAAGTCATCTACTCACCGACCAAAAGGCCCTTCACAGTGGCGGATAAAGGACAGCCTCTGACTCAGTTGTTTGGTTGAGTGATTTTAATTTAGTCGCGATTTGCGAGTCGATGATAAAGATCTGCGTATTGGTCGAGAGTCTTTTGAAGATCGTGATGTTGTCTTACATGAGCGAGTGCTGACGTCGCCAAGCTTTGTCTAAGTTGAGGTTCGCTGCACACTCGACTCAAGCTTCGGGATAAGGCTTCGGCCGTTTCTTCCGTTAGCAGATAGTCTTTGGTAGGCTGTCCAAGCTCTTGGGCGCGGCCGATGAAATCTGTCGTGACGACGGGGACTCCGCACGCCATGGCTTCGAGCAGCACGTTTCCAAGTCCTTCATTCACAGAAGCGAAGGTAAAAACATCCACCGCTTGAAACCACGCTTCTGGGGACTTGGTCTCCCCTGAAAAGAAGATGCTACGATTAAGTTCCTGCCCAGCCAGCGATAAAAGTTTGTTATAATAGGTGCTTTGAAGGGCGGCTTCCTCTTGATTTTGCATGGTAGGCCGATCAACTGGACCGACGAGGAATAAAATCGCCTTTGGATTTTCGGCTTTTGTTTTGAGGAAGGCCGCGATGATCAAATCGACTCGTTTGCGGGGAGTTAAAACCCCCAGGTATAAAACAGCGATGGCGTCTTGAGGTATGCCAAGTTCCTTCCTGCGTTCTTGTTTTTGTTCGAGACTCGCGATGGAAAAACGATGGAGGTCAACCCCATTGCTGATGATTTGGATTTGCGCTGGAACAGCTCCTTCTTGAAGTCGTTCTTCAGCCATCGTTTGACTGCTGACGACAATCTTCTCGCAAAAGCTTTCCGTGAGTCGCCGTTTGATTTTTCTGGCAAAGCGCTTGAGCCAAAAGCCCTGGTTTTCTTGATGCCTGAGACCGATGATGGTAATGACCTGCAAGATCTTAGTCCGCGAGCGTTTGAGCTGCCTCAGGAAAGGAATGGAACTCGGGTGGAGGCCGAAAAATTGGACGACATCGAATTTTTCGCTGTCGTTGAGAATCAACTGTAAAGTCTTGCGATTGAGAGTTGAGTCCGCAAATAAAGGGTTGGGATCGGAGATGAATTCCCGATAGATCTCAATGCCTTCTTCAACGCATTTGCCTCTTGGTAAATCAGGATTTCTCGTGGTGCATACCACTTTCAAGAGGACATTGCGTGCTTGTAAACCCGGGATGTAACGCCGGAATCGTTCGGAGGCTCCACCCAATTCAGGGAAGAAATTCCGAGTCACCAGAAGAACCCTTGTGGGAGAAGATTCAGACGGTGAATCCATGTCACCTGAAAAGACCAATAGCGGTTTCGCGCAAATCCCGGACCAATGTTTTCAGCTTCTTGCGGAAGTGAAGTCGGTAGAGAGCTTTGGAAGCTATGTCTAACTCGCGATTGAGGTCCACCGAGTTCACTAGATCTCCAATGGGTCCCTTTTTGATGCATTTCAAAACACAGAGTGCATAGTCCACCTGATGATAAAGTAGTGCGATGAGGGCAAGGCGTGCGAGCTTTTTCTCGGGGTTCTCGAGATGTTGAACGATCCAGCGATGATCTCTCAGAAACAAGACATCCGAGTGAACGATTCTTCCTCGTGAGTAGGGAATCTGCTGGGAAGTGTACGCTTCATGCTCTGCGGTTTGAGCAGATCTCCAATAACGTTGGAAGATCCAATCGGCAGTGATGAATCCGTGTTGGCGAAGATGCAGTTCCATCTCACTGAACTGAGGCTGATTGTGATAAAGCTGCGCGAATTCGACTTCGGCCCGAATCCCCAGCAACCATTCACTGACCATTTTTGAGGCCCCTCTTAAGATCGCGAGCTCGCCGCCTTGAACGTCCACTTTGAGGAAGTCTGCATCTTGGAGTTGTTGCTTTTGGCAAAAAGCATCCAGTGGTTCTACCTGCATGGAGAACGAATTGACGATGCGGAAGTCATGATCCCGCCCTAACTCAGTTAGCAACTCCATGTTGGGCGACAATGTTGACGAGCATCCTGGCTGGCTGGCCAAATGCAAATCAATGCTGCCCTCGGTCTCTCCTAGTGCGACGGGGAAGTGACGTTCGCTTTTCCATCCGTCGCGATTGCTTTTGGCCACTAAGTTTAAGCGATCACATTCGGGGGTGTCGGGCTCAAACCCGATTGCGTTTGTGAACGGAGCGACGGGTAAAAAATCTTCCAGGAGCCCGCCACGGGAACCAATGTCAATGAGTTCGAGTTCGACTTCAAAAGCCAGTTTTCCTAAAAAGGAGGAGTCGAAAAGTTTGATGTTCGCTGGCATGAAAAGCTAAGATTTAAACGATCTCCGAGGATGCATTACCTCGACCATTAATTCACGGCAAGAGATTCACGGGATGGCAACTCGTCAACAGCTTCTGTAAAAACTTGTGCCCAAGTTTTTTTTCAGTGACATGTGTATCACATGAGGAACAGGACTTGCGATGCTGCATTACGCATTTATTCCTCCCCCTCAATGGCAATCACTCGTGACGCTTTCGAACTTCTCTGCTGGGCTAAACAGCAAAATTTACAGAATTGGGAGCATGTTCTGACACTTGGCAGGCAGTCTGTGATTCTTCAGCCTTGGGATGTTGCGAATTGGGAAGCGACTTCACGCAGCACCAACACGCTGTCTTCATTCACGAAGCGGGCTGAGGATGCGAGCGCTGGCGAGCAGCTATTCAAAGCCATCGGCGCAGAGAAAGTCGATTCGATGGACATATCAGACTATGAGGGTGCTTCGATCATTCATAATCTAAACCAGCCGGTTCCTGATCATCTTAAATTAGCCTTCGATGTAGTTTTTGACGGTGGGACTCTTGAGCATGTCTTTGACTATCCTACGGCTTTGAAGAATGCGCTGAGCATGGTTAAGCCTGGAGGTTGGTTTTTGGCGATCACTCCATCCAATATGTGGTGCGGTCATGGATTTTATCAGTTTAGTCCCGAGGTTTTTAGAACAATTTTGTCCGAAGTGAATGGCTTCAAACTGAAGATGATGGCTTTTGCATTGAGCACTTATAAAAAGGAGTATTGGATTTGGGATGCCGAGCAGGTGCAGCGCCCCGGCAGACTGGGTATATTCTCGAAGCATCCAGCCTGTCTGCTCATTGCGGCACAACGCATCTCTTCAGAGATTCCAGAGAAACTCTCTGTACAGCAGCCAGACTATGTCGTTCGCTGGGAGGCAGGTTCTGAAAAGCAGGAGATCAAAACGGCTCTCGCTCAAACTTCGGCACCGGTCCAGACCAAGAGTTTGAAGAGTAAACTTGTATCGATTCTTCCTTGGTCGATCCGGGGTCGCTTATGGCATCGGATTGCAGCAAAGCGAAATATAGCGCAACATCAGCGCGGTTTACACCGCGCCAATTCTCTAGTGTAAGCGAGTGGCCGATGGGGACTGAGTCTTCATCATTTATCCAATGAAGCTTGCACGCACGATGATGACCAGTTCAGCAGCCATGCTGCTGGATCATTTCTTCAAAATGGCGGCCATTTTTTTGGTGACGCCTTGGATGGCTGGTGGTCTCGGCAAAGAGCAATACGGACTCTGGCTTTTGGCGATGAGTCTCGTCGGTTATCTGGCCTTGATTGATTTTGGCATCACTTTGGCTGGATCAAGGTATTTGGCCCGTTATTTGGGTGCCGGGAATGAAAATCGATTGCAGGGCACGATTTCGGCTCTTCGCAAAATTTATCGGAAACTCGGTTTGGCCTGCCTGCTGGGTGTCCTGTTATTGACCGCAGGCTGCCTTTGGTTTTTTAGGGCTGAAGCTTGGAAGGAGGATTTGATTAGCATCGTGGTGACTTTGGGCCTCGGCACCTCGGTCAGAATCTGGTGCCGACTACCCGCAGCTTTGCTGCGGGGGCACTTAGCTTACACATCATTGGTTTGGGCCTCGATTGCGCGCACTTTGGTTCAAGCCGTTGGTGCTTGGTCGGTTCTTCACGCAGGTGCGGGTTTCCTAGCGCTGACGCTCATGTATTTGGCCGGAGATCTTTTGGAGTTGGCTTTGCAGCGGTTTTCTGCGCGGAGGTATTATCCAAGTCAAAGAGGGCTCACGCCGGACGAGCACAAGGACGAAAGTGCAGAGATTTTCCGCTATGCATTGCAATCTTTGAGCGGAGCTCTCGCCACGACTTTGCGGGGGCAGGTGCCGCCGCTTGGCATTGCTTGGGCGCTAGGGGTCGGAACAATCCCCATTTATTCAATCGCCATGCGCCTCGTTGGTGTGGTTGAAGATAGTTTGGGCGCGCTTTTTGGCGGACAATGGTTGTCGGCCTTCAGTCGAATGGAAGGCGGCGAAAACGCCTTACTAGAGCGTCGAAAGTGGATTCAACGGCTTTTGCGTTACGCTGCCAGCTTGGCTTCTGCTGCCATCGTGGGGTTGTTGATTTTAGGCCGCCCGTTTCTTGAGCTGTGGCTTGGGCCTGCTTTCGTCGAGAGCCATCAGCTGCTGCATATTTTAGCCGTGCCGACGGTGATCTATTTAGCTCAGTGGCCGGCTAGAGCTCTCATCGCCAGCTCAGCGGAGTTAGGTGCCTTCACGCGGTGGTGCTTTGTGGGTGCAGCGGTTGTTGCGGCGGGCAGTTTCGTGTTGCCCTTTTGGTGGGGAATCGCAGGAGTCATGTGGCTGATCGCGATTCATCACATCCTCATTTTTGGCGTTCTCTTGAGTTACTATGTCGGTCGTATTGTCCAGATATCACCGCTGACCTACTGGCTGCCCGCCGTGAGAATTGGGCTTGTGATGGCTTTTTGCGCTTGGGGTTACAGTCAGTTGGCCTCACCATTACTCGTGCCAAATTATTGGAAGCTTTTTCAGGCGGGCGTAGGGTTGGGGGTGGTTTGTTTGGTGGTGATTGGAGTTGTTGGTTTAAATCGTGAGGAGCGACATGGCATCTGGGGCATCGTCAAAAAGAGATTGGGACGGAGATAGTTCTTTAAGCAGCGGCGCAAAAGCGGGACGTTTCGAACGTATTTGTCAGGACGCATGTTTCCCTTCGATCCCACGGCCCATGCGCTGAGTGTAAACCGGCGCGCGTTCTTGTCTCAATCCGCCTACGGATTGGGTGGCATGGCCTTGGCGGGATTGGTTTCTCAGGCTCAAGCGGGAGTGGCGGGGGCCATGCTGAAGCCGCATCTGCCAGTGAAAGCACGTCGGGTAATCTTTCTATGCATGGCAGGCGGCCCCTCGCATCTCGAAACATTCGATTGGAAGCCCCAGTTGAAGGCATTGGATGGCCAAGCCTTCCCTGAGTCTTTTACGAAGGGGCAGCAGCTGGCCCAGCTTCAGGGGGCCGAGTTGAAGGCACGAGGGGCTTTTTGTGAGTTCAAGCGTTGGGGGCAATCGGGACAGGAGATTTCGGAATTGTTTCCTAACCTAGGCGGAGTCGCGGATGATCTGTGCATCATTCGGTCCATGCAGACGGAGCAGATCAATCATGATACCGCTCATGCCTTCATGAATACGGGCAGCATCATCAAAGGGCGTCCCAGCATGGGGTCCTGGCTGCTTTATGGGCTGGGCTGTGACACGAGTGACCTGCCCGGCTTTGTGGTGCTGACCTCAGCGGGTAAAACGGGGCAGCAGCCTGTCTCCGCGCGGCAATGGTCCGCAGGCATTTTGCCGAGTAAATATCAGGGCATCCAGTTTCAGGCGAAGGGGCAACCGGTGCACTATCTGGGGAGTCCTGACGGTGTCTGCCAGAGCACCCAAAGGCAGGTGGTGGAGGAGATTCAGCGACTGAATGGGATGCTGGCCGAGGAAAAGCTAGACCCAGAAATCCAGACCCGGATCGCTCAATATGAGATGGCTTTTAAGATGCAGGCCAGCGTGCCTGAGCTGACGGATCTGAAAAGTGAGCCTCAGCATATTCTGGATCTCTACGGGGTGAAGGAGCCTGGGGATGGGAGTTTCGCATCGAATTGCCTGTTAGCTCGCCGGATGGCTGAGCGTGGGGTGCGGATGATCCAGCTTTATCACCGAGCCTGGGATCATCATGGCGGGATTGTGGATGGGATGAAAGCGGCGGCTCAAGATGTGGATCAGGCGTCCGCCGCATTGATCAAGGACTTGAAGCAGCGAGGCATGCTCGATGACACCCTCATTCTTTGGGGGGGCGAGTTTGGCCGCACGCCGATGGGGCAGGGGACCGGAAGAGATCACCACATCTTAGCTTTCAATGTGTTCATGGCAGGTGGTGGTGTGAAGCCAGGCTTCAGCTATGGGGCTACGGATGAACTTGGCTATCGTGCGGTGGAGGACGTGGTGCATGTCCATGACCTGCACGCCACCATGCTGCATTTACTTGGGATTGATCACAAACGTCTCACAGTGAAGTTCCAGGGGTTGGATGTCCGGCTGACGGGTATTGCCGGAAACTTGGTGAAGAAGGTTATCGCCTGATCTTTACAACCAGGGGGGCTTTACGGCACTATAGCGATCATGCTGTGGCGCATTCTATCGGCACTCATCGTTTTGTTCTGGGCAATGATGACCGGGTTGATCATCCGGGACACCTACTTCCCAGATTATTCCCGGTTTGCCGTGGTTCCGCCGCGTTTTGTCTTCGACTTATTTCTGAGTGAAGCAGCAGCCTTTAATAACACGCTGCATCTTTATCACGAGAAGGAGCGGATCGGTCACACGACGTTCACGATTCGCAAGGATGGGGGCGAAGATCAGGTTCAAGTGCTCTATGCGCTTCTGGCTTCAGGCATGGTGACTTTTCCCGTGCCGAATGCCAAGGACCAAGACCTGAACTTCCGGTTGACCGCCGAGCTGGAGGACGCCGAGCGCTGGCATAGCCTGGACTTGGAGTTGAAATCCGGCTCTGCGGATTTGTTTGCTGTCATCCAGTGGAAAGTGGGAGACGAGTTGCCTCAGGTGGAGGTCAAAAAGGGCGGGCAAGTGGTGATGAATACCGAAATGATGAAGACGATGATGGCCATGAAGGGCGCTTTCGGGGGCGGATTCGAATGGCTGGCGGAACTAGGGACGGCCCAGTCGGCCGTGGCAGAGGCATCTCCGTTGCACGCTCGGGAGGGCATCATGGAGTTGGCAGGTAAAAAGCGGCGTTGCTACATCGTCACCTGGCAGGTGTTTCAGACGGAGGAGATCCGAATCTATTTCACGGAGGTGGGGGAGCTGGCCCGGATCGAATTGCCCCAAGACTATCGTTTCATCGAGCCGATGATGCATGGATTGGAAAAAGGCCTGAGCACCATGGAATGAGCAAAACATCAGCTCTCTCCAAAAGAAAAAGCGCCCTGTTGCCAGGGCGCTTTCGAGGGAGGTCTTGAGGTGGGAGAAAGAAGAAGTGCGGGCCTGCTACCAGCGCATACGGGCTCCGGCACGGATGGTCCGGGTTTCGTCGCCCAGGTCCATACCCAGGTTCATATCCACTTGCGGGAAGACGCGGAAGTAGGCTCCGAAATCGACGACCTTGCTGTCGTAATCGTCCGCACTGCTGACCGTGACACCAGCTTGCAGCTCAAGCCAATCGACCAGTTGATAACGCAGGCTCGGACGGACGTAAATGCCCGCATCCGAGTAGCTGATATTGCTGCCTGAAGAACTCAGGTTCGCATAGACGAGACCGATCTCACCCACGAAGTGAAGCTTGGGAGTGACCGCCATGTAAGCCCCACCACCGACGGTGATGACTGCCAGATCGTAGTCAGCTTCAGTCGCCCCACGGACATTTTTCTTACCCGTGCCGCTGCTCCAGTTGATGGTCCCCTTGAGGAAGAAAATAGTCGGCAAATCGATGGACAGAGTGACGCCTAAACCATGACTGCCATCCAGTTCCCCCCCTTGAGGATCGACATAACGATAACCTGCTTCCAAATAGCGATAGTGCAGCATATTGCTGCCCGCCATGCTTTGCTGGATGCCACCCCAAGAGTTTTGGGTGGAGGGCTGCTGGAAGTTGTAGGTTCCTGGTGGCGGAGGTGCCGAGGGGTCCATCATGGTCGGCCCCGCGTAAGGCGAGCCCATTTGAGGAGCTGGCAGAGAGGGAGACATGGCGGTGTAACCGCCCGTGTTTCCATAACTAGGACTTCCATAGAGCCCTGCGCCCGCAGGGGGGGCACCATAACTCCCTGTGGCACCTGGGTAAGAAGGGGCACCGGGATACTGCGCGCGGGCATTCGTGGCTAGGCACACGAGGGCCAGAAGAAAGGGAGCGAGAGCAGATTTCATGGGTTTATGAGAAATCTTTGATTATTCAGATATCTTAAATAATCTAAAATATTCCTGGCTGCACACTATTTTTTTCAATTTTCTTGATTTTTCAGTGATTGGAGTTGTTTACGCGTGGTGGCAGCTGTGCTCATCTGAGGAAACGAGAGGGGAAATCGATGAGCCATTCTCCTTCCCAAAAGAACTGTTCATTGGCACATCTTCATTGCGCTAACTCACCTCTCGGTAATTATTAGCCTACCCACTTTTTTGACCTGTGAGCCCCACTCTGAACGAAGCCGACTCTCCCTTTGATCTCGCCCTGCGGCCGGCGGATTTTGAGGAGTTTCATGGTCAGACCAAGGTGAAGGAAAACCTCCTGGTGATGGTCGAGGCGGCAAAGATGCGTAATGAGCCGCTGGATCACACGCTGTTGTGCGGCCCGCCGGGCTTGGGGAAAACGACGCTGGCCAACCTGATCGCCAGTGCGGTGGGATCACGTCTGCACACAACGAGCGGACCCCAGATCGAGCGTGCCGGAGATCTGGCGGGTATCCTGACCAATCTTCAAGAGCGCGATATCCTCTTCATTGATGAGATTCATCGCCTGCATCCCAGCATCGAGGAATATCTCTATCCAGCCATTGAGGACTTCCGCCTGGACATCATCATTGATCAAGGGCCCAAGGCCCGAACCATACGCATTGATTTGCCGCCTTTCACACTGGTCGGAGCCACCACGCGCGCGGGCATGTTGACGGCTCCCATGCGCAGCCGTTTTGGCATTCCGAATCGCCTGGATTACTACAACACCGAAGAGCTACAGCACATCCTCCTGCGCAGTGCCCGGCTGATGAAGGTGGAGATGGAGCCTGCGGGGGCTCTGGAAGTGGCACGCCGATCCCGAGGCACTCCGCGTATCGCCAATCACCTGCTGCGCTGGGTGCGGGACTATGCCCAGGTGAAGTCTCAGGGAATCATCACGGAGGAGGTGGCCAGTCATGCACTCACCATGCGGGACATCGATGAAACGGGCCTGGACGAGATGGATAAGCGCTTCCTGGAGACGCTCATTCATAAGTTCGAGGGTGGCCCAGTGGGGCTCAACAGTGTGGCCGTGGCGGTCGGAGAAGATGCCTCCACGCTTGAGGATGTACACGAGCCTTATCTTGTCATGCAAGGGTATGTGAAGCGCACGCCTCGTGGCCGTGTGGCCATGGCTGCCGCCTATCGCAAGCTGGGTCTCGTGCCGCCTGTCAGTGGTCAAGCTGAGCTGTTTTAACTTGGGACTCCACTGTTCTTTAGGGCTGCCTGTCGGGAATGGAGATAAATCCATAGTTATCCTAAGCTCTGGCATTTCTCGTGCTTTGACCGGGCGCACCTATGCTCTCTCCCATCCAAGAGTATCTCAAGACCCTGCATTCCCGCTACGCCTCAGTCATGGACGGGCATGTGGCCGATTATATCCCGGAACTGTCCAAAGCCGATCCTCGACATTTTGGCATCTGCATCGCCACACGAGACGGCCATGTGTATGAAGTCGGAGATACGCGACAGAGTTTCACCATTCAATCGGTCTCCAAAGCTCTGGCCTATGGATTGGCGCTTGAGGATCGTGGTGAAGAGCACGTCTTGGCTCGGATCGGGGTGGAGCCCTCGGGGGAAGCCTTCAATGCGATCAGTCTCAAGGAAGGCACCGGGGCGCCTTTCAATCCGATGATCAATGCCGGAGCCATTGCCACCTGCGGTCAGGTCTTACCGACGGATGAGCAGTCTCGGATTGAGCGTATTTTGGCCTACCTGAGCGGCTTTGCGGGCAGGCAGTTGGACATTGATGAAGCGATTTATCAGAGTGAAAGCGACACCGGTCACCGCAATCGAGCTATCGGTTGGCTGCTGCGAAATTTCGAGATCATTGATGAAGATCCGCATGAAACCTTGGAAACCTATTTCCAGCAATGCTCCATCCGAGTGACCTGCCGAGATCTCGCCATCATGGGGGCAACCTTGGCGAATCAAGGGGTGAATCCGCTGACGCAAAAACGCGCCATCGCGGCTGAGTATGTGGATAACGTGTTAGGCGTTATGGCCACCTGCGGCATGTATGATTGGTCGGGTGAGTGGGTTTATCGGGTGGGTTTGCCTGCCAAGAGTGGCGTAGGTGGCGGCATCCTGGCGGTGCTGCCGGGGCAGTTGGGCATTGGGGTTTTCTCGCCACCTTTGGATAGCCAAGGCAACAGCCTGCGCGGCATCCGCGTCTGCATGGACCTGTCTCACGAGCTGGCTCTGCACATGCTGAATCCTGCGGCCACACCGCGCACAGCCGTGCGCGTGGCGTATCATGGTGGCGAAGTCACGGCGAAGCGCCGCCTGCCCCCGTCCGCCCGGGAGACGCTGCGCCGTCATGGTTCACGCATCCAGGTCCTGGCGCTTCAGGGAGGTCTCATCTTCACCACGCTGGAACCCGTGATCCGGAAGGCCATTCAGTTGGCGGATGCGGGCTGTTTGCACCTCATCCTGGATATGCATGCGGTGGTGATGGCGGATGCGGTGAGTCTTCGCCTCCTCTCAGAGCTGCGTTCCAAACTGATTCAGACCGGGGTGCGCTTGGTCTTGTGTCAAACCGGACGCTGGAAAGCCAGCCTAACCGAGGCTGGTATCGCAGCCAGTGCGATCTATGACACCGAGGACGCGGCTCTTGAGGCCTGTGAAGATGCTTTGTTGCTGGAGGTTACGGGAGCCACCTGGCGATCCTTGGGCCCAATGGCTCTGGATCAATGCGTGCTCTTCCAGCATTGTAACGCTGAAGACTTGGCGATGATCCGGCAGGAACTCGCTCCGCGCGTCTATGAGCCCGGCCAAACCATGATTTCTGCGGGTGAACCTGCGACCGAGATGATGGTGATCTTATCGGGTAATGCCGAAGTCCAGATCCGCGATGAGGCGCAGAACCGGAAGCGTGTGGATGTGCTCACCTCGGGCATGACCGTGGGTGAGATGGCGTTTCTTGACGGCTCACCACGCTCGGCGGATGTGATCGCTCAAGATCAGGTGCGCTGTTTGGTGGTGCCCCGTCAGTGGTTTGTGGATCTCACGGAGAGGAATCCCGTCCTGAAGATCACTCTGCTGCAAGAGATGACCCGTGAAATCGCCGCGCGTCTGCGTCAGGCGAACATCGAGAACGGTGCTCGTCAGCGGGGGTGAACGACTACCCATGCTTTTTATTGAGATGCCGGAACGACTTGCACTGCGAGCATCTTATTCAATTTGCCAACATAACAACGCCACCTAATCTGGAGGCGTGCCCTCACACATCGTCGCATTTCTCAACTTCAAAGGTGGCGTCGGCAAAACCACCAACACGGTTAACATCGCTGCCATCATGGCGATGCACAAACAACTCGCCGGAAGGCGGGTGCTAGTGATCGACCTTGATCCACAGAGCAACACCACTCTTTGGCTGATCAATCGAGAGGGCTATCGAAAAGCTTTCGAAAACGACCTCACGATCCACAAGCTCTTCACCAGTTTTGAAAAAGGAGGTAAACCCGACCTCTCATCCTTGATCCAAACCGGTGTCTTAGAAAACCTCACGACAGGGGGGCGCCTCGATCTTGTTCCGGGGTCTTTCCAGATGCTGGAATTGGAGGAAAGGCCCTCTCTGGGACACCACATCAAGCAGGCTGATGGCGTCTTAGCGGCGGCGCTCAGACCTCTCCGAGAGGACTATGATTATATTCTGATCGATTGCCCGCCAGCTTGGTCTCTCTTTACCCGCAATGCGCTTCGTGCAGCGGATTTTATCCTGGTGCCTTACACGCCTGATTACCTCGCTCTGGAAGGTATCAAATGGATTAACCAACTTTTACGCAAATACACCCATGATTCGGCCCCGAATCGCGTGGCCAAGCTCGGCGGCGTGATTGTGAACCGATATCGAAACTTCCAGCCTGTGCAGGCAGCCTTGCTGGAAATGCGTGAAGTCTTGGACGTTTACAGCCAGCTGCAGAACCTCGATATCCAAGTCTTCGAACCGATGATCCGGGAGGCTTCTGCGGTGACGGATTCCAATAATGTTCAGCAAGCCCTTGTCACCGAGCGGCCTTATGATCCAGTGACCAAAGATCTTGTCGCCCTCACCCAAAATTTGATCACCTTTTTCCAACGCTTTCCCAAGCCTGACGCATGAGCACTTCTCCCCCCAAGAAAGCCGCAAAGTCTGCCGCCGCCCTTCCTGGTTTGAAAAAACTGCCTAGCCAACTCCGCGCCTTAGCGGATCAACTGGAGCGTCTGGGACCGGTGCTGAATCCTGCGGCAATCAAGACCGAATGGAGCAAGCTTACAAGCACAGTTGAACGCCTAAGTAAGCTTGAAGTCGACGACCTTCTAACCCCCTTGGACGATTATCTGGCGTGCCGTCAAAGCTGGCTGGAGGCTTGGTCGAAGGCTCCTGGTGCCATGGAAGCTTATTGCAAAAGCACCCTGGGGGCGAAGAGCAAAAGCCTAGCCGCAGAGCCCGGCGAAGACAGTGTCGAACATCATCTTCGCCTGCTGGGTTCATGTTTGGGCAAAGCTGGACAAGACGGTGTCAAAGCGGCCATGGCTGCGTCGCAACGTCCAGTCGAAGCCAAACCTCAAACTAACCTGATCCAGGATACGGATGCACGTGACCTTCTGCATCAGTTGGGGGGGCTGCCCGAAGATGAGTTCCTGGCTCTGGCTAAAAAGACAGACTTGTCGCTTTTGCAGCGTGCGGCTGGGCTTCTGGGTTTCAAGCTGACAGCCAAACTTTCTTCCGTCACTCTCAAAAAAGTGCATCGTGCCGCACTGCAGTTTCATCGCAATACCAGGGTGTAGGCGGAAGGGTCGCGTCGGCCACTCACGAGCCACCTCCTCGCCAAGGCACTCAATCAAAAGGCCCTCGGTTTTAAGTCGAGGGTCTTGAGGAGTGAGATGAGCAACCAGAGACTTACTTGCTCTTCTTGGCGGCTTTTTTAGCCGCTTTCTTGGCTGGGGCCTTTTTGGCTGTCTTTTTAGCGGCTGTTTTCTTGGCGGGCTTTTTCTTCGGCGCACGCGGTGTGGGATCTGCAATAGGAGCGGTGTCGTTCCAGTCCAGTTTCGGCGCATCACCCCACAGCTCTTCGAGGGCGTAGTATTCACGCTTCTCAGGAGAGAGAATGTGCACCAGCACGTTGGGGAAGTTGACGATCAGCCACTGGCTTTCGTAAGTGCCATCGCTGAAGAGGGGTTTTTCACCATGTTCTTCGCGCAGTTGCTCGACGATCTCATCGCGAACGGCGCGCAATTGAGGGTTTGATGACGCGGTGGCGATGACGAAAAAGTCCGTTACCGGCGAAAGGCCGCGCAGATCTAGGAGCATGATATTCTCCGCCTTCTTATCATCTGCATATTTGGCGCACAGGCGTGCGATCTCGATGGATTCCATGGTTGTATTCTTAGCAACCTACTCTGAACGCCACTTTTAGCTGGAAAGCAAGCACTCAAGCACAGGCTTTGGTTTCTGGAGATATTACGAGTTTCTTCTTGCGCAAAAACCTTATTCTAAGTCTTTTCACTGATATGCTGGTATTCCCCCCGTCCAAAAAAGCTTGGCTCGTTCGTTGGAGCTTTTGGTGCTCATTGCTGTGGCTAACGAACACGGTTTGGGCTGCTGGGGAGGTAGATCCGAACTTTAATCCCGACGCTAATAACAACGTCTATGCCTTCTCGATCCAGCCTGATGATAGAATCGTGATCGGAGGCAACTTTACCTCGGTGGGAGGACAGTCACTTTCCAGACTTACGCGCTTGCTGTCGAATGGTCTTTTAGATCCAAGCTTTCCGGGCTCGGTCAGTAGTGTCGTGTATGGATTGAATCAACAGGCTGATCGTAAGCTCCTTTTGTCAGGCTATTTTAATACCGTCAACGGACAAGCTCGTGGTAGTGGAGCTCTGCTGAGCCAAGACGGCGTGTTGGGAAGCGGGTTTAATTTCCAAAGCAATCAAAGTGTTGAGGTCGCGGTGCCTCAGGCGGACGGAGGAATCATCGTTGGAGGCTTTTTTACCCAGCTTATGGGAGCTACACGCAACTACATCGCACGGGTCAATGCAGGAGGTGAACTGGACACTGTATTCAACCCAGATGCCAACGATGTCGTTCGCACGGTAGCAGTGACTCCCGAGGGGAAAATCATCATAGCAGGATCGTTCACAACGATTGGCGGGACGAGCAAAACTCGCATCGCGCGATTGAATGCCGATGGTTCGCTTGATGACTCATTTCTGGGCACAGCCAATGGTTCGGCCTACGCCTTGCTTTTGCAGCCCGACGGCAAAATTCTTCTGGGAGGAAACTTCACCTCTGTTGGGGGAGTGACAAGGCAGCAACTGGCACGACTCAATACAGACGGCAGTCTAGACACCTCTTTTCCGAACCCAGCACTGAATGGACTCATCAATTCCATGGTGTTACAGGCCAATGGAAAGATAATCATCGGTGGACAATTCACAAGTGTTCAGGGCTCGCCTCGCAATCGGTTGGCTCGATTAAATTCGGACGGTTCGCTAGACTCATCGTTCGACCCGAATGTGAACAGCAATGTCCATTCTTTGATGTTGCAGAAAGATGGCCGTCTATTGGTCGGAGGTGTTTTCTCTATGGTCGGAAGTGAGCCTAGAAACTCAATTGCCCGGCTAACTAATGATGCGGCTGATGATCAGCTTGCGGTCATTAGTGGGAATGAGATTCAATGGCTCCGCGGAGGATCGTCACCTGAAGTCAACTGGACTGAGTTTGAGGTATCGATGGATGGCGGCACCCAGTGGGTGCTTCTGGGTAAAGGAGAGCGCATCAGTGGCGGATGGCAGATGACGAATCTCAATTTGCCGGATGGCGGATATATTCGAGCACGTGGGATTGTTACGGGCGGGCGATTTTCCGGCAGTTCTTGGTGGGTGGAATCTCTCAAAGGATATCATCGGACCATGGTGGTCGAACAGCCAGCCGGGCAGGCTCTCGAAAACATCACGTCGAGCGTGAACTTCGGTCCGGTCGCTCCAGACTCGTCAGCCACCAGAGAGTTTACGCTGAAAAATACGGGTGCAGTGGCCTTGGAGGGCTTGAGTTTCTCGTTGGTCGGCCTGCCTTCTTCAGGTTTTTCTATCAAAGGAACTCCGGCGACGACTCTGCAAGCAGGTGAAAATATGCAAGTGGCTGTAATCTTGACGGGTTCAGAGGTTGGAGACCAAGTCGGTTCCCTTCGTATAGTGAGCAATGCTTCACAAGATGCCTTTGATATCCATCTGACCGGGCAAGTCTTATCATTCGATACCGACAGCGATGGTGATGGACTTAACGACGCCTCTGAGCTGCAAATGGCAGCGCTCGGCTTCGATTGGCAGATCTCTCAGGGAGAGTTGGTCGCTACTTTGTTTGATCATGCTAGCAAAGCAGGGCTCTATACCGCAGATCAGGTGCAAACTTTAAACATCGGCGCGCGCTTGGTTCAGCGAAATGCCGCGACCCAGAGTTTTTCATTTTCGATTGGCCTGAAAAAATCAACGGATCTAGTGTCCTATGAAGATGTGTTTCTAACAGCTCCAATGGCCACTTTTACCGCTGAGGGTAAGCTGGAGTTTCAGTTGGATGCGCCAGAGAAGACTCAATTCTTCAGGTTAGAGGCACATTAGCATCACACTTGTCCAGGATCGGGTCTTGACGACTTGCTGAAGTGTCTTTACCTCGACCTCCTCCAACCGCTCATGACCCGTTTTCGCCCCTGCATTGATCTCCACGACGGCCGTGTGAAACAAATCGTGGGCTCAAGCCTGAGTGACTCCGGTAGCGGGCTGAAAACCAATTTCGTCAGTGACCGAGATTCGGCCTGGTATGCTCGCCAGTATCAGGAAGACGGGCTCACAGGCGGGCACGTGATCTTGTTAGGGCCTGGCAACGAAGAGGCGGCTAAGAGTGCTCTCTCCGCCTATCCGCAAGGGCTTCAAGTGGGGGGGGGCATCCGACCCTGCAACGCGGCGGAATATCTGGAGGCGGGGGCCAGTCACGTCATCGTGACCAGCTACCTCTTTGAGACCGATGGCACCTTCTCCGAGACGCGTTTGCAAAAAATGGTGGCGGCGGCGGGTAAGGATCGCCTCGTCATTGATCTGAGCTGCAAGGCGACTGCCAGCGGCTGGACGGTGGCCATGAATCGCTGGCAGACGCTGACGGACCTGCATGTTACCCCCGAGACTCTGAAATATCTGGCAGAGCACTGTGCGGAGTTTCTTATTCACGCCGTGGATGTGGAGGGTAAGTGCGAAGGCATGGATGAAGCCCTCGTCGTGTTTCTTGGCCAGCACAGCTCCATCCCGATGACCTACGCCGGGGGCATCCGCCATCTGGATGATCTGCGCCGCTTGGACGTTCTGAGTCACGGACGTGTGGATGGCACCATCGGCAGTGCCCTGGATATGTTCGGCGGCTCGGGCGCACGTTATGCCGACTGTGTCGCCTTTAATCGTCGTTAAACTCTCTTTTCTACCGCGTATAGACTTCTCCACTTTTGCCTCATGAAAATCATTCGTTATTCAGATTCCTCCGGTCAGATCGGTTATGCTGCTCAACAAGCCGATGGTTCGGCCAAGGTCATCCAGGGAGATATCTTTGGCAGTTTTGAAGTCACTGATGCGGTGGCAGGTGTGGCAAAGATTTTAGCTCCGGTGCAACCGACCGCCATCCTGTGCATCGGCCTGAATTACAAATTCCACGCGGAAGAGAGTGGTGCAGCGATCCCTGAGAATCCGGTACTGTTCATGAAGAGTCCAGGCGCTGTCCAGAATCCTGGTGATGCGATTCTGCTGCCACGCGTGCTGCGGAGTGATCAGGTGGATTATGAATGCGAACTGGCGGTGGTCATCGGCAAGACCGCCAAAAACGTGAGCAAGGAAAAGGCGCTGGATTATGTGCTGGGTTACACCTGCGCCAATGACGTCAGCGCTCGGGATTGGCAGAAGAATGGGGGCGGTGGCCAGTGGTGCCGTGGCAAGACCTTCGACACCTTTTGCCCGCTGGGACCCGTGCTGGTGACTCGCGATGAGATCGCCAACCCGAATGCTCTGGGGATCAAGACGATCCTGAATGGAGAGGCCGTGCAAGATTGGAACACCAATGATATGATCTTTGATGTACCGACCATCATCGCTTTCCTCAGCGCCAGCACGACCTTGCTTCCAGGGACGGTGATTCTCACCGGCACGCCGCACGGAGTGGGCATGGCCCGCAAGCCCCCTCTCTGGATGAAAGCCGGTGACAGCGTCTCCGTCGAGATCGAAGGGATCGGCACCCTGACCAACCCTGTTGAGGAAGAGGTGGCCTAAAGTGTCCTAGCGACGCGTCTCATGTGTTGTCACATGCATACGTGTCTTGGTCACACAATCGCGTCCCCTGGCTGCGTATGAAGCCGCATGTTTTTACGCAGCCTGTTTCCCCTTTTCATCATCTGCACCCTTCAAGCCGCTGAGCCCGCTTTTGATTGGCTCGCCTTCGGAGGTGGAGCCAAAAATGACAAGACGCGTGCCATCGCCGCAGATCCTCAGGGGAATGTTTTTCTAGCTGGAGAAACCACCGGGGCTGGGACTTTCGGAGATCAGTTACGGCCAGACCTCGGCAGCACGGACTTTTTCCTGACGAAAGTGGACTCGGCGGGTCGGGTGCTGTGGGTGCGGAGTTTGGGTGGTTCCCTCGTCGATCGTGGGTATGGCGTGGTGGCTGATGCCACAGGATGCGCCTACGTCACGGGGCATTACCAGAGCACCGATGCCCAAGCTCTGGGCAAGACCTTGGCGAATGCCGGTGACTACGACATCTTCGTGGCCAAGTATGATGCCGACGGTCAGTTGCTGTGGATTCACACAGCGGGTGGCACTGGCTATGACTACGGTCACGGCATTGCTCTGGACAGCCACGGGGATGTGGTGGTGACCGGGGCGATTGCAGGCGCGGGTCAATTTGGCGATGCGGCCGTCAATGCCGATTCGACAGCGCGCGCCATCTTTTGGGCCAAATACTCACCCGAAGGAAAACTCCGCTGGGTCAAAACGACATCTGGCAAATTCAGCGGCAGTGGTCACGGCATTGCCGTCGATGCGCAAGACTGTCTCTACATCGGAGGCAGTGGAAGTGGAACCGGGCAAGCGGGTGCCATCAGCCTCTCAGCGGCTGGAGGACAGGCGGCGCTCGTCCTAAAAGTGTCTCCCGAGGGTGAGCCACGGTGGGCGAAGCTCATTCCAGGGCAACCCAGTGCCGGTTTCCACGAAATCAGTGTGGATGCCCAGGGGCACGCCGTCGGAGCGGGTATGTTCAAAGGAAGCGTGACCGTGCTTGGGCAGACCTTCACAACCACGGGCGACAAGGACAACGACGGATTCGTGGTTCATTTCACTGAGCAGGGGGAGCCCGATTGGGTTCATGCCCTCCAAGGTCCCGGAGTGGATTACTGCCTCGGCGTGGCTCAGAGTGCCGAAGGGCAGGTGTATCTGACGGGAGAGTTCAGTGCCGAGGCCAGTGTCGTGGGAAAAAAACTCGTTAGCCAGGGCGCGACAGACATCTATGTTGCCGCCTTTGACCCGCAGGGAAAGACGGCTTGGCTGACCACCTTGGGTGGGCCGAAGGGGGACAATGCCTACACCTTATTTGCCACTCCCCAAGCCCTCTATTTAGGCGGTGCCTGTGCAGCAGGAGCTCCATTTGGCAAAAAAATCATGGATTCGCCAGCCGCCGCCGAGGCTTATGGGGCCAAGCTTTCGCTACCCTGAAGGTCTTGCCCAGCCGGGGTGAGGAAAATACGTGATTGATTTTAAGTGGCAAATGCCTCACCATAACAGGCAATTCAGCGGTTGCTTGAATGTTAAGAGTCCTTAAAAGATGATTAAAGCCACTTCCTGCCTCCTCGTTGTCGCCGCAGCGCTCCTGTGCTCCTGCTCATCCAGTAGCAGTAATCGGAACCTGCTCTCCAAAAAGGGGACTCGAATCACGTCCGTGCGCACGACCGCCTACACTCATAGCGAGTCAGACCATATCCAGTATGGCGCACGCACCGCCGTAGGCACGCAGTTGCGATATGGCAGCCTCGTGCGCAGTGCCGCTGCTGACTGGTCCGTCTATCCAGTGGGCACCATCTTCCAGATTGAAGGCACTCCTTACATCTATCAGGTGGATGACTATGGTTCAGCGCTTGTGGGAACCAATACGATTGATATCTACCAGCCGACCAAGGCCCACATGAATGCCTGGGGCGTGCGCAACGTGAACATCCGCGTCCTGCGCTGGGGATCGCGCTCCAAGAGCTTGGCTATCATGAAAGAGCGCCAGAAATACGATCACGTCCGCAAGATGGTGCAGCGTCTTGAGCGCAGCTAGTTCTGGGGTCGTGCATCTTTTCCAGAGTTCCTGAACGTGACCAAGGCTGAACGTGCCGCCTATGTGCTCCAGCGCTTGGAGCAACTTTATCCGCATCCGCCCATCCCGCTGGATCATACGGATGCCTACAGCCTACTGGTGGCTGTCCTCCTTTCGGCGCAGTGCACGGATGCTCGTGTAAACTTGGTCACGCCGAAGCTCTGGGCTCTGGCGAAGACGCCGGAACAGATGGCTCAGGTGCCGGTGCCCGAAATCGAGAAGATCGTTAAACCCTGTGGTCTGGGGCCTCAGAAAGCCAAAGCGATCCAGAAACTCTCCGAGATCCTGGCGGAAAAATTTGGCGGCCAAGTGCCAGCCGATCTCGAACTCCTTGAGCAGCTTCCCGGGGTGGGGCATAAAACCGCCCAGGTCGTCATGGCCCAGTCCTTTGGCGTGCCGTCCTTTCCGGTGGATACGCACATCCATCGCCTCGCCCAGCGGTGGAAGCTGACGGAGGGAAAAAACGTCGCCCAGACAGAGCGCGATTTGAAGCGTCTGTTTCCGACTTCCAGTTGGAACAAGCTGCACCTGCAAATCATCTACTATGGCCGAGAGCACTGCTCGGCCCGAGGCTGTGATGGAACTGTCTGTGAGATCTGCACCACCCTATTCCCCGAGCGTAAACGCGCTTTAAAGACACGAAAGGCTTAATGGGTGCACGGTAGAGGAGAGCCGGGGCGCTCGTTGGAGAAGGGGATGTTTCTGATGTGCGGTGTCCTGGCGTAACACGTCCAGCCGGTTCATTTATACAACCGGTCTTACGGTTGGGAGCGAACGCTAGTGAAAACGCCTCAGCCGTTAATCAATGGTATTTTGATTACGACTCAGCGATTGATTTGTGCATCAGAGTCTAACTAAAAGGTCAATGATCTAGCCATGAATCACTACACTAAGTTCGCTGTTATGATCACCACTTCAACCATCGTGATGTTTGGGTTGATGTATCTCAATACCTTTGCAGTTGAGCATGTCTTTTTCAGTGAGACACGGGCCTACATGGCTCTCGTGATGGGGGCTTCGATGGCGATGCTTATGCTCGCTTTTATGTTGCCGATGTATCCGAGTCGGACGATAAACGCAGGGAGATTTATCAGTAGTGGACTCGTCTTTGTTGTCGCGCTTTGGCTGGTGCGAAGCCAAGCCTCAGTTGCTGACGTCTCCTACATGAGAGCGATGATCCCCCATCATTCGATTGCTATTCTCACCAGTGAGCGGGCTCACATCGTCGATCCCCGTGTTCGTCAACTCGCGGATGGAATCATTGAAACTCAGCGTCGAGAAATTGCTGAGATGAAGGCGCTGATTGAAGAATTGAAGAAGGACTGAATGGATTCAGATATCAATCAATCATCGGAATAAGCATGGATGCTGCAGAGCTTGATGGTGAGCACTTTTTGTTAAGCTCAACCTTCCTCTTCTGCCAGCTTGGCGGCTTCGCGCTTGAGGATGCGGCCGACTCGATGCTTGGCCAGATAGACCTGAGCTGCATTGACGCCGAGTTCCTTCTTCACGCGCTCGGGGTCCCATCCTTTGAGCACATAGCAGGAGAAGATCTGATATTGGCGGGGGGAGACTAAGGCCTTCACCCGGCGCAGGGCAATGTCCATGATTTTGTCCTGCCACTCCTTATCCCAGAGCTTTTCGAGGGTCATCCCATTGGGGTCGGCACAGCGGTCGATGGGTGCGGTGCGGCGCTCGTCCGTTTCATCCCCATAGAGATTGGCCTCGCGGCTTTGCTGCTTCTTGCGGCGGCGAAATTGGTCAAGAATGCGCCAGCGGGCTTGGTTGAGCAGGAAGGATTTGAAGGAGCCGAGACTGGTGTCGAACTTCTTCTTCTGGAGGTTTTTGGCCACGCCGATGAAGGTCTCCTGGACGACATCATTGGCTTCATCGTCGCTTAAGCCCGACTTCCGGGCGACGTGGAAAACGAAGCCGGAGTAGGTGCGATAGAATTCGTCCCAACTGGACCAATCACTCCAATTGTCCAGTCGCTCAATGAGGGTCTTGCGTGTGGCTGGAGAGCCGGACGCCTCTTTGAGCATTTCTTCGGTGATTTCTTTGGGAATCGGATCCTCCATGAGCTGCTGAGATGAGTTTATGACGTTGGTGGACAGAGGCAACGCCTATTTAGAATAAGGAAGAGGTGAGGAGGCTGGGACTGAATAAAAGGATGAGGATTGGTGGCAAAAGGATTTGCGTCGGGGGTAAGTTTTCTTCGCGATAATTAGGCATTGTTGATAGAAATGGCCGTTTCCAGCGTAACGCTATCTCCCCCCAATCAATGTCCATCCCCCTAACAACCACTCAGGGCGGAGGTTCCTTTCATTATGCCTTTTTCCATGTTTTTCCGCGTTGCTCCACGTCCGCTGCATGCAGCCGTCTCGCTGAGCTTGTGCGTGTTATCAGGGTGCAGTCAGGGGTTTTATAAAAAGTGGGCGGATCGTGAGGTGTTTGGCATTATTGGCAAGAAGTCTCAGGCTGTCGCTGGCGCTGAGGATGATACGCTGCTCGACATCACTCCGCCGCAACCGGTGAAGCTGGAGGTTCTGATCAAGAGCTCGGAAACGGCAGATTTCCTGGGTAAGCGTGCCTTCATCGAGAAAAACGCACGGGTCATCAGTCTGGCGGATGCCTTGGATTTTGCGGTGCATCGCAACCGCGGCTACTTGGCGCGTAAGGAAACAGTTTATCTCAGCGCTCTGGATCTGACTCTGACTCGGCAGCAGTTCGGGCCGATTGTGGATGGTGGTGGCGGGGTCTTTTACACGGAAAATCAGGTGAAGACTGGGGTGAACAATCTGGTTCGTACTTCGACCTTGGCCACCGATGGAGCCCTAACCTTCGATTATTTAATGAAGACCGGTGCTCGAGTGGCAATGGATTTGACCACTGACTTCACACGCTTTTTTACAGGTGGTGTGCGAGGTTTGAGCGATTCCCGTGCAGCAGTTTCGATCAGCCAGCCGCTGCTGCGTGGGGCTGGGGTCTTGGCGGCATCTGAGCCGCTCCGGCAGGACGAACGCGACGTGCTGTATGTGATTCGGGATTTCACTCAGTATCGGAAAGACTTCACTGTGAATGTGGCCACCCAGTATTTCCGAGTGCTGCAGGCACGCGAGGCCGCGCGTAACCGGTTTGTGGCTTACAAACAGTCCCTGGCTTCCATTGAACGTGAGTCAGCCCTGGCAGAAGCGGACCTTCGCACTCAATCCAGTCTGAAGCAGATTCAGCAGAGCCAGATCACTTATGAGCGTAACTGGATCAATGCGGTGCGTAACTATGAAGAGCAATTGGATGATCTGAAAATCGTGTTAGGTCTGCCTGTGGATCAGCGCCTCATTTTGGCCAAGGATGAATTGAGTAAACTTCATGTCGTGGACCCGCAGGGCAGCCTGGATCAGGCCATGGACACAGCTTTGATTACCCGTCTGGATCTCTACAACGAACGTGACCGTGTGCAGGACAATGTGCGCCGGGTAAAGATCGCTCATCAAAATACGTTACCCACGGTGAATGCTTTGGCGGGATATCAAATGGGCACCCCTGCGAACAATCCCGGCTTGGAACTCAATCCCAAACAGCGTCGTTTCAGTGCAGGACTGGATGTGGATCTGAATCTCAATACGAAGCCTGAGCGAAACAGCCTGCGTAGTGCCCAAATCTCTGAACAACGAGCTGAACGAGAGCTGGAACTCGCAGAGGAACAACTCCGGTCAACGATTCGGAGTGACTGGCGTGGTCTTCAAGTGGCAAGACAGCAGTATGAGCTTGCTCAAAGAGGGTTGGAGCTTGCCAGTAAGCGTCTGGAAATCGAAGAGGCTTTGATGGAAGAAGGTCGCGGCACTGCCCGTGACATTGTGGAATCCCAAGACCGTCTGATCACGGCTCGCGACCTTGTCGTTTCCACGTTGATTGACCACGTCATCGCCCGTCTCCAACTCTGGAGTGACATGGGAGTGCTCTATATCGAGAAAGACGGCTCGTGGGTGGACGTATTGAACAAGGAAAAACCGAAAGGGGAGTCATGAAAATGGTGAAGTCTAAATTCTTGATCTATGGCGGTGCAGCCGTGGCTATCATTGCCGCAAGCGGCTACCTGATGTCTGGATCCGCCGGGCAGGGCGAGGACGTGCCTACGTTCAGTGTGCAGAAGGGTGCTCTTCACATCAACGTGCTCCAAGGCGGCGAAATCCGCGCGCTACAGAACTTCGAGGTGAAGTCGGAAATTGAAACACCGACCAAGATTCTCAGCATCATCCCTGAAGGTTACCTCGTAACCGAGGAAGATATCAAAGATGGAAAGGTTTTGGTCGAACTGGATAACTCGGATCTCAAAACCCGGATTCAGGACCATGAAATCCAGTTTCAAACAACCGTCGCTCAATACATCGATGCGGACGAAGGTCGTGAGATTCAGCGCAGTGAGAATCAGAGTCTCGTTCGAGACATGAAAGAAACCGTGCTCTTTGCCTTGATGGACTTTGATAAGTATCTGGGCCGGGAACTGACCGTGAATATTCTGGCTTCCAGCGGCCTACCCAAGGACGTGGCTGAGTTTGACCAGTTTGCCGATACACTGGAATCTCAAGCCAATGCTCAGCTTGAGGCGGGCAATAATGTGGCGTTGCTGACCACTGACAAAAAGAAAGACGAGGTGGAAGAAGCGACGGAATCCAAAGCGGCAACGAGCACCAACAACGGCCGCCTAGATTTCGCTCCCTTTTTAGACAATTTAAGCAATGGGGATGGCGAGGCCCAACAAAAGCTGCGTCAGCTCGAGGATGAATTACTGCTGAAAAAATCTGAATTGGCGGTGTCCAAACAAAAAGTAGAGGCATCTCAGCGCTTGGCCGCTCGAGACTTTATTTCCAAGACTCAGCTTGAAAATGATCAAGTGACTTATGAGAAAGCGACTCTGGCAGTGAAGACAGCGGAGACTGAACTCGACTTGTTCAAGAAATACACCTTCTCGAAACAGTGCGCTCAGTTGCTTTCCGCCTATCGTGAGAGTCTGACCAAGCTCCAGCGGACAATCCGCGCAAACCGCTCGAAGATGGCTCAGGCCGAAACTCGCTTTGCAACGGCCAAGCGCCGGTATGAAATGGAACTGGCCAAGAAAGAAGATCTGGATCGTCAGCTTAAGGCCTGCATGATCCGGGCCGTGCAGCCAGGTTTGGTAGCTTATGGCGATCTTAACGCCAGCGCCTCCTCACGTTACAACGAATCCATCGAAGAAGGCACCAATGTGCGCTACCGCCAGACGGTGCTGACCATTCCAAACATGTCGCAGATGGGCGTGCATGTGAACATTCATGAGTCCCAGGTGAAGAAGGTGCATGTGGGCCAGCCGGCCCTTATTCGTGTGGATGCTGAGCCAGGCGTGGTCTTGGAAGGCCGTGTTGCGGAGTTGGCTGTGCTGCCAGACTCCTCAAGCAGCCGCTACACGCCTAACCTGAAAGTGTATCCCGCCTCCGTCCACATCCTGGGCACGCATCCTTGGTTGAAGCCTGGAATGAATGCCAAGGTGGAGATCTTGGTGGATCAACTGGCAGACGTTATGTTTGTGCCCGTCCAGAGCATCGAGGTCGAAAACGATCATCACTTCTGCTATGTCACTTCCGGTGGCGGGCTTGAGCGCCGCTCTGTGCAGACCGGCTTGTTTAATGATGAATTCATCGAGGTGCGCCAGGGCTTGCAGCTCGGTGAACTGGTCGCCTTAGCTCTGCCGAAGAAGCTAGTGCCTGAGAATAAGGGAGGGGGCCTCCCCGGTATGCCGGAGGAGTCTGTTCCTGCACCTGCAGGTGGTGGCAAACCCAAGGGACAAGGCAAGCCTAAGCCCAAGGAAAAAGACGTGGCGGCTGTCGTTAAATAATCATGGCAGAGCCGATCATCAGTCTGCGAGACATCCGTAAGTCCTACAAGATGGGGGATGTCATCAGCCAAGTGCTGCAAGGGGTGTCCTTTGACATCTACCCTGGCGAATACGTCTGCATCATGGGACCTTCTGGTTGTGGAAAGTCCACCTTACTCAACGTGTTGGGCTGTCTCGATCAGCCGACCAGTGGAGATTACTTTCTCGGTGGAGAAAATGTGGCCACTCTGAATGATGATGATCTTTCGGCTGCGCGGAATCGCAATTTGGGGTTCATTTTTCAGAGCTACAATCTCATTCAGCAGCTCACTGTGGTGGAGAATATCTCAGTGCCGATGTATTACGGCGGAGCCGATGACCATCACATGCGTGAGGTGGCCATTCGCCTCGCGCAGCAGGTGGGGTTAGGACATCGTCTTTATCACAAACCGAACGAGCTTTCAGGTGGACAGCAGCAGCGTGTGGCTATCGCTCGCGCACTTTCAAACAGCCCGTTGATGATCCTGGCGGATGAGGCCACGGGTAACTTGGACTCCAAATCAGGGCAGGAGATTTTGGCGCTCTTCGATGAGCTCAATGAGCAGGGGAAGACGCTGGTTTTCGTCACTCATGATGAGCGTATGGTGGAGCGTTGCTCCCGTATCATCCGCCTCCGTGATGGCGTGGTGGAGCGTGACGAACCGGGAGCTAAGGCCAAGCAAAAGCTGGCGCAAATGGCGGTCGCATGACGTATTGTCGGATTCGCCCTTCCGGCATGGTATGGAAGGCTGGGGTCAGCATCAGCTGATAAACTGGACAGGGAGCGCAATTCAGCGACACAATGGGTCGTTGAATCGACACTGACCGTGCTTCATCTGAAGCCACCTTTTCTCATTTTACTCTTCATGTTCTTGCGCATCTGCTTTCTCTCCTTGGCTCTGCTCAGTTTAAGTCACGGTCAAGAGTCCCCTGTGGGGACTCCTCCAGATTCGACACCCGCAGAGCCAAAGCCGAATATCATCCTGATCGTAGCGGATGACCTGGGCTATTCAGACCTCGGCTGTTACGGCTCCACCACCATTCGCACTCCGAATCTGGATAAGATGGCGGCGGAAGGCACCCGGTTCACCTCTTTCCTTGTGGCGCAAGCTGTGTGCACCGCTTCACGGGCAGCTTTGATGACGGGGTGCTACCCGAATCGGGTCGGTTTGCAGGGAGCTCTCAATCATACTAGCTTGGAGGGGATCAATCCGGATGAACAGCTGATGCCGGAGATCTTGAAGAAGCAGGGTTATGCCACAGCCATTTATGGTAAGTGGCATCTAGGCACAGCGGATCTGTTTCACCCGATGAAGAACGGCTTCGATGAATTCTGGGGCATTCCTTACTCCAACGATAACAGCAAGTATCATCCCTCACTGGCCTCGGAGATGCCGCCTCTGCCGCTTTATGAGAATGAAAAGGTCATTGAGACAGACCCTGATCAAAGTCTTTTCACCCGACGTATCACGGAGAAGTCAGTAAGCTTCATTCGCCGCCATAAGGCCCAGCCTTTCTTTCTCTATGTGCCTCACATCATGCCCCACGTGCCGATCTTCGCCGCCGATCGTTTTCGGGGTAAATCTCCTCATGGTCTGTATGCAGATGTGGTGGAGGAGCTGGACTGGAGTGCGGGCATGATCGTCGCAGCGGTGGAGCAGGCGGGCCTCTCGGAGAACACGCTGATCATCTTTATGTCCGATAACGGGCCGTTCCTGAGCTATGGCAATCATGCGGGGAACGCCGCGCCACGCCGTGAGGGTAAACTCACCAGCTATGATGGAGGTGTGGGCGTGCCATTCATCGCACGCTGGCCGGGCAAGGTGCCGACGGGCAAGGTGAATGATGAACTCTTCACCGCTATGGATCTCCTGCCGACC
Source organism: Prosthecobacter debontii (assembly GCF_900167535.1). Taxonomy (NCBI): domain Bacteria; kingdom Pseudomonadati; phylum Verrucomicrobiota; class Verrucomicrobiia; order Verrucomicrobiales; family Verrucomicrobiaceae; genus Prosthecobacter; species Prosthecobacter debontii. The sequence continues at coordinate 223,888 of NZ_FUYE01000005.1, forward strand.
TTCATTAGCTGGATCGGTGCCGAAAAGCCGACGGCTAAAATCGATGGGAGGGATGTCTCAGGCATCCTACATGGAGCGGAGGGCGCAAAGAGTCCTCACGAGGCGATTGCCATCTACGCGGGGAGTGAATTGCAAGCCATTCGCAGTGGAGAGTGGAAACTCCACTTTGATCACCCCTACATCACGCCTCATGAACCCCGAGGCAAAGATGGCAAGCCCGCGAATTGGGAGAACATGAAGCCGGTGGCGATCACCCAGAGCGGGATCGAAGGCATTGCCAGCCGCCATGGGTATCGAGTGGCTCAACAGGCATTAGCCCTTTACAACGTGAAGGACGATGTGGGTGAGACTACGGATGTCAGCGCAAAGCACCCAGACATCGTGGAGCGGCTCAAAAAACTGGCTGAACCTTTCCGAGTGCAACTAGGGGATGGATTGACCCAGACCCAAGCCTCGGAGGCGCGTCCACGAGGTAAGGCGGAGAAGATGAAGGATAGCGAGATGAGGTGAACAAACTGGAGCCGATTCCTGATTGAACCCACTGCCCTCCCTGCGTAAGGGATGACCATGTCATTTCCTATTCGTTCCCCTCGCGACACCGTCGGCGGCATCATGGTTTTTGGGCGCATTTTAGACAAGATTCGCCTGAATGCCTCAGAGGGGCTACCCCCAGGGTATCATCTGGGTATCATCGCTGGCAAACGCACCTTCGATGATCGTGTCTGCACCTTGCTGGGGGTGACTTTCGAGGCTTTAAGCGCCCGTGTTCTTGATGGGGGCACGGATGAAGAGCTCCTTGAATGGTGTTTCCAAAATGGAAGAAAACCCGATCCTGAGCACATTGAACTCTTCAATGGGTTCATGATGAAGCGAGGTTGGCGGGACGTGGCGACCTCCGGTCTGATTCAGCAGCGTGCGGAAGCGGGTCTTGGTCACCGGGAAGACCTCGTGACTTTTTTTGATCTGATGGATACCGAAGAGGGCCGCGCGGCTTAAGATCTACGATGCTCTAGACCGACGGGGGCAGGGAAGGTGCGAGTGACCTTTAACACCTGAGGGATTCGGTCGTTTTTTGCTGGCTCCAGTTCATCTTATCTCATTCATGGAACCATACTTCGTCATTGGCCTCCTGGTGCTCGCCGTCGTTCTGTTCGCCACAGAAAAGATTTCGGTGGATTTGGTCACCTTGGGCCTGCTTTGCTTGCTCGTGACCTTTGGCATCATTGATGTGAAGGAGGCATTTGCCGGTTTTGGCAATGAGGTCATCGTGATGCTCGGCTCCATCTTCATCATCGGAGCGGCCCTGCGGGATACCGGTGTGCTGGATAGTCTGGGCAGTCTATTGGCTCGCACCACCGGGGGGCGTCCACGCCGTGTGGCTGCGGGTATGATGACCAGCGTAGGCGGTATCTCGGCCTTCATGAATAACACCACCGTCACAGCCATGTTTCTCGGGCCGGTGATCGGGATGGCGCGCAGGCTAGGCATCTCACCTTCTCGTCTGCTCATGCCGCTGTCATTCGCCTCAATTCTGGGAGGCACATGTACGCTGATCGGCACCTCGACGAATGTGGCAGTCAGTGGGGCCATGAAGCACTTAGGTTATGAGGAAATCGGCATGTTTGAGATCACTCCCATCGGCCTAGTTTTGTTCGTTGCAGGGATCATTTATCTCATCACTGTGGGCATGAAATGGGTGCCTGAAAGGGACCGCGCGGATGACCAAGGCGATGTGGCTCACATCCGTGAATATCTTTCTGAAGTGGTGATTTTACCCGGTTCCCCCCTGATCGGACAGCAGGCTTTCAATTCAGATTTTTCGGTTTTGGAGTTCCAGGTGGTGAAGATCCGTCGTGGGGGGGTGGATCTGCCTGTAGGTCCCTACACTCAGTTTACCGAAGGGGATGTCGTGCAGGTGGCGGGTAAGGTGCAAAACCTGATCAAGGTGAAGAAGATCGAAGGCATCGACATCCGTGAGGATGTGCAGCTACGTCGGTCTGGGGTGGACATGAGCGATGCCAGCGTTGCCGAAGTGGTGCTGACTCCGCGCTCATCCTTGGTCGGGCAGACACTCCGTGGGAGTAACTTCCGTCGGCGCACTGGACTCTCGGTCTTAGCCTTGCTGCGTGGGGATCGCACCCTCAATGATCACATGGCCGATGTGGTTTTGCAGGCAGGGGATTTGCTGTTGCTTCAGGGGCCCTATGACCGGTTTCAGAAATTTGAGCAAGAGGCGGAGATGGTCATCATCACGGCCCATAGTTATGCAGCAGGGGCCCGCAAGCGCGGCATTGCTACCCTGATCGCATTTGCCCTGGCGGTAACGGCGAGCAGCTTCGGTCTCCTACCAGCTTCCATTGCCTTCCTTATCGCCGCCCTCATTGCGTTGGCCACCCGATGCATCAGCCTGGACACCGCATACGAAAATATCGACTGGCGCCTACTTATTCTTATTGGCGGGATGACCGCTTTTGGTGCCGCCATGGAGAAATCCGGTGCGGATGAAATGCTGGCCGGACTCGTGACCCACTTGTTAAATCCCTTTGGAACCCTCGCGGTCTTGGCGGGTTTTTGTGTGCTAACCGTTCTCCTGACACAGCCGATGTCGAACGCTGCGGCGGCTCTGGTGGTGTTGCCGATCGCGATTCAAGCCGCACAGACCCTCGGCGTGAATCCTCGAGGCTTTGGCATCGCCGTCATGCTCAGTGCCAGCATCTCGGTGCTGACACCGTTCGAGCCGAGTTGCATCCTGGTTTATGGACCCGGTAAATATCGCTTTGGAGATTTTATCAAGGTCGGCAGCGGACTTACTTTAATCTGCCTGATCCTGATTTTGCTGCTGGTGCCTGTGTTCTGGCCGATGAAGTGACCGGGGATGGCTCCCGCCATCAGTGCTTAAAGATAAAAAACTTCCGGCAGACGAAATTGATCAGCACGGAGGTGACGGCCATGCTCAACTGGGCCACCAAAGTATTGAGACCGAAGACCTTGATCAGCCAAGGACCCGCCAAGAGGCCTCCGCCGAAGCTGATGATACCGATGCCAAAGAAGCTGGCGATCTCGATGAGACGGTTGTGGCGGCCGGATTTGAAAACCCAAAGCACGTTGGTGATATACGCTACCGCCGTGCTGAAGAAAACGGCGATCGAATTGCTGATGGTGCTATTAAGTGCACGGGTTTCATTCGAGAGACTGGGATCAATCGATGGAAAAAGCGTGACCGAAAGGATGACCCAGATGATCTGATGAGTGGCAAAGGCCCCGACACCGCAGATTCCGTATTTGATGAACTGGAGTAAGGGATGGGCATCCCGGGAGTTCACATGCGCCAGGATAGTGCGCCAATCGTTGTTTCGGACAAAATGAGCGGCGGAGCTAAAATGAGAGATCATGAGGGGTGTTTCTCTAATAACTATAGTCACGTTTCCATTTCCACCAATCTCAAGAAACAAAAACGCGACTGGCGTAAACCAGTCGCGTTTTGAAAATGCCTTCAGCTGAAGGAGCGTTGCCGATCAATAAGCGGGCGGACCGTAATAAGGCTGGCCATTGGGGTAATAGCCTGTGGGGCGGCGTTGGGGCTGGTTATGATACTGATTGTTGTAGTATTGGGCGTTACGCTGATCTTGGGCATTGCCGATGGCGTTACCGCCGAGCGCGCCTAAACCGGCGCCAATGGCGGCACCTTCCAGGCCGCGGCCACTTTGGTTGCCAATGATGCCGCCGACGGCCGCACCGCCGAGAGCCCCTACGACGGTGCCGGTTTGGGCATTAGGGCCTGTCGCACAGGAAGCGAGGCTGAGGATGGCCAGGAGTGAGAGTGTGAGCTTTTTCATGAGAGGGTGACTCGTTAGTCGATACCAGCCTACGATTTGTTCAGGGAAAAGGTCAATCTTTACGAAAAAAATCAATTGGACCGAATGTGAAAAAGTCGGAATAAGTCGAAAAACGAAGTTGCACGGGGTTAGAGCTGTGTTAGGACTTCCGACTCCCCCGCCCACTAACGGGGCCCGACTTCTTATGCGTGTCCGATCCTCTGTTAAACCTCTCTGCGAACTTTGCCGCGTTATCCGCCGCAAGGGCGTTGTCCGCATCGTCTGCAAAAACCCACGCCACAAGCAGCGTCAGGGCTAATCCAGGCATTTTTCTTTTAAGCACCTTCTGATTATGGCACGCCTACTTGGAGTTGAAATCCCGAACGAAAAGAAGATCGAATATTCTCTGCCTTACATCTATGGCATTGGTCTTCCTCTGAGCCGCAAGATTCTTGCTGCTACCAATATTGATCCCAATGTCCGCGCTGGTGAGCTGACGGACGACCAAATCGCTCTGATCACTCAGGTGATTCAAGGCATGAGCATCGTTTACGAAGGTGACCTTCGTCGTGAGCAGGGTCTGCATATGAAGCGCCTTCTGGGCATCAACTGCTACCGTGCGACACGTCATCGTCGTGGTCTGCCAGTTCGTGGCCAGCGCACTCACACCAATGCTCGCACCCGTAAAGGTCCTCGTAAGACCGTCGGTGCTCAGAGCAAGCCGGGCGCCAAGAAGGGCAAAGTCTAATCCATAGATCGGTAGCTCACATCCATTTCGCATTATGGCAGAAGAAACAACAACACCGGCTGCGGCTCCTGAAGCTGCCGCGCCAGCACCGGCCCCAGCTCCTGCGCCGGCTCCAGCTGCTGATAAGCAGCCTTCCAGCGGCGATCGTGCCGTGTCTCAGAGCGTGTGGCTCGAAATCGGCGGTGGTGACGGCACTGAAGGTGCTAAGGTCATCAAGGCCAAAGGTTCCAAGAACGTTTCCGCTGGTATCGTTCACGTCCGTTCGACCTTCAACAACACGATGGTTTCCATCACAGATCGTGTGGGTAACGTGATTGGCTGGTCCACCTCCGGTAAAATGGGCTTCCGTGGTTCCCGTAAAGGCACCGCATATGCCGCCCAGGTGGTGGCTCAAGACGCTTGCCGTCAGGCCATGGGTCACGGTCTTCGTGAAGTTGAAGTCCGCCTTCGCGGTCCTGGTTCTGGTCGTGAGTCCGCTGTCCGTGCCATTCAGGCCATGGGTGTCGAAGTCACTGTGATCAAAGACGCCACCCCAATCCCTCACAACGGCTGCCGTCCGCCAAAAGCACGTCGCGTCTAATCCTCGTTCTCCGCATTTAATCGTATGGCACGTTACACAGGTCCTCGCGAAAAGATCGCTCGCCGCTTCGGTGTTGCTCTTTTCGGTCCTTCCAAAGCTCTTGAAACCCGTAACTTCCCACCAGGGCAGCACGGTGTCAAAAACGCACGTCGTAAGAACTCTGACTTCGCAGTCGCTCTGATCGAAAAGCAGAAGCTGCGTTTCCAGTATGGTGTTCTTGAAAAGCAGTTCCGTCTGACCTTCGCTGAAGCTCAGCGTCGTAAAGGCGTGACGGGTGAAAACCTCCTGCAGATGCTGGAGTCCCGTCTCGACAACGTGGTTTACCGTTTGGGCTTCGCAAACACCCGCTTTGCATCCCGTCAGCTCGTTTCCCACCGTCATATCACCGTCAATGGCAAGGTTGTGAACATTGCCAGCTATCAGGTGAAGCCTGGTGACGTGGTGGCCGCTAAAGAAAGCCCTCGCTCCCAGCAGCTCGTTGGCCGTTTCTTGGAAATGACCTTGGGTAACCCAACTCCAGATTGGGTCACCGTCGACCGCGACAAAATGTCCGGCGTTTACAACCGTCTGCCAATCCGTGACGAGATCAATCCGATCGCGAACGAGCAGCTTGTGGTTGAACTTTATTCCCGTTAATCCGGGTTTTCCCAGACAGCCTATTTTGAGAGGGACGCCCGCAACGGCGTCCCTTTTTCGTAGCTGACGCATTCCCATTCACTCCATGATTACCCCTGAACACATCGAACTGATCGGTTCTGAAGTGGCCATCCGCTGGTCCGATCAATCCGAAGATTACATTGCTTGCGAGCGCCTCCGCGCTTTCTCTCCCAGTGCAGAAACGACTGGGGAGCGTGATCTACTCGGTCGCAAATATGGCGGCACGGAGCAGAAGAGTTATCCTGGGGTGCTGGTGCGAGGCTGGCATTTGATTGGGGGATATGCCGTTCAGTTCGACTTTTCTGATGGGCATAACACCGGGCTTTACACCTTCGATTACCTCAAAGCGATCTGCCGCGCGAGCGTCTGAGGTAGAGATTTTGGGGTGTTTACAAAGTGAATACGTATTTACTATGCATTCACAATGATTCGTGATATAAAATGGCAAAAATGCCATGACAACTCTTCCTTCACCCTCACGTCTCACGACTGCTGTAAGCACTTCACTGCTTCTGATCCTGGTGACCATGCTTCTCCTGTGGAGCATCAGCCACGGATCCTAGTCGTGAGTTAAGCTTCCTCTGAAACCTCATAGTAGTCATCCTCAGCGATGTCGGGGATGCCGACGACGAGCACGCGCATCTGCCCACGTGCACCATGGACGACGCCCGGCGGAATGTGAACCAGAGAACCCTTCGTGACGGGGTGTTCTTGGCCGTCTAGGACGACGGTGCCACCTCCTTCCAACACGTAATAAAGCTCTGTGGAACGCTTATGGTAGTGGAGCTTGGCTCCATCAATATCCACGGCATGAGCCCAGGCGGCGGGAGACAGGGCAGCATCTTCATGGCTGATGAGCCGGTCTCGCCAGCCGCAGGTGCTCCGCTCACGAGGCGTGTGACCTTCGTGACGAATGAGCACTGGTGCCGTCGTGTCAGTCTGGGATGGGGGCATGGGCCTAACCAAAGACGTGTAAGCCGAAGTGCAATGCAGAAAATGAGGGAAGATTGGTCGAATGACCTTCGTTCCCAGCGCGCATGAAGCTCTCACGTCTTCTTCCCGCCCTTTTAGGTCTGTTTTCTCTGCATCTGTCCGCCGCAGATAAGCCGGATGTTTTATTCATTGCTGTGGATGATCTCAATGATTGGGTTGGTCATTTGGGAGGACATCCCCAGGCGAAAACGCCGAACATTGATCGTCTTGTTGCGCGCGGCGTTAACTTTTCGAATACACACTGCGCGGCACCGGCCTGCAATCCCTCTCGTGCGGCCTTGATGAGTGGTCTGCGTCCGTGGCAGACAGGGATTTATACGAATGGTGACCCCGCCCAAAAGGTGCTGAAGAACACTTTAACGATCAATCGTCATTTCAAAGACCAAGGCTACAACACCCTTGGCGGAGGAAAGATTTACCACAATTTCGGTGCCGAAGGCCGTGAGGATACGTGGACAAAGTGGGTGGGACTTTTTCCCTCGATCAAAGAAAAAGAAGCCAACATGAACGGGCTTCATAGCGGTCACTTCGATTGGGGTGCGGTGGATGCAGCACCATCAGAGATGGGGGATTACAAACTCACTGATTGGGCCATTGATCAACTCAAGACGGCTCCTCAAGAACAGCCGCTGTTTCTCGCTGTGGGTTATGTGAAACCGCACCTGCCATGGTATGTCCCACGCGAGTATTTTGAGCGCTTCCCGTTGGAGACCATTCAACTGCCTGTGGTGAAGGACGATGATCTGGTGGACATCCCAGCGGCGGGTGTAGCGATGGCCAAGCCGCAGGGAGATCACGCGGCCGTGGTCAAAGGTGATCAGTGGAAGAAAGGAGTGCAGGCTTATCTGGCGACCATTTCTTTCTTGGATGATCAGGTGGGCCGTCTGCTTGAGGGCCTGGATGCCAGCCCGCGGAAAGATAAAACCATCATTGTCTGGTGGACGGATCACGGCTGGGCTTTGGGTGAGAAGCAGCATTGGCGGAAGTTTGCCCTCTGGGAAGAAACAACCCGGACCTCTTGTGCCATCGTGGCCCCTGGTGTGTCCAAAGAAGGCACGGTCTGCAAGTCCCCCGTGGATTACATGAACATCTATCCCACGCTGTGCGAGCTGACAGGGCTGCCGCTGCCTGAGCATGTTAAGGCACCCAGCCTTGTGCCTCTGCTTAAAGATCCGAATTCAGCTTGGGATTACTTGGCTGTTTGCACCCATGGGCGTGGTAACCACGCGGTGAGAGATACGCAGTGGCGCTACATTCGCTACGATGATGGCAGCGAGGAACTCTACGACCATACCAAAGATCCTAACGAATGGACCAATCTCGCAGGCGAGGTCGGCTTCAGTGAGGTGAAAACCCGTCTCGCGACCGTTCTGCCCGCGGCTGCTTCGGAGGTGACTCCAACCTCCGGAGGTAAAGGCAGTAATGGGAGCGGTGAGGAAAAGAAAGGCAAAGGCCAGGGGAAGGGAAAAGGTAAAGGAAAGGGCAAAGGGAAAGCGAAGTCTGAAGCTGACGAGTAGAGCTTCTTCCGCTGCTCATGATCGTGCGCTCCAGATGCTGGCGCCGCACACCTGAAAATTGGATTGGCGGAAGTGCCGTGGCCCGTTAGCCTTGTTCCCATGAAAGCCTTCTCTTCAGCGACCACCTTTCACGTGTCTGAGCTGGAGGCTTCTTTGCGTTTTTACATTGAAGTGCTCGGCTTTACCCAGAAGTTCCGGTTCGGCAACTACGCGGGGGTGCAATATGGCGAAGTTCAGATTCACCTTTCTGGTCCCGGTGTGCCGAACAAGCGTCAGGTCGGGCAGGGCAGCATCTACATCTTTTGTGATGAAGTGGATGAGTATTACCACCTCATCACAAGCCGAGGGGCGGTGGCGCAAAATGCACCGCGCGATTACGACTACGGCATGCGTGACTTTGTGATTGAAGATCCCGACCTCAACCTCGTCGCTTTCGGGCACGAGGTGAGGCCGTGATTTTAGACCCGTTTCGTTGTTGGGATCCGGCTTAACCAAAAAGGCTGGTGATCGGCTGGCCTTTATCTGCGATGGTGAACGGACGCTTGGTGGGGGAGTAGAGCACTTGATCCAGCGGTAGGCCTAGGGCATAACCGATGGTGGCATTGAGATCCGGTGGTGAAACCTTGTTTTCGGTGACTTCGATTCCCCGGTCTGTTTTCCCATAAATTTGGCCGCCCTTGATGCCGCCACCCCAGAGTGCAGAACTGAAGGCTTTAGGGTAATGATCACGGCCTGAGTTTTGATTGATCTTGGGCGTGCGACCAAATTCGCTCGTCACCACCACCAACGTTTCTTGCAGTAATCCGCGGTGATCCAGGTCTGCTAAGAGAGCTCCGAGAGCCTTGTCCAGCTCACTGATTTTTTCAGGCAGGCGCGCATAGATGTCGTTGTGCATGTCCCAGCCACCACTGGTGACTTCAATGAAACGTACGCCATGCTCGATCAAGCGTCGAGCGAGGAGGCAGCCCTGACCGAAGGTGCTAGTGCCATATTCACTTTGTAGAGCTTCCGGTTCACGGCTGAGATCAAAGGCTTCGAGATCGGCGCTCTTCATCACCCTCACCGCGTCTTTATAGACGTCACTGTAGGCTTTGACGGCGTTGTGGCTGTAGGTGTGCTCAAAGCTTGAGTTGAGTTTGGCGGAGAGGTTCAGCCGATAGTCAAGATCTCCTTCGCTGAGGGCGGCGAGGCGTTTGCTGTGTTGCAGCCCTGTGGAAGGATTGTTCAGCAGCAAAGGCTGGAAGGAGGCTTCAAAAAAGCCGCCTCCGGGATGTTTGCTGTCGTTGGAGATGACCACAGTTCCAGGCAGATCAGGATTGCCCTTGCCTTGAAACTTTTGCAACCATGCCCCCATGGTCGGATGGCGCGTCGCTCCGCGAAGCGTGTAGCCCGTATGCTGGTAGTAGTTGCCCTGCTCATGGGCACCCTGCGTGCTCGATAGGCTGTTGATGACCACTCCATGGTGCATGTATTTAGCCACGGTGGGGAGACCGGACCCAAGTTGGATATCGTCAGCGCTGGTGGCGATGCATTGGGTATCTCCCATGGTGTCAGCCCCAGGGCTCACGCCAAAGGTATCCAAGTGCGTCATGCCGCCTGACATGTAGAGATAAATGACATTCCGCGCAGTGGGCACCTGGCGAGCTTTGGAACTCCCTTCGAAGGCAACGGCATGAGCTTGACCGCGGAGCAGAGGCTGCATCACGGAGACGCCGAGACAAGTCTTGGCGATATTAAGGACGAATTCACGGCGCGTGGGTTCGTCGGCGCGGAGAGCGGAGGTCTTCATGGCGTAGGCGGGGTGCTGAAGCTGAAAGTGACGGCCTAACTGATCTTACTGGATGAAAAGAAACTGCGAGCCAGTGATCAGAGCGTGGGTGATGTCATCCACGGCTTTGTCTCCCCGGTCATGGAACACCTCGGTCAGGACGGTGTTTTCCTCCTGAGTTGGGCGGCGGCTCAGCAGGGCTTCGTAGAGGAGCGCTCCCTTTTGTTCTGGGCTTGGAGCCTTGTCCAAATGCTGGCTTAACAGAGACAACGGGCTGGTCAGACTTTCCACCACGGGGCCATTGAGCATGGTTAGTGCTTGGGGCACGGAGGCGTCGTCATTGGCATTGTCAATCAACTCACGATCTGATTGACCAAAGGTGCGGAGTAAGTGGCCTGGGCGGGCAGGGGAGTTCAGCTCAGAAGCTCGTGCGACCATGATGTTGTTGGCGGCTGCTTTGGCGGCTTGTTTACGCTCCTCTCGGGGTAAGCTGGCGAGTGCTTTTTTATCAATGGTGGTGCGTTTGTTTTGTCGGTTGGGATTGTAGCCTCGGATCAGATCCTCCGCGCGTTCCTCACCGATCAGGTTGACGAGAAGATCATTGCTAGCTTCACGGCGCAATTTGCTGGCGGCCCTAGCCAGTTCCTTGGCGGCGGCTGGGTCATTGGTGTTGCCTTTTTGAGCGGCGATCTTCGCGCGCATTTCATCCAGCTTGCGGTCATTCTCTTTGCGCTGCTCCATGCCTTCTTTGGCGGCAGCGATGATACCTTCTGGTCCCTTAGTTTTCATCGTATTGATGAACATGTTCAGGTCGCCCAGGTATTGATGGAGACGGACATTTTCTTCATCCACTTCGCTGTCTTTGTTCCCCTGAGTGAGAGTGAGTAAGGAATCCCAGATCTGTTCCGCACTCATGCGGCGCAAAGTAGGGCCCGTGAAATGGTAGGTCTCACCGAGCGCCACTTCCTGCGTGCTGGCCATGCGTTGATAGGTATCTGTGTTGTAGAGGACGCGCAGGAAAGATTTGATGGAATACTGTTTATCAATCATCAACTGCGCGAGGTAATCCATGAGTGCGGGATTGCTGGCGACGGTTGAGTCCGTCATTTCATCCAGGGGTTCGATCAAGCCGAGGCCAAAGACGTGCTTCCACATCCGGTTGGCAATCACGGTCGTGAAACGGGGGTTTTTCGGGTCGGTCATCCAGTCAGCGAAGGCTTGGATCGTCGTCTGACCTTCTTTGGGTTTAGCTTCGTGACCGAACATCGCGCGGGGTTGGATAGCCTCGCCAGGTTGACCATCCTTGTATTTATAATCGTCTGGGAGCTTGGGCAGTTTGCCTTCATGCCAAGTCACGGAGGTGTAGCGAAGCGGCTTCATCACGTCGCCCAGGGCCTTGCGCACTTGCTGAAGTTCTTCGCGGCTGGCGGAGCCTACTTTATTGGCTTCTTCCCGCATCTTGGCGACCTCTTCGGGATGCTCCTTCATGTATTGGCGGCGCTCTTTGGGCTTCATGTCCGCCAGCACATCAGGCACTTGTTTGCCTTGAGGCTTTTTCGGAATCTTGATCTCTGCTCCACTGCCGCTGCCGCGTGTGTCCATGCCGTAAGTGAAGGCGGCCATGCTGTAGTAGTCCATTTGGCTCCACTTGTCGAAAGGATGATTGTGGCACTGGGCGCAGACGATGCTGGTGCCGAGAAAGACCTGCACGGTGTAGGCCAGGTGATCGAGCTTGTTCTCATCCCGCTGGTAGAAACCGATGCTGCCGCTATCCCAGGCACCGCCTTCCGTCGTGAGCAGCTTTTTCACAAACTCATCATAGGGCGTATTGGCCTTGAGTTCCTTCTTCAGCCATTCCTCATAGGCCTCTGCGGTGATTTTGCCTTTGGCGTTATCCGTGAGGCGCAGCACATCGGCCCAGAAGTTAAACATGTGGCTGGTGTAGCCATCACTCGCCAGCAGCTTATCAATGAGCTTGGCTCTCTTGTCACGGTCGGTGGACTGCATGAAGTCCTGGCGTTCATCGAGACTGGGAATGCGTCCGGCAATGTCCAGATAGAGACGGCGCACGATCACGTCATCGGAAGCGGGGGGATTGGGTTGAAGGTTTTGCTTTTGCCAATCCGCAGCCAGGAGGCTGTCAATTTGAGCGGCCTCTGGCAGGGCCGCCCCGTGGGAAAGGGTGGCGGCCAGCAGGAAAAGGGCGATTTTTTTCATGGCGTGAAGACTTGCTTCTCTGTAACCATCGCTGAAACGTGCTGGTGCGGGGGTTATTCATCTATTTTTCAATCGGCAGGATCCTCCGTATCCCAGAAAGGAATCCTCCAGGGAGGAGATGAAAAAAGCTGTGTTTAACCGTGCTAAATTCCTCTTGCCAAGATTGGCATCCGTGGTTTGTTCACAGCCCTATTTAACATTTCACACACAACCCGCCTGACAAGGTGTCGGGTTTAACAACAGACCATGAGCGAAGCTACTACCAGCCCCCAAGTATTCAAACTGCACGAAAAAGACACCGGCAGCGCCGACGTGCAGGTCGCAATCTTGACGGCCCGTATCAACGAACTGACGGAGCACCTGACGGTCCACTCTAAGGATCACTCCACCCGTCGCGGCCTCCTCAAGATGGTGGCCCGCCGCCGCAAGCTGCTCGACTACCTGAAGCTGACTGCAAACGACCGTTATCAGAAGATTCTGAAAGGTCTGAGCCTGCGCCGCTAATTGACCTTCTTTTCTAACGAGGGGTGATGAAAATCACCCCTTGTTTTTTATAGAGGTATTGCGGGCGTTCAAAGAGCGCGATTGAGAGACCTATGAGTCTTTTGAGGCCGCCAGCCTTCTCTTCTGAGAGGTTTATCGAAGGCCGCCATGCTCCAACTAAAGCGGGCGCTCGTGCTGACACGTGGTGCCCCGTTGAGCGTCAAAGCGGTCATCCATTTCCCAACAAACAAAATAGAATACAGCCACCATGGCCATCCAAAAAGTAAGCACTCCCTGCGGTTCAGGGGTCATTGAAATCGAAACTGGCAAATATGCCCACCTTGCCGACGGTGCTGTCACCGTCCGCCTTGGTGATACCATCGTCATCGTCACTGCTGTCTCCGCCACGAAAGTGAAAGACGGCCAAGACTTCTTCCCGCTCACGGTTGAATACAAAGAAAAAGCCTCCGCAGCCGGTAAGTTCCCTGGTGGTTACTTCAAGCGCGAGGGCCGCCCAACGGAAAAGGAAATCCTCACCGCTCGTATGACGGACCGCCCTCTGCGTCCGCTCTTCCCGAAAGGCTACTACTACGACACCCAGGTGATCACCTTGTTGTTGAGCGCCGATGGCGAAAATGACTCCGATATCCTGAGCATCAACGGAGCTTCTGCTGCTCTTTGCATCTCGGACATTCCTTTTGCAGGCCCGATCGGTGCTGTGCGTGTGGGACGCGTCAATGGCCAGTTTGTGGTGAACCCCACTCACAGCCAGCGTGAATACAGCGACCTCGACCTCGTGTATGTTGGTAACAAGACCGACGTGATCATGATCGAAGGTGCTGCCAACGAGTTGCCTGAAGATCAATTCATCGCTGCCCTTCGCTTCGCTCAGGAAAGCATCCAGGGGATCGTGAAGGCCCAGGAAGAACTCGCCGCTCTGGCTGGTAAGCCAAAGCGTGTGGTGCCTCTCATGCTGGTGAAAGATGAGCTGCTCGAAGTCGCCTACGAAATCGCTGGTGACCGCATCGAAGGCGCTCTCTATCAGCCAAGCAAGGTCGCCCGTGGCAAAGCCGTCGGCGCGCTTAAAGACGAAGTCGAAACCGCCATCAAGTCTCGTTACCCAGAAGCGACTGCTTTTGAAATCAGCCAGGCCTTTGACTACCTCCAGAAGAAAGCTTTCCGCATTTCCATCCTGGATAAACTCAACCGTTGCGACGGTCGTGGCATTGATCAGATCCGCCAGCTCTCCGGCGAAGCTTCCGTGCTGCCTCGCACTCACGGTTCTGCTATCTTCTCCCGCGGTGAAACCCAGGCTCTGGCCATTGCCACACTGGCTCCAGCCGATGAAGCTCAGGAAATGGACACCTACGCCGGTGGTCCAGATACGAAGCGCTTCATTCTTCACTACAACTTCCCTCCGTTCTCCGTCGGTGAGACGGGCCGTTTCGGTGGTCAGAACCGTCGTGAAATCGGTCACGGTGCCTTGGCTGAGCGCTCCATTGAGCCCGTCATTCCACCGAAGGAAAAGTTCCCTTACGCCATCCGCGTGAGCAGCGAGGTGATGAGCTCCAACGGCTCCACTTCCATGGCCTCCGTTTGCTCTGGTGTCATGGCCCTTCTGGACGCGGGTGTTCCCCTCATCCGCCCTGTGGCTGGTATCTCCGTCGGTCTCGTGACCGAGTTCGATGCCAATGATCAGATGAAGCGTTACCTCACCATGATGGACATCCTCGGCTCTGAGGACCACTTCGGTGACATGGACTTCAAACTCTGCGGCACGACCGAAGGTGTGACTGGTTATCAGCTTGACCTTAAGCTTCCTGGTATCCCTCTGAGCATCCTGGAAGAAGCCATCGCGAAAGCCAAGAATGGCCGCACGGAAGTGCTTGGCGCTATGGCAGCTGCGATCGCTGAAGTCCGTCCGCTGAGCCCACACGCTCCTCGCATTGAGATCCTGAAAATCAACCCAGACAAGATCGGTGAACTCATCGGTCCTGGCGGCAAGAACATCAAGGGCATCCAGGCTGAGTCTGGCGCTGAGATCAGCATCGAAGACGACGGCACCATCTATGTTTATGCGACCCGCAAGGAAGGTCTGGAGCGCGCGATCGAGATGATCAGCGGCGTGTCCCAAGAGATCGAACCCGGCAAGATCTACACCGGCAAGATCGTCAGCACGACGAACTTCGGTGCGTTCATGAATCTGGGTGGCAAGAAGGACGGTCTGATCCACATTAGCGAACTGGCCGACTTCCGTGTCAACAAGGTCGAAGACGTCGTCAAGGTAGGTGACATCGTCACCGCCAAATGCCTGGGCATTGACGAAAAAGGCCGCGTGAAGATGAGCCGCAAGGCCGCCATGAAGGAGAAAGACGCTGCAGCTAAGGCTGAAGGCGAGGCCGAAGAGGCTCCTGCTCCTGTGGAAGCTTAACCTTCAAGGTTAACCTCTCTAACCCCCGACTGCCGCAAGGTGGTCGGGGGTTTTTGCTGTTAGGCCTTGTTCATCCAAGTTGTTTGAGGCTTGGGTGTGGACATCGTTACCCCATGGGGCATGGGTTGCTCTTGGACGAGTGTGAAGCCCTAGCTTCTGGCGCAAAGCCGATGCGGTTCACTAAGTACAATCAATCACGCCATCATGGGCGGATGCATCTCGAATCGTGGGATCCGCGCACAGATGGGCCGGCCTTGGCCCGTGGTGCCGAAGAAGGACCCCGTGGCGGTGCTTTCCGCTTTGATTACGTGGTAGGAGTTGTAGCTGAAGGTTTGACCGGGTTCCAGCTTGGGGAACTGACCGACCACTCCATCTCCCTCCACGACGAGGGTATCTCCATCGGTATCTCGGACGATCCACTTGCGGCCAAAGATGTTCACCGTCTCCTGGGAATCGTTGTGGATGGAGACGTGGTAAACGAACGGGTGCGGGCGATCCGGTGGGGCTGGACGCGTTGGATCATACTGGACCTCGTCCACGGTGACGGACAGACCGGTAAGATGCTCAAAACGCACGTTCATATAATTCTCAGATTAAGGGCAGAGCCGCAAAGGTCAAGGCACGCTTGACCTTTGACCCCTTTAGCGGATGACTGTTCATTCATGCTGCCTCCCCCTATCCTTACCATTGCCGGTTCTGACTCGTCTTGCGGTGCTGGGGTGCAAGCTGACTTGAAGGCGATATCTGCCCTGGGATGCTATGCTTTGAATGCTCTGACCAGCGTGGTTTCTGAGACTCCAGGACGAGTTTCTAAAGTTTGTTTGCTGGATGCCGACCTTGTGGCGGATCAGATTCGGGTGCTTTTGGATGCATTTCCCATCGCAGCTGCCAAGACGGGAATGCTGGGAGGACGCTCGCAGGTGGAGGCCGTTGTTCAGGTCTGGAAGGAGCGGTCACTGTCCCAACTACCTCTAGTGGTGGACCCAGTCATGGTCGCCACGGGTGGAGGAAAACTGCTGGAGGATGACGCCATTGAAGTGGTGAAGACTCAGCTTCTTCCTTTGGCGACTTTGATCACGCCCAATATGGATGAGGCGGCTGTGCTCTGGGATCGGCCTGTCACTACGCGGCAGGAGATGGCCGCTTGTGCTCAGGATCTGGCGGCAGCTTTTGGCACGGCGGTTTTGGTGAAAGGCGGGCATCTTATCGGTGCCGCAGCCGATGTCCTGTACATGGCAGGAGAGAAGCTGCATTGGTTTGAAAGTGAGCGCACTGTGGGGGTGCAGACGCACGGCACTGGCTGCACCTACTCTGCAAGTATCGCGACAGGTTTGGGTTTGGGAATGGATCTGCCGCAAGCCATTGATCGAGCGAAACGTTATGTCAGTGCCGCCATCTCAGATTATTTTGCATGGAAAGGCTCTGCTGGCACAGTCCATGCCCTCAATCACCTCACGAATAGCGCCTTATGAAAACCCTCATGGCATGGTCTTTGTTGGCCGGAATCGCCTTGGCGGATGGTGAGTCTCCTTCCAAAGTGGAAGGGGTTTCTCAGTCAGCAGTGCAGTCAGCGTTTCAGATTCTTCGCAGCGAATACATTCGCAGTGGAGATTTGACCTTCGATGAATTGAACCGGGCGGCGTTTCAGGGTTTACTTGAGCGGCTGGATCTCGGGGCTGAACTGGTGAGCAAGGTGGATGCTGAGCGGCCCCTGACACGGCATGGAGTTTTGGCCGAGATGCTGACGGAGCAGATCGCTTACCTGAGGCCATTGGGCTTTGCCGAGGATGAGCCTCATCGGATGAAGAAACTGCTCACTCAGTATGTTGCCGAGAAGATCCCTTATCTGATATTGGACCTGCGCAGCGCGGCCTCTCCCGGGACTTTTGAGACGGCTGCTGCCATGCTGGATCTCTTCATTCCTCGTGGGCAACTGATGTTCAAGCTCAAGCAAGTCGGGCGAGATGATCCTCAGCTTTTCATTGCCAGCCATGAACCGGTGTGGACGAAGCCCTTGGTGGTCCTGGTGGATGGAGAAACCTGTAACCTCGGGGAAACCGTGGCTGCGGTTCTCCAAGATCGCAAGCAAGCCCTCTTGATCGGCAGTAAAACACGAGGGGCGACGGTTCGATACGAGACATTACCCCTGGATGACCAGTGGAAGCTGCGTTTTGCCCGTGCGGAGATGTTATTGGAGGGAGACCGCTCCTTGTTTAAGAAGGGGATCAGCCCCGATTTTCCCCTGGACCTAGCACCTGCCATCAAGCGGCAGATTTTTGATGGAGCTGGTGCGGTCAAGGACGCGCTTTTTGACCATGGGAGGCAGCGCTACAATGAGGCGGCTCTGATCGCGAGGAAGAACCCCGAAATCGACTCCTACATCCGCCGCAGTTCCGGGGAAGTGCTCGAAGATGATCGCCCAGCGATCCGCGACACCGTTCTTCAACGTGCCGTGGATATGCTGAACGCCCGCACCCATTTGCAGGAGACTCGGCTCAAATGGCCGGCAGGCAAATCACGGACTGGAAATTCATCGGCACCTACGATTAAAAAAGCCGAACCTGTGACTCCCCCATGATTCCTGAGACTGTCGATACCACCGTCACCATCCGCTCCCAACACTCCGAGCGCACCTGGCATGCCCTGTTGCCCAATGGGCGTCCTGTGTTGGCCTTTCGTCCGACCGATACCGCCTTGGTTACTCTCCAGGAAGGTCAGCAGGTGCCGGCACGCTTGACGGTGGCTGATTTCTCACGCGCTCTGCTGCTGCTCGGTGAGCATGCGATTGCCTGAAGATCCTCGCTGAGAAGGAGGCGGAAGCGTGAAAGCTCCTTGCCCTCACGCGCTTCCGGGTCATTCTGCACGCCCCTATCATGCGCGTATTGCTTACCACCACCAGCTATCAAGACACCCCAGGAGATCATCATGCCCTGTTAGAATCCCAAGGATTCGAGATTCATCGTGAACGCGGTCCTTTGCCAGAGAGCAAGATGTTGGAGTTGGCGGGGCAGTTTGACGCTTTTCTGTGCGGTGACGATGAAATCACGACGGCGGTTTTGGACAAGGCCCTGCCGCGCCTGAAGGTTATCAGCAAATACGGGATTGGTCTGGATAAGATCAATGTGGAGGAATGTACCGCACGCAAGTTACCCGTGCTTTTCACTCCTGGTGTCAATCACACCACCGTGGCTGAGCATACCTTCTGTTTGCTGCTGGCTCTCGTGCGTAACCTTGTGGATAGCGCCAATGCTGTCAGGGAAGGGCAGTGGAAGCGCGTGACGGGTAATGAGATCTGGAACAAAAAGATCGGTATCGTCGGCCTGGGCCGTATCGGTCAGGAAGTGGCGAAGCGTGCGATTGCCTTTGGTATGGAAGTGCACGGTATGGACATCTATTGGCCCGAGGCCTTCGCGAAGGAAAACAAGGTGACTCGTCACGAGAACATCGAGAGCCTGATCTCCACCGTGGATGTGCTGAGCCTTCACGCTAACCTGAGCGAAAGCACCAAGCACCTCGTCCGGGCTGATCGCATCGCTTTGGCCAAGCCGAGCCTTCTGGTCGTGAATACGTCCCGTGCAGAATTGGTTAATATGCCGGACATGATCGCGGCTCTGAATGAAGGCAAGGTCGGTGGTTATGCCACAGACGTTTTAGACGAGGAACCACCGCCCGCAGATCATCCTCTGCTGAAGCATCCCAAAGCCCTGATCACACCGCACATCGGCTCACGCACCTATGAGAGCGTGCCTCGTCAGGCCATGCGGGCGACCCTGAATCTGGTGAACTTCCTCAAAGGCGAGAAGGATGTGATCCAAGCGAACAAGTTCTAGCTTTAATTGAGATAGCCGTTAGCCGCTCTAAATAAAAAGCAACGGGAGCTTCTGCCAAGAAGCTCCCGTTTGTTTTGTCGCTTTGAAGACGAGCCGTGCCGTTGTGGGATGTGATCAACTGTGGGTGTTGAAACCCAGAAGGCGGCTGAACCGATTGTAGGTCGAGACTTTTTCAACGGGCTGTTCCTCAGTCAGTTGAGGTCGCATCGCCTCAGGCACTTCGGGACCGACAGCATCTCTCTTGCTTGGCTTTGGCGTCGCAGTCACCACCTTGATGGATGATTGCGGCTGGGCTGCGGCGGGTGGAACAGGAGTTGCAGCGGAAGCGGCCACGGGTTGTTCTGGCTCAGACTTGCCCCAAGAGATGAAGGAGAAGAAAGATTTTTTCGCCTTAGGTGCCGCTGGGGTGGCTGGCATCACGGGGCTTGGCTGAGCAGCTTGGGATGGCGATGTCGCTTTGCCCTGTTTAGCAGCCAAGACAGGTGTTTCAACAGGCACAATCGCGGGGGCAGCCGCTGGGCTGACGGGCGCTGGTGCAGGTGCCACTTCAGGTTCGGCAGTATGGGCTTTCTTTCCTCCAGGGAGGTGATCTTTGGTGATCACCACCTTGGCGCCGATGTTCACATCGTTAAAGACGTCCACCACATCCTTCATGCCCATACGGATGCAGCCATAGCTGGCTGGCTGGCCCAAGCGAAATTCCTCGGTGGTGCCATGGATGTAAATGAAGCGGCGCATGGCATTGCGGTTATTGCTCTCCAAACCACGCAGCCAGAGAATGCGAGACACGATGGGATCGCGGCCCGGGGCATTCGGCTTGAGAACTTCGCCATTCCAGTGGCGGCTTTTGAGAACAGCGCCTGTGGGGAGACCGTGGCCAATCTTGGCGATGATCTCATGCTTGCCAGTCGGTGTGCAATAGCTGTTAGGCTTGTCACCCAGACCGAACTTGGAGGTGGAGATGACATATTGCTTTTGCAACACACCCTCATGGTAGAGGCCCATGCGCTGATCTTTGACGCTCACCACCACTTCGGATTTAGGTGTGGAGGTGCATTGGCAAAGCATTGCTCCGCCCACAAGTGCAAGCCCCAGCCTGACGATGGCCGGCTGAGCGAAGCGAGAATTCGGGAGAGAAGCGATAGAGTGCATCGGCTTGCTAAATTTAATAGAAGTTAAAGAACCTGCAATCGTATTTGAGGGAAACATCAAGGCGTGAAAGAATCTTTCAAGTTTGGCATGCCCCCTAGTGGCCAGTGCAATCTGCCTGCCAAGTGGGCCTAGTTTTTTACGTTCGGGGGCTGGCATTTGTCTTTTGGATCTTTCTTGGCATGCTCTGGCGATGACTCGCGAAGCTGCTGCCCAGATCCTAGAACGAATTGCTCTACTCCTAGAACTCAAAGGCGAAAATCCGTTCAAAATCCGCGCCTACAAAACGGGGGCGGAAGTGGTGGAAAGTTATGCCGGCGATGTCATGCAACTTGCAATAGAAAACAAGTTGGCGGGAATCAAAGGCATCGGAGATGCCCTTCGTGACAAGCTTCATGAGATGGCCACGACCGGAAAACTGGAGTTTTATGAAAACCTACGGTCAGAATTTCCAGAAAGCCTGTTTGAGCTTTTTGAGGTCCAGGGGTTGGGGCCAAAGAAGATCGCTGCCCTTTACACCGAGCTTGGGGTGGGATCGATCGCGGACCTGAAACGTGTCTGTGAAAGTGGCGAAGCGGCACGCCTGAGTGGCTTCGGTGGGAAGACGGTGGTCAAAATCTTGGAGAGCATTGCCTTCCGTAGTGAGCACGCCTCGGAGTTCCGTGTGGACCAAGTGTATGGCCTTGCGATGGATATTCTGGAAGCGCTTCGCTCACACCCGGCGGTGTCTCGCGCGGAGGTGTGTGGCAGTTTCCGACGTGGAAAAGAGACCGTTCATGATCTGGATTTCCTTTGCTCCACACGAAAGCCGGAGGAGGTCATCGAATACTTTGTGAAGCTACCCATGGTGGAGAAGGTCATCGCGCATGGAGGCACGAAAGCCAGCGTCTATGCGCCGAACGGGGTGCAGTGTGATCTGCGCGCGGTCAGTGCCCAGGAGTTCCCTTACGCACTCATTTACTTTACGGGAAGCAAGGAGCATAACGTCGAGCTTCGTCAGCGTGCTCTCGATCAAGGTTGGTCGCTCAATGAGTATGCCTTCACACCCGTGGAGGGGAAGGAGTCTCGTCCACTTCCCTCCGTTCATGATGAAGCTGAACTGTATCGTTCGTTAGGTCTGGATTTCATCGAACCTGAATTGCGTGAAAACATCGGTGAATTCGAAGCGGCCGAGAAAGGTCAACTGCCACATCTCATCCAGCTCGAAAACCTGCGTGGGGTCTTCCACAATCACACCACGGCCAGTGACGGCATGGCCAGCCTGCGGGAGATGGCCGAAGCGGCACGAGATTTAGGCATGCAATACCTGGGGATCGCCGATCATAGCAAGAGCAGCTTCCAAGCGAACGGCCTGAATGAGACGCGTTTGCTGGCCCAGATCGAAGAGATTCGTGAAATGAACGAGGAGTTCGAAGGCCATTTTCGACTCTTCAGTGGCACCGAGGTGGATATTCTCAAAGATGGTTCTTTGGACTTCTCCGATGAGATCCTGGCACAGCTCGACTATTGCGTGGCCAGTGTGCACAACGTCTTCAATCTGCCGGAAGCCGAGATGACCCAACGCATCATCCGTGCGATTGAAAATCCCCATGTCACCATGCTGGGACACGTCACAGGTCGCCTACTCTTGCAGCGTCCATCCTATGCGGTGAATATCCCCGCGATCATTGATGCCGCTGCGGAAACAGGCACCATCATCGAGCTCAATGCCAGCGCTTGGCGCTTGGACATGGACTGGCGCTGGTGGAAGCTGGCGAAGGAAAAAGGTGTTAAATGCAGCATCAATCCCGATGCCCACAGCACCCGAGGCCTGCAGGATGTTTTGTTCGGCATTCGTTCCGCCCGCAAAGGCTGGCTGACGCGCAAGGATGTGATCAACTGCCTGCCTCTGGGTGAAGTGGAGAAGGTCTTGAAGAAGAAACGGCCTGACTGAGACGACCATTCTTAAGCTAGCACTCCCTTCACCACATTCGCTTTCTCCACACCAGTGAGTCGGAAGTCGAGACCTTGGGAGCGGAAGGTGAAGCGTTCGTGGTCGATGCCGAGGAGGTGCATCACGGTGGCATGGAGATCACGCACGTGGACGGGATTCTCCGCGACGTTGTAGCTGAAGTCATCGGTGGAACCGTAGGTGAGACCGGCTTTGACGCCCCCACCCGCCATCCACATGGTGAAGCAGCGTGGATGATGATCACGTCCGGCTTCGGGGCTGTCCCATTGGCCTTGGCCGGCGACACCGCGCCCAAATTCACCGCCCCAGATGACCAGGGTTTCATCCAGTAGACCACGTTGTTTCAGATCCTTGATCAGAGCGGCGCTGGGTTGATCCGTATCTCGGCAACGGGCTGTGCACCAGCTTGGCAGGCGGCTGTGGTGATCCCAATCGGGGTGGAAAAGCTGAATGAAACGAACACCACGCTCAGCTAGGCGGCGCGCCTGGATGCAATTGGCGGCATAGCTGCCTGCTCGACGGGAGTCGGGACCGTAGAGATCAAACACGGAATCCGGTTCATCGCTCAGGTCCGTCAATTCAGGCACACTGGCCTGCATGCGATAAGCCATTTCATACTGGCGGATGCGTGTGGTGATTTCGGCATCGTTGGTTTGGGCAAAGCGCATTTGATTCAGCTCGGCCAATCCATCCAACATACCGCGGCGAAGATGACGCGGTAAGCCCTCGGGATCACGTAGATACAGCACGGGGTCTTTGGAGTTGCGAAGCTTGACGCCCTGATAACGAGATGGAAGAAAACCACTGCCCCAGTAGTGATCGTAGAGCGGTTGGTCACTCGGGCGCTGCATCTTGGAGATGAGCACCAGATAATCGGGAAGGTTTTTGTTCAGGCTACCCAGGCCGTAGCTGATCCAGGAGCCCATGCTCGGGCGACCCGGGATCTGATTGCCCGTCAAAAACTGCGTCATGGCAGGCGCGTGATTGATCTGATCCGTGGTCATGGACTTGATGAAACAAAGTTCATCCGCCACTTCACCGAGATGAGGCAGCCACTCGCTGATGGTGGCTCCGCTTTGGCCATGACGAGAAAACTTGGTGATGCCGGGTAGAATGAGTTGCTTCTGATTGGCCGTCATGGTGGTCAGGCGCTGTCCCTGACGCACTGACTCCGGCAACTCGGTGCCTGCCCACTTCATCAAGCCGGGTTTGTGATCATACAGCTCAAGCTGTGAAGGACCACCCGACTGGGTAAGAAAGATCACACGTTTGGCTTTGGGCGCAAAGTGAGGGAGTCCTGGCAACCCCATGGTAGAGGACTCGGCTGCCGCGGTCCTGCCTAACAAGGAAGATAACGCCATCGCGCCGACCGAAACACCGGTGCATTGACCGAGGAAGTAGCGGCGGGTGGTGTGGAGTGGTTCAGGACTCATGATAAAAGGTAAGAATGTGATGACTGAGTCAGGCTTCACTCATGCGTGATGGCTTCATCCAGGTTAAGAACGAGGCTGGCAACAAGGGCGTAGGCCGCTTGTTCATGCGGCGGCACTTGGTTGTGGGGCAGTCGCAGATAGCTTTCGGCGTCTTGAGGGTGCGCTTGGTAGTGCTTGAGGGCACGGTCTAACTCACGGGTCAAAATGTGGAGTTCTTGAGAGGAGGCTGAACGAGACAAGACGCCTTCAAACAAGTCATTGAGACGCTGTTCGGGAGTGATTTTCTTGTGCAGGACCTGTTGAGCGAGCGTTTCCGCAGCTTCCCGCATGGTCGCATCATTGAGCAGAGTCAGGGCCTGGAGGGGCGTGTTGGTGCGATTCATGCCGACTTCACAGACACGACGTTGGGCGCTATCAAAAAGGAAGGTGGGGGCGATGCTACGGCGCCAGAAAGCGTAGAGAGTGCGGCGGTATTGAGCGGCTCCCTCGCTGGGCTGATAGGTGAAGCGGCCCATGAAGTTTTCCTCCCAGACGCCTTCGGGTTGATAAGGGCGCACGGGCGGGCCTCCCAAAGCGGGGTTCAACAGGCCTGAGACGGTGAGGGCGGCATCGCGTAACATCCAGCTAGGGAGTCGGAAACGCGGTCCACGTGCGAGCAGACGATTCTGCGGATCCCGTTCGATGAGATCCGCACTGGTTGCTGAATCCTGGCGATACGTCTCACTGGTGACGATTTGCCGAATCAGATGCTTCACATCCCAGCCATGCTTCATGAAATCGACTGCGAGCCAATCCAATAACTCCGGATGGGTGGGGCGTTCTCCCTGCAAGCCGAAATCGTCGGGTGTGCGCACCAGCCCATACCCGAAGAACATCTGCCACAAGTGATTGACGAAAACACGAGCGGTGAGGGGATTTTCCTTGGATGTGATCCAGCGGGCAAGGCCTAACCGATTGCGTGATTCACCTGAGGGCCAGGCCGCGATGGCTGCTGGAACGTCTTGCTGAACCTTGTCGCCATGTTTGTCCCAGACACCACGGACTAGGATGTGGGTTTCACGCGGTTCTTTGCGTTCGGCTAAAACCATGACGCTGAGTTTGCCCGCGCCGGCTTTGACTTCCTGAAGCTGAGCGGTTGCGCGCTCCAGGGCCGTTTTGGCTTCTTGATAAGGTGCGTAGTCCTCTAGGAACTGAGCGAAGAGGCGGTCATGCAAGGCTGGAGGAAGTTGGTCGAGGTCTTTGATTCCTGCGCTGGCTAACTGTTCCAGAGGGGCTGGCTCCAGGCTATTCACGGCAGGGCCGGGTTGATCCGTGATGGAAAGACGAAAGCGCCCAATATTGGCATCTCCCTGGGTGGAGCGATGCAGCATTTCAAAGATGAGCTCTTCCTCCGCATCCAGCGACAAAGGGGCGGCAAGCGCAAACACGGCCGTGTGAGGCTGCGTTTGTTGGGCCCCACGAGTCGTCCAGCCATTGCGCGGATCATCATCCAGGGTGCCTTTGACACTGCCATACTCGCGGGCGGCCTTTTTATCGGTGGGAGTGAACTCGGCGTCGGCCACCGCATTCTTCACGGCGATGTCGCGGATCTGGGTGCTGCCTCGGCGGCGCACCTGAACTTTAATGTCTGTCAGGATGAACTCTCCTGAAGCTCCTCGTGATAAACCTCCCTGAGTATGACTGGCGTGGGGAAACACTTCCAGCTTCAGGCCTGTGATGCGTGACTGTTTCACGGGCGCGATGAGCCGATAGTCATCCTGCTTTCGATTCGGACCTGAGGCCTGCACGGTGCCGTCTTTTTCTTGTTTCAGGAGGGTGCCTTCCTCGGACTCCAATTGGCCGTGCAGCACCTGCCACGCTTTGTAACTGGGCTTGGTGCTTTGCCACCGATCTTGGAGCCAGTTCTTAAAAGGTGATTCAGCAGCGGCACGTGCTTGCTTTTCCAGAGGCGTCCGCTCAGCCACCAGCGCTTCCGCTTCGCGAACGGCTCGTTTGGAGAGGGGCGATTGATAGCTCAGGTAGGGCTTAGCATTCGTGCCTGCACGGCCATCTTCATCGATGCTATTGAAGAAAGCTGCGAGGCTGTAGTAGTCCGCATGAGTGATGGGATCAAACTTGTGCGTGTGACATTGCGTGCAACCTAACGTTAGGCCGAGCCAAACCGTGCCGGTGGTATTGACGCGATCAATCACATAATCTACCCGCGACTCCTCTTTATCCCGCCCTCCTTCACCATTGGTCATGTGGTTGCGGTGAAAACACGTGGCGATCTTTTGTTCTGCGGTGGCATTGGGCAAGAGGTCGCCTGCGAATTGTTCCAGCGTGAATTGATCGAAGGGTTTGTTCTCGTTGAAGGACTGCACCACGTAGTCTCGCCAGGGCCAGTTGGTTCGGTTGGCATCCGCCTGGAATCCATCGGTGTCTGCATACCTGGCGGCATCCAGCCACCACATGGCCATGCGTTCACCGAAGTGTGGGGAGGCTAACAAGCGATCCACCGTTTCCTCAAACTGAGGGGGTGAAAAAGCGGCGACATCCGCAGGCGTCGGCGGAAGGCCCGTGAGGTCGAAGGAGAGCCGGCGCAGGAGCGTGTGTGGAGGTGCTTCTGGGGAAGGGGAGAGACCCTCTTTGGACAATCGAGCTCGAACCCAGTGATCCACGGGATGCCCTTTCACCGGTCGCTGAACAGGCTTCTCAAAGGCCCAATGCTTACCCCAGGGGGCTCCTTCTTGAATCCAGCGTTGGAGAGTCGCTGTTTGGTCTGCGGTGAGCCGAGGTTTATGGGACTTCGGCGGGGGCATCAGATCGTCGAGATTCTCGGTGAGAATCCGGCTGATGAAATCACTGGCGTGGGGCTGGCCAGGCTTGATCACTGCGAGGGCTCCCTCACGAGTGTCGAGTCTCAAATCCGCTTTGCGATGCGCTTCATCTTGGCCATGGCAGCTCAGACAATTGTCAGAGAGAATGGGCAAGACGTCTCGACTAAAGCTCACCGGCTCCACTGCCACGATAAAGGCGGGCAGTGAAAGAAGGATGGACAGCAGCAGACGGGGGGACATGGAGTTAACCATGCCATAAGGAACGGTCCGCACCATGCAGGGTGCAGGATTTGCCTTTGGATTATCCGGCTATGCTGAGGCGGTTGTGGAGATAGGCTCCGAAATCGTCTCCGGGAGGCCCAAAATCATCTCCGCAGGGCCGGGTGCTTGCGCCTGGATTGCTGCCAACGGTCCTTGCAAAAGCGTCCAGCTCAAACCCTCGCGATAGCGTGATTTCCAGTGTCCGCGACGCAGGACGGTATCCGCTGCGCCATGGCGAAGGTAGGCGAAATAACGCTTGTGACTCAGCGCGAGACGAAGCGCGGAAACATCTTCTGTTAGGCTGACGAGATGCATGGGACGCACCGGGCCTTTGGAGGATTCCTCTTCATACACAAGGATGGCTGCAAGGGCTGAATCTGCCGCTCCCAGGTCCAGATCCCATATGATCAATGGGGTTGCCTCCTCCGGAGATTGATCGGCGGGTAAACGAAGATGAAGGGCCAGTTGAGCCGCTTGGGGCCATTGATGGATATCAGCCTCCGTGGGGACGGTTTTGCCCGAGGTGACATGCACAATGCGGGCGGGTTTGCCGGGATCGAGTTGGAGTTCGTAATCGCCGATTCGGTGACCGTGATCGGGACTGATGACGGGTGGGCGTTCCTGGGTAACAGGGAAGTCGAGATCTTCGGCCTGGAGGATCTGACGCTTTTCCTCATACAGCTTCAGAAAGCAATCCTCCAAGATGCTCTGACGGATCTCTCGCATCAGTTGATGGTAGAAATGAATGTTATGCTGGCCCATGAGCTGCCAGCCCAAGGGTTCTTGAGTTTTGACCAAGTGATGCAGGTAAGCCCGGCTGTATTTCTGGCATGCTGAACAGGTGCAGGCGGGATCAAGCGGTCGATCCGAGAACTTATGCACGGTGCGACGGATCTGAACCATACCACGCGAAGTGAAAGCGGTGCCATGCTTAGCCACCTGCGTGGGGATGATGCAGTCAAACATATCCACTCCGCGATGCACTGCCTCCAGCACATCCAGAGGCGTGCCGACACCCATGAGGTAACGCGGACGATCCTCCGGCAGGAGTGCGGCGGTGACTTCGCAGGTGTCTTCGCGCTCTTGTTTGGCCTCCCCGACCGCCAAGCCGCCGATGGCAAATCCATCAAAAGGAAGCTGCATCAGCCCCTCGGCACTCTCCTGCCGCAGGTGCGGATACAAGGCTCCCTGAACAATGCCGAACATGGATTGAGGCGAGTCCTTGCGCGCCGCCAGACTGCGCACGGCCCAGCGTTGGGTAATTTGGAGCGCCGCCCGGGCTGCCTTTTCATCCGCTGTCGAGGGGATGCACTGATCCAGCACCATCATGATATCACTGCCGATGGCCATCTGAGTTTCGATGCTCAGTTCAGGACTCAGCAGGATGCGGCGGCCATCTACATAACTCTGAAACACCGCGCCTTCTTCACGCATGGAACGGGAGTGAGGAAGCGAGAAGATCTGATACCCGCCTGAATCCGTGAGCACGGAGCCCGGCCACTGCATGAAAGGATGGATGCCTCCCATCTTCTGAAACACCTCCGGACCGGGGCGTAGTAGCAGGTGATAGGTATTGGCCAGGAGGATTTGTGAACCCGACTCATGTAGGCTCTCGGGAAGCTGCGCCTTCACAGTCGCCTGGGTGCCGACCGGCATGAACAAAGGCGTGCGCACGGTGGTATGCAGCGTGCGGAAAGTGGCGGCACGAGCGCGCGAACCGCTGGCGCGGGCTTCTAGGCGAAAGTCGAGTCGGGAGGGGGACATGAACTCCTCTCCCTATCGCTGATTCAGGCCACGTCGAGAGGCAATGATGGCGTGAGGCCCATGTTATCCGCGACGGATCTCTGATCCCTTGAACCGGATGCCAAAGCGAAAGACCTTTTTCTTCCGGCACTGGATCTGACCGGTTTGGAGATCAAACTTCTCAGGGATCTCAATGTGATGGAGATCCACGGTTGCGTGGAAACCGCGCTCGGAGAAGACATCGATCAAAATCGCCAGGGCCTGAGGATCGTGAAAGAGAGCATCTTCCGAATTGATATCCGCCCGGCCTGAGATGGCGTGGCGAACGATGATGGGCATCATCTTTTCTTCGATGAAGGTCACCACGGCGTTCATCAGGTCAGGTTTCTCAACCTTGTAGCTATCCAACCGCCGCACCAGATCCTGGCGAGCATGACGGACGATCTCGCTGGCCAGCGGCAGCTTGCGCAGAAGGTCGAAGGTGCGGGGATCCAGTTCAAGGGAGCTCTGGTATTCGAGTTCGCGAACGATGTTTTCCTGCACCCGCTCCAGCGAGGCCTGGGCATTGATGAAGTGATAGTGGAAGATCTCCTTCAGGGAAACCAAGGCATCATAGGTCTTTTCTTTGAAGACCTTGTAACGATTCCGTGCCAGAGCGGGATCAAAGTCCGTCGCTCGTTCCTCCCAGAGTTCACCTAGACCGGAGCGGCGCACCTCTTCATTGTGAGCCAGCACTTCCTGACCGCGCTTGAGCTGTCGAGCGATGCTTTCGCTCTCATCCACGAACAGCACCATGATGTGAAAGATGGGCTGCTTGAAATGGAAGGCTTCGGGGGTTTCGGAGAAGTCGCGGCGCAGCCGCATCATTTCATCGAAGAGCAATTTCAGACACTCCACCTGAACCTTGGTGCGAGGGAATCCATCCAGGATGGCACCATTCTGTTGCTCAGGTTCCAGCAGCTTGCGGATGAGAATGCTGACCACTTCTCGATCTCCCACCATGCCGCCTTGGGACTTGAGTTTTTTAGCCTCAGGGCTGTCGAGCAGCGCACTCACCACGATGGGTTCCGCCGTGATGCCTCGGAGTTTCCGAATGAAATCGGTGTTGGTCCCTTTCCCCGCGCCGGGGGCACCGCCGAGCAAAATGAGCTCTTTTGGGAAGCGCAGTTTCTCGCGTCCATATTCGTCCTCCAGCTCTTTCCAGACTTGGCTGAAGATGATCTGAGCATCCTTGATTTCCAGATCCGCCGGAGCGGTGGATTTGACGGGTGAGGGTTCGGCAGGGGTGGGATGCATGCCGTGGGATTATCCCAAGGGAAGGGACTTGCCAAGCGGATTCAAGGAGCGGCACTTGCCAAGTGCCGGGAATGATGAAGGGACTTGGCAAGTCCCTCTCCTTGGGCTGAGGCTGCAAGTCCCTCTCCTTGATAACCTAGCCCTTCAGCGTCATGAGATACGCTAACAAATCCGCCACTTGTTGGTCCTGTAGGCCATCCAGAAGTCCTTCGGGCATGAGGCTGCGGCGGATGAATTGGGTATGACGCACGCCGGTTTTAGGGATGCGACGATCTGCCATTCCAGGCTGACGCACCACATAGGCCTGGGTGTCTTCATTGACGTAAAAGGCATCCAGCAGATCGCCATTGGTCATCTCCATTCGGAAGATGCGATAACCGGGTTCCATGGCCGCATTGGGGGTGAGGATATTGCGCAGCACCGCCTCCAGTCCCATGGCCCCAGCACCGCTGAGGTTGGGGCCGATCTGGCCTCCGGTGTTACCGATCTGATGGCAGGCTAGGCACAGGGCCGAGAGGGCCTTCCCAGCTTGGGCATTACCTTGAGTCGTAAGAGCGGAGTATTTGGCAAACTTCGTTTCCAAGGCCTGCGCTTGTTCTTCAGTCAGGAGGGGCGGTGTATCGAGCGTTTTGGCGAGGCGTGCACCGAGGCTAAAGCGACTCTTGGAGGTCGGATAAGCGATGTGGCCATCGTCAGCTTCGAGAGAGCGATCAAAGGTCGATCGAATCTCGGTGGCACTTCGAGCCGACTTCCAAACGCGAAACTCAGTGATCACACCCGAGGTGCCTTGATGGGGGCCGCTCCAGCCGATCTTGCAGTTTTCGAAACGGCCGGTGTGCCGACGGGAACTGGTGGCATCCAATTCACCGTTTTGATAGAGGCGGAACACACCCTCCGCATCTCGAGTCACGGCTAGATGGGTCCAGAGATCGGGCGTCATCGGTTTCTTCGAGGTGACGATGTCGTTCACACCCCCTCCGATCCAGACCCGGAATTGGGAGCGGAAGAAATTGAGATCGATCTGTCCTTGGCTGCCCAGAAGGCTGTCTTCATTGCTGATGCCGGGGGACAAACGCACCCAGGCTTCGACGGTAAACGGGCCTTCAAGATGGATCTGGCTATCCACCCAAGCGGTATCGCGACCATCCAGCAGCAAGACGTCCCGAAACACGCCGCCTAACTTCTTCTGCAACTGAGTCACGAGGGGATCATCTCCCAGCACAATGGCCAGACGTTCAACCGTGGAACCCTCAAGGTCAGACTGAGGAAGTGTCTCGTCCAAGAGACCTTGAACCACGGTCTTCGCGCCCGATTTCGAACTGGAAAGCGCTTTGAGGGCACCTCGGCGTTGAGCAGGCGTTAACGCAGGATAGAGTGACAAAAATTGCGCACCTGCTTCTTCTGAACTAGAGGCCGCCAAGGCCTCGACGGCAGCGTCCCGAAGGGCGGAGTCTGGGGGCTCTTGAGCCAGCTTGGCAAACAGTTTGACTTCGGTGCTGCGAAGGTCTCTCAGCGTGTGGAGCAGGGGGACGTCAGGTGCGCTTTTGACCCAGGTGATCAATTCGTCTTCAAGCCCCTGAAGCTGAAAACCGCTGATGAGTTGAAGAGCTAAGGACCGAGCCTCTTTGGACTGGAGCATGGCGTGAGCGGCATCCGTCAAAAAAGGCGCGAGTTGAGAAGGGTCTAACTTGGTGCGTTGAGCCAGGAGTTTTTCAGCCACCACTGCTTGCGATTTTGGCTGCGTGAGAAGTTGCCTCAAAGCCTGAGCCACCCCTTCCTCATGGGGAAATTGAGCGAGACGCAAGAGTTCTTCTTCATTGGGGGAACGATCCAAGAGCGGGAGGAGACGCGCAACGCGTGCAGCGCTGGCTTTGGGTTCAAGCGCTAACGCCGCAAGTAAACGTGCTTCAAGGGGGACTTTCGAAGCCGCCTCTGAGTCGAGAAACGCAGCGACGACATCCGGCTGTTTCTCCAAGAACATGCGGACAAGGAAACGTTCGAACTCCCGATCATAAGCCTCACGGATGGGCAGTAACTGCTTGCTGCGTGAGGAGGGCGCTAAGGGGCCGGGGAGGCTAGGCTTGGCGAAGGCGAGAAGCTTGATCATGTTTTCCTCAGTAAGCTCGCCAGCATACTCTCGGATCTGACGTGTAGCGGCAGGAGCCGCATAGTCAGACACAGCCCAATGAGTGGCGGGCAATGCTTTTCGATCCGCTAACGTCTGCCAAGCCATGTGCATTCGACCAATGGGCTTTTGTCCGAGCATCGGGATGAGTGCATCGGTGCTGAGTTGAGTGAAGTCGGGGATGGGCCTTGAGGCTTTTTTCGGGACGATCCTCCAGATGCGGCCTCGGGTCTTGTCCCGGTCAGGGTGCGAGCGGGGAACTTCGTTGTGGGAGATGATTTTGTTATACCAATCCACGATGTAGATGCAGCCATCGGGGCCGTTGGTGAGTCCCACGGGGCGGAAAAAGGGATCATCGCAGGTGATGAGGTCGGGGAGTTGTTCGAGCTTCCAATACGCACCATCACGATGCATGGCGAGAGTTTGGACCTTGGAGGTGATCGGATTGGCCACGGCCATGATATGGGCGGCCTTGGCATCTCGGAGGGGACCGCTTTCAATCAGAGCTAGGCCACTCAGTCCAGTGCCGCCCATGCGGAACTCAGCTTGAGGGGGGAACGCTGGTTGGTAGCTCTTTTTGAGGGCTTCCATCCCACCTGGGTAATAGGCGTATTCATGGAAAGGCATGATGGGATAGCCATAGTCGTTGGCCTCCTGGATGAACGCTTCGCCTTCGCCAGTGATCGCTAAGCCCCAAATGTTGTTAGGTCCCACGCTGGTGACTTCGAATTGGCTGCCGTCAGGTCGCATGCGGGCCATGCCGCACTTGGGGTAATCCACGATCTCATTGCTGCCGGGTTTATGGACCTGGCTGTTATTGAACAAGCCCTGAGCCATCCAGATCCAGCCACCTGGGGCGCGGGTGAATTGATGCGGGAAGAGATGGGAGTCTTGCACCCCGAAACCTGTTAGGACCACCTCATGAGTGTCGGCTTGACCATCCCCATTCGTGTCTTTGAAGAGCTTGAGATCATGGCCGTGCTGGATGTAACACGTGTCCCCGTTCCCCCAGGGCAGAATGCCGAGCGGGATGGCGAGACCCTCGGCAAAGATCGTCGGATCGGTCAGTCCAGTTGAGGGAATCTTTTGGTTCAAGGCCTCACGTGGATAAACGAGGACTTTGTCCTTCCCGCGCCCCTCATAAACGGCTTCAGCAGCCGCTGGGTTTTCATTGGCATCCACGGGATACTCGAGGGCTGTCTGCGTCCACATCCGCCCACGTTGGTCAAAGTAAACACTGACGAATTTGCCCAGTCCGTCGCTCTCCTGAACAACCAGTTCGATGTCGTAACCTTCAGGGAGATGGAAGAGCTTCCGTTGTTCTTGGGCCGTTCTAGGGGTGCCTTGAATGTTGTTGTAACTGATGTCTCGTTTGGGCTGCGCGCTGCTGGCTTGCGGCTTTGGTGTTAGTGGTGGCGCGACCAGCTTGCGTGCGCCTTCAACCCCACCGAGGGATTTCCACGTGGGCGCTTGGGAAGTCGGTGGTAGTTCCTCCAGTGTGATGTCTTTCACCTGCACCAAACAGGCACCGCCACTATGAACCTGAGGACCGATCTGACCATCGAGAGCGATGTTCGAATCCGTTTCCGTGTAATCAATGGCCGCCACATCATTGATCCAGACTTGGATGCGTGTGCCTTCCGCGCGGATGCGATATTCATTCCAGCCATAGACATCCACAGCCTTGTCCAAAGCGGCTTCATCGAGAGGTTCGGCAATGACTTTGTTTCGACGAAACTCATCGTAGATCTTGCCAAACCAGCCTTGGCCGCAGTCCACTTGATACCCACTCATGTGATGCCCTCCTGGTACCCGCAGACTGCGGATCTGGATGCCGCTGTTGATCAGGCCCGTGGTTGGGTCACCACTGCATTTGATCTTCATTTTGAGATCGAAGTTTTGATAACTCCGGTTCGTGCAGATGAAGTAGTTCTGCTTGATCTTTTCCGTGGTGGACCCGCCTGTGATCATGCCATCTTCCACACGCCAGATGCTGGGGTCGTAATCCCAACCGTCGAGGGTTTTCCCATCAAAGAGAGAAACGCTCTCGGCTCTCACCATGGAGGCGAGAGTGATGAGCATGAAAAAAGAAGCGATGAAGCGCATGGTGATAAGTCATTAACGCACATCATTTCATCAGATTCGCGATTGGGCGTCCACACCTAGGTGATTGAAATGCACCCGACCCCAGACCGCCAAAGAGACTGCGACCTCCGAATCCATAGGCAAAAGAAGGTCCGTTTGCCCTGAGCCAATGGCCTGATATTCCTTTGTGACCGCATGATTGCTAAGCTTCCCTCTTTGTTACTGACTCAAATCAAACGATGGCATCAAGAGCCTCTCATCCCTGGGGCGTTGTTGCTCCTCGCGGCAGGGTCACTTGCCTTTATCGATCTGGCTGAGAGTGTCTGGGAAGAGGAACAGCATAGCTATGATCAAAAGATTCTCTTGGCCATGCGTGAGCCGGGTGATCCAGCCGACCCCATCGGCCCCAAATGGCTGGAGGAGATGGGACGGGATGTCACGGCTTTGGGTGGGTTTGCTCTGCTCACAGGGCTAACCGTCGCCTCGGTGGGCCTGATGCTGCTGTTAGGAAGGGCTCGACTGGCACTGCTGACAGCCGTGGCCATCACCAGTGGCATGATGCTTTCCAGCGGCTTGAAAAACTTGTTTGATCGTCCGCGTCCAGACCTCGTTCCTCACGGTGTTTGGGTATCGAGCGCGAGCTTTCCCAGCGGTCATGCGATGATGTCAGCTCTCGTTTACCTGACGTTGGGGGTGCTGCTGGCACGGACACAGTCTTCGGTTCGGGTGCGGCTTTATATCATCACATTATCGGTCGTCATCACCCTCGGGGTGGGGATCAGTCGCGTTTATCTCGGGGTACATTGGCCCACGGATGTGCTGGCGGGTTGGATCGTGGGTGGTTTGTGGGCACTGACGTTTGGACTTCTCGCATTGCTGTTAAAACCCAAATCCAAAGAGTCTGAAAACCTCGAATGAGGGCTCAGCCTCGGTTGCGATAATCCGAAGGGAGACAGCCCGCCCAGCGACGAAAAGCCCGGGAGAAGGCGATGGGGCTGCGATAGCCAACCTGCTGAGCGATGACTTCCTGCTTGTCGTGGGTGTTGCTAAGCAGGTTCTGCGCGGAGCGAATGCGCAAGGCAGTGAGATGGGCCATGGGACTGCGACCGAGTTCTTTCCAGCAGAGCCGACGGAAGTGCTCTTCACTGACATGCGCAGCATGGGCCAGGGAGGCGAGGGTCCAGTCTTCTGCCAAGCGTGACTCCACCTCTTCCCAGAGTCGGCGCAGACGTTCATCGCGTCGCCAGGGTTCGGCCATGCGGCGGGTATGATGCTGGAGAAGTTCGAGCCAGTGGTGCAAGGCCTTCGCATCGCGTGTGCTTTCCCATTCGGTGCGTAAGCCTAACCAAATGCGCTCCAGTTGAGAGGCATCCAGCTTTAAGCGAACGGGAGATGCTGCACTGACTAAGGGGGTGACGAATGCTGGTTCCTCATACCGCACCCAGAGAAACTGCCAGACTTTGCCGGGCAGTGCCTGGAAGGCGTTGGGAACTCGTGGGGGAGCCATGCAGACGGTGCCTGGGCCGATACGATGCCAGCGGCCATCCAGGAGGACCTGGGCGTGGCCGCGGAGGCAGATCATAATGAAGCTGCCGCTGGGATTGAGCCGCACTCGAGTGTAAGGGGCCACGGCCTCGTCAATGCCAAGACGGGCAATGCGGTGCGTGCTCAGGGCAGGGTGATCGGCAGCCTCGAGGACCCAGCGTGTGGTCTTGGGACCATCGCAGGTGGTTTCGATCAAAGCTGGAGGGGGCGTGGTCATCAATCGAGGATGAAAACCGTGGCCCCGCGTGCGCCATGGGCACCGATGACGAGGCATTGTTCGATATCGGCGGTCTTCGATGGACCTGCCAGGAACAGGCCGAAGCCCGTCTCGATGGAGCCGATGCGTTGGTAAGCTTGGTGCATGGTGGAAACAAGTTCCCGTGCCTTTAAAACAAGGAAGAGGTGCTCGGCGATGAAGGGGAGAACACGATGCGGGCCGAGCTCCGTTTCATCCAGCCAGACCGCTCCATTTTCACACACGCCAAAGCGTGCCGGGAGGATCGCCGTATGAATGCCATCCAGCAGGTGCGGATCGTGGATGGCAGAGAGATCCACGGTGCCGGGAAGCTCGACCACTCGTGAGGCGGTGGAGGCCTGCGCAGGCACGTTTTCACTCAGCCACGCGGCGGCTTCGGAGAAGCTGCGACCTCGGATGACTTGAGCGCCGATCAGATCCAGTGTGGCGATGAATTCAGCTAAGGAGGGGGTAGTGTTGAGATCAAAGCTTGGAGTCGTCTTGACCTCATGAGGAGGATGGCGGTGTGCCCTCACATCTTGAGCCTGACGCACGGCATGGAGAATGGTGGTTCGACTCATGGGGTGGGCGTGGGTCCTTTTGGGACAGGATTAACACGATTTTCAGAATTAACAGGAGTCTTGTTCGATTGGTTGTTATACCAGTGCCTGAAAGACTCTTGAGGTGGCTCGGGAAGATCTCGGTGTTGAGTCCAGGGGTCCAGCTTCAGCAGGTTGGCGAGCGGGAGTCCCTTGCGGGCTAGCCAGCCGCTGAAGCGGAAGAGAAGCGGGCGTTGGATGATCCACGCCATGACCTGCATGGACAGGGTTTTCCACGCAGGCTGGAGCCCGGCTTGGCTGATCTCCTGCCGCCATTTCAGGAGTTGCGTGTGGATGTCAATTTTGACCGGGCAGACATTCGAGCATGAACCGCAGAGGGTTGAGGCAAAGGGCATGCTGCTGTGGGCGGCTTTATCCACATTCGGCGCGAGGATGCTGCCGATCGGGCCGGCGATGAAGTAGCTGTAACTGTAACCGCCACTGCGCCGATACACCGGGCAGGTATTGAAACAAGCCGCACAACGAATGCAGGCCAGGGATTGGTGAAAGTCGGGGCGTGCGAGCTGTCGGCTGCGTCCGTTGTCCACCAGCACCAGATGCATTTCCTGACCCAGACGAGGCTTGAGGAAATGCGAACTGAAGACGGTGCTGGGTTGACCGGTGGCACTGCGTGCAAGCAGGCGGAGAAACACACCCAGGTCTTTTTGTTTGGGGATGATCTTTTCGATGCCCATGCAGGCGATGTGGACCGGGGCGAGATGCGCTCCCATATCGGCATTGCCTTCATTGGTGCAGACCACAAAGCCGCCTGTTTCCGCCACGGCAAAGTTCACGCCCGTCAGCGCTGCATCGGCCGTGAGGAAGTGACTGCGCAAATGCTGGCGCGCGGCTTCGGTGAGTTGCTGGGCATCATCGAGGCCTGCGGAGGTGCCTAGATGCTCATGAAAAACTTCCCCTACCTCGGCCCGCTTCAAATGAATGGCGGGCATGACGATGTGGCTCGGTGATTTCTGCTGAAGCTGCACGATGCGCTCGCCCAGATCGGTATCAATCACCTCGATGCCATGCTGCTGAAGGTAGGGATTGAGGTGGCATTCCTCCGTGAGCATGGATTTGCTCTTCACGAGCTTGTTTACGTGGTGTCGCTTCAGGATGCTGTGGACGATGCGATTATGCTCATCCCCATCCGCAGCCCAATGCACGTGAATGCCGTTGGCTTCGGCTTTGTCGGCAAACTCTTCCAAGTAATCCGCGAGATGAGCCAGCGTGTGTTTTTTGATCTGCGAGGCCGCTTCGCGGAGCTGCTCCCATTCTGGAACTCGCGCAGCCATGCGGTCACGCTTGCTCCGCACCATCCACAGCGTCTGATCATGCCACGCCGCACGCTCAGGATCGCGCAGGAAATCTCGGGCTGCGGAAGGATGATTCATGGGTGAAGCAAATATGATTAGCTAATTAAAACGACCGCGATCGATGCCAATAAGAGGGCCAAAAAACCAGCCGAGGAGAAGGTGCTTATCCTTGAAAATCGCCTCATACGAGTGAGCTCGTTGATTGGAAGGTCTTCTGCGACAAGATCGATCAATGGTCGATGAATCCATTGATTGTAAAGATTGGTTCGGGCGACTGAGCCGCTCACGGTTTTGAATGGCATCTTAGGTTGCCAAAAAAATCCAATGGGTTTACCAAGCTTAATCCAGCGTTCGGGGTGGTGCTGGGCAAGCTTGCGTAGTGCTGAATCAAAGGCGAGAAAGCTCAGAACAACGAAGGCAAAGCCCACCGCCCCACTGACAAAGACACACTGAACGAGCAGTTTAATGTACATGGTGCTAAGAGAGGTGAGATAAGCATTCCGTGCCTGCCAAGATTTCCGCGATGTGCATCACTTTCACCTGTGGAGCTTCGCGGGCTAGCAGTCCACCGAGGTGCATGAGGCAGGACATGTCGGCACTGGTGATGACCTCGGCACCGTTGCGGATGTGATCGTGGATGCGGTCGCGGCCCATGGACGTAGAGACATCGCTTTCAAAGACTGAGAAAGTGCCGCCAAAGCCACAGCATTCATCGCAGCGATCCAGCGGCACGAGTTCCAACTCAGACACCATTTGGAGAAGCTGTGCGGGTTTGGAGAAGGCAGGCACTATGCACTCACTGGCTCGCCCAAGCCCCAGCCCGCGCAGGCCATGGCAGCTCTGATGCAAACCAACCCGATGAGGAAAGCGTGTGGGTAGAGACTTCACTTGGACGATGTCATGCAGGAACTCACACAGCTCATGCACCCGATGAGCGAGGGGAGAGTGCTGCGCTTCCAGCCTCTCTTTGAGGTGCAGCACACAACTGCCCGATGGGCTGACGATGTGATCGAATCGAGCATACTCCAGGGCGAAGTCCGTGACGCAGCCCGCCCCCAGGTGAGCATAGCCGGAGTTGGCCATCGGTTGCCCACAGCATGACGGGCGTTCTGGCACGGCCACTTGATAACCGAGCTCCGTCAACAGCTTCCATGTGGCCTTACCCACTTGCGGGTAGAGTTGGTCAATGTAGCAGGGAATGAACAGGCCCAGAGTCATGCGATCAGACATTTACGCCAAAGCGTGCGTGAGCCTAGCAAGGCAGCACGCACGCTGTCATGACTGAAATGCACATGCACTCAAGTTTGCTCTGAACGACCGGATCGGGAGATGAGCAGTGCGGCCGTGATGCCAAGACCTGCGGTGATGAACCAAAGCCAACCAGGATTGATTTCATAAAGCTGCATGGATAGCACCGAGGTGACGATGCCACCCGCTGACCACGCAAAGCTCAAGAAGCCCGCATACCGTCCCCGCATATCTTCAGGGGCGAGGCTGGCTGCATAAGCTTGCTGGCGGGAGAAGGAGCACATTTCCCCCAGCGTGAAGACGATCATCATGACGATGAAGATCAGTAAGCTGCCTCCCACCTGGAAAAACAGAAACGCGCCCCCCATGAGCACATAGCCGAGGCCGAGCATCGTCTTCACGGGCCAGACTCGCGTGAAGGAGGCGAGAGGGATTTCCAGCAGACAGATCATGAGGCCATTCATGGCCAGCACGAGCCCGCACCACGTCATGGGTAAACCGCTACGCTCAAAGTGCAGCGGGAAGCTGGTGGAGGTTTGTCTGAAGACCCACGCGACACAGAGGCACGCGGCGGCTAAGGCGAGAAAGGATGGATTTTGCCGAATGGAGACCAGGGCAGGTCTCCAGCCCGCCTTATGGGCTTCTGTGCGCCTACCACGAGGAAGGCTCGTCCAGGCGATCATGCCGAAGAAAGCCGAGGTGGCGGCATCCACGACGAAGAGCCAGAAAAACGAACTCTCGGCGAGTAAACCCGCCACAGCAGGGCCTACGGACCAGCCGAGATTCACGGCGAAGCGATGCACAGCAAAGGCCAAAACGCGTTTGTCTGTGGGGACGAGGTCTTGAATCAAGGCACTACCCGCAGGTTGTCCGGATTCGCCGATGAGACCGGTGGCGAAAGCGATGACCGACAGCACCCTCCAATCGCTGGCTTGAGACAAGGTCATCATGCAGACGGCGCTGCCGAAGGAGGCTAAGGCGAGCGTGATGTTGCGCCCGAGACGGTCAGCCAGCCATCCTCCGAGAATAGCGGCCCCAAAAGAGCCGGTGGAGTAAGCCGCGACTGCTAGACCCGCTTCGGTGGCGGTGTTGCCATTGCGGGTGATGAAGATGGTGAGGAAGGGCCAGACGAAAAGCCCGAACCGATTCACGAAGGTGGCCCCGATGAGAATCCAAAAAGGCCTGGGTAAGGTGCGAAGTTGCGCGAGATAGGGGAACATGGTTGGTGCGCGTCGAGCAGGCACCGCACGCGCAGCGGTGGTCTAACAAACTAAGAAGGTGATGAAGGCGGTAACGGCGGGAGGGTGGAAAAGCCCTGTCGTTTGGTGGAGTTGGTATGGACGAGAGGATTGATGCGGAGTTTGTTAGTCATGGGGGATGTGTTCATGGGATTGGAAGGGGGGAATGGAGCGCAGGCGTCTCGCCTACTGTTTCCTGCATCCTCGCAGGAAACCGTTGAGTGAGGTGGATTTGAGAGTGGTTTCGGTGATTGATTGGACGGTCTTCGGCGGGACGCCAAAGACAGCACGCGAGACGCGTGCGCTCCAAATACAAAAAACGGGCCGGACTCTCGCGAGCCGGCCCGTTGTGGGTTTGAAAGGGGTGCTGTGTTCTAAAGAATTACAGGCCTTTGCTCACGATGTATTTCACTAGGTCAACGACGCGGTTGGAGTAACCCCACTCGTTGTCATACCAGGACACCAGTTTGAAGAACTTGCTGTTCAGCTCGATGCCGGAACCCGCGTCGAAGACGGAACTGCTGGAGTCGTGGATGAAGTCGGTGCTGACCACTTCGTCCTTGGTCCAGCCCAGGATACCCTTGAGGTAGGTCTCGCTGGCGTTCTTCATAGCCGCGCTGATTTCCTTGTAGCTGGTTTCCTTCACGGTCTTCACGGTGAGGTCCACCACGGAGACGGTTGGGGTTGGCACGCGGAAGGACATACCGGTCAGCTTGCCCTTCACTTCAGGGATCGCCAGACCCACAGCCTTGGCGGCGCCAGTGCTGCTTGGGATGATGTTGATGGCGGCGGAGCGGCCACCTTTCCAGTCTTTGGCGCTTGGGCCGTCCACGGTCTTCTGGGTGGCGGTGTAGCTGTGGATGGTGGTCATCAGACCTTCTTCCACGCCGAAACCTTCTTTCAGCAACACGTGCACGACAGGAGCCAAGCAGTTGGTGGTGCAGGAAGCGTTGGAGATCACGTGGTGAGTGGCAGGATCATACTTCTCATGGTTCACGCCCATGACGATGGTGATGTCCTCTTCCTTACCAGGAGCGGAGATGATGACTTTCTTAGCGCCAGCGTCGATGTGACCCTGAGCCTTGCTGCGCTCGGTGAAGAGACCGGTGGACTCGATGACGATGTCCACGCCGAGTTCTTTCCATGGCAGGGCGGAAGGACCCGCACGCACGGCGAGGCACTTGATCTCATGACCGTCCACGACCAGGATGTCGTCTTCAGCCAGTTCAGGGCTGCTCTTCTTGGAGGAAACTTCTTCCTTCGCTTTCCCCTGAGTGGAGTCATACTTGACCAGGTAGGCCAGGTTGTCAGCAGGCACGAGGTCGTTCACGGCGACGACTTCGATCTCCTTGCCCAGGAGGCCCTGATCACAGATTGCGCGAAACACGAGGCGGCCGATGCGCCCGAAACCATTGATGCCGATTTTGACCATTTGAGTGTGAGTGGGATTTACGAATGCCCGTCGCAGCAGAAAGCGCGCCGGAGATTCTGGATAGTGCAGGGAAGGGGGGGCGTCAACTGGCGGTTACGCCAGGGAAGGGGCGGGGGGGGGTAAAAATAGGCTGTTCCGATTGATCCTTTCTGGAGGAGAAATCCGCAGGAATGGGAGCATGAACTTCATCGAATCACCGCCATTGAATGAGATTGTGTTGGCCAGGATCTGTTTTGCTATGGCGATTGCCGTATGGGCCTTGTTCACCGTCGTGTGGGCGGCTTTGCTCTTTTTGTTTCGAGAGTTTGACCTTTACTTTGGCCTTTTTGCGGGCCTGGGTGGCATTTATACCCTGGGGTCTTTTTGGGTGCTGGGAGCCCGTTTTCCATCTGCACTGTTGGCTATGTTTGGTGGGGTTCTTAGCCTCCTAGGATGGTTAGCTGCTTTGCCGATGCTTCGTTTCCAAAATCCTGAGTGGCTAGTCGGACTTGGGTTTCTGAGCTTTGTCTGGGTGCGATCCGTATTTGCCGTTTATCGTGCTGAGAAAGCACGAGGGTTGAATTCGAAAGGGCACTGAGCGGCGGGAAAGATCAGATTTGACGGCTACGTTTGGTTTCCGGTCATGAAAATGGAGCTTACTCGATACAAAAAACGGCTTCTAAGATATGAACTGGGCATTTACCGGAGTCGGACGCTGGCACTGGTGATCTTCATTTTGTCAGCGCTCGTTCTCTTGGCTCAGTTGTTGGAGGTGCAGGCGTTTGAGGGCAGCTCTATGACTCTGCCCATCGCAATCCTTTTTCTGTCCGTCTTTTCATATTCTTATCACTACGCTCAGGCTCAGCATCTGAAGAGATTGCAGAACCTGGAATGATCCACCACACTCACCCAATGCGATTCTTTCAAAACACACGGGTTGCCCTGGCGGTATTGTTTGTGACGAGTTTCCTCTCCCTTTCTGCCGCAGAACCCGCTCTGGAACTCCAAGGCACGGATGGTCAGATGCACACGCCTCTAGTCGCCGGGGATAAAAAAGCTGTCGTCCTGTTTTTTGTCTCGCCCTTCTGCTCCACCACCCGCCCTTTCATGAAGGAGATCAATGCCATCGCGGCGGACTATGCGGATCGCGCGGCGGTTTCTCTGATCCATTCCGACAGTGAAATCACCGTCGAAGTCGCCCTCCAGCATGCGGACATGAACGAGGTGAAAGCCCCCGTGCTGGTGGATAAGGATCAAAAGCTCGCCAAACTGGTGAAAGCCACGATCACTCCCGAGGCGGTGGTGCTTTCACCCACGGGCGAGGTGCTTTATCAAGGTCGGATCAATGACCTCTATCTCGGCCCCACTAAGCGTCAGCGTGCCGCCACGACGAAAGATCTTCGCCATGCTCTGGATGCCATCCTGGCTGGTAACCCAGTGCCTCAGCCACAAATGGAGGCCCAGGGGTGTAAGATTGGTGGGTTAAAGTAATCAGGTTTCTTCAGGGCTTCGTCCACATTGTCCGCTATGACGCCCCTTCGTTTTCCAGAACACCGCACCTTGGGGGATGATGTAGGTGACCTCGCCAACGGTCCCAGCGGCGGTCGGGGGACGATGTATCTGGCCGGAATCGGACTGGCGCTGATTCCAGTGATTTACGGATGGGTCTGTCTGGAACGTGGCTGGACACCGCTTTTCGGTAGCCGCAGTCCCTCCATGCTTTTGCGTGGCGCGGAGGCTCAAGCTTTGGCCGTGGCCTACATCGCCCTTGGAGCTTTTGCCCACTTCCACTGGTTTTGGGCGCTTCACCCCCGCCTCTACCGCTACAGCCAGCCCCTGAAGAAACTAGCTCTCGTGGTCTTTCTGATTCCCTTTCTGTGGGTGATCTGGCAGGTCGTCAGTTGGTCTTTTCCTGCCTAGGCTCGGGTAGCCTTGACCGAGATCAGATATTTTGACCACGCTTCTTGAGCCAAGCTTTGGCAGAGTCGGCCATGGTGACCATCGCGGCTCCCAGCATGATGGCATCTTTGAGGACTAGGCGACCGCGTCCACTGAGATAAGGAAATCCATGTTCGCTATCGCCTAGCGCAGGCACCCAGGTCTCTGGGGTTGTGATTAGAAAAGACAGGGTGACCAAAGACATGATTACGACCAAGAAGCTGCCCAGAGTGGCGATTCCTGGCAGCCAGGGATGCAGGCAGAGCATCAAGCCATAAAGAACAATGACT
Source organism: Prosthecobacter debontii (assembly GCF_900167535.1). Taxonomy (NCBI): domain Bacteria; kingdom Pseudomonadati; phylum Verrucomicrobiota; class Verrucomicrobiia; order Verrucomicrobiales; family Verrucomicrobiaceae; genus Prosthecobacter; species Prosthecobacter debontii. The sequence continues at coordinate 267,606 of NZ_FUYE01000005.1, forward strand.
GCCCCCAGGCCATATGAGAAGGCATAAGTGCCGTTATCCTCGTGCCATTGCCGATTGGCCGGGACCAGTTGCCCTTCCGCATTCATATGGGTCTTGTATTCCGGCGCGGGATGCTTGTAAAGAAAGCTCATCAGCGGGCTATTGGCGACAAAAGGCACGATGCCATCGGCTTCATATTTATAGATCTTTAAACCGCCAATCCAGAGCAGAACGACAACCAACCCCAGCCGAGTGACTGCCATACCAAGACGATCTGTTTGAGCTGCCAGAGAGAAAATTTGGGTTTGATTCATACTCGTCCCTACATTCGAATCGAATGCGATAAAATGGACGCAAGCCGTCAGTCCATGGACAGATTTCTCCCGCCACGGATGGCCGTTTCAAACTCTCGGAAGGCCTTGGGGGACAGACCTGTCTCTTGTTTGAAAACTCGGCTGAAATAGAGCTCGTCAGAAAATCCGGCTTCCGCTGCTACTTCCTTCACCGGACGCAGCGTGTGCAGGAGTTGCCACTTGGCATGCTGGAGTGTGCGTTCACGGATTAGATCCGTCAGTGTCTTGCCCAGATGTGTTTTCACCAGCTTGCCGAGGGCTTTCAAGGAGATGTGCAGCCTCTGGGCATAGTCTGCAGGGCCTAAACGCTCTTTGAAATGGCGTTCAATGAGGTCGGTCAGTTCCATCAAGAGGACAGGTTTTGAGGCGGGCTCAATCAAGTCTGTGGCCTGACGTTGCGACTCCAGTTTGAGCCGAGTCGCCTTGATCAGCAGGACCTTGAGATAAGAAACCAAAATCTCCGAATGGGCCAACCCGCTCACTTGCAGTTCCTGGCGCATCTGCTGGAGAAGGTTTTGGATCTCCATCGAGAAAGCCTCGTCAGGCTGGACCAGCGGGATGTTATTGAGATCGTTAAAAAGCACCCCATTGCAGCCCACCTCATGATGGTAGGTCTCGATGCAAAAGAAATTGGCGTGGAAGAGGATCACCTGTCCCTCAAGCAGGGGGGAGGATTCGATGAAAAGCGTCTGATAGGGAGAGCCAAAAAGTAAAACAGGGCCCTCAAAGGCATATGAATCCAATCCCCGATGGAAAACACCTCGCCCTGCGGGAATCCAGAGGATGGTGAAACAATTGCTCCGGCTAGGGTGATGACGCTCCGGGGTCAGATCTCCCACCGATAGCGCCAGCTGCCCACGCGTGGGGTCAAACAAACGCAGGGGGATTTCGCCAGACAGCCTTTTTCGTCTCATGAAGTATCAAGGTAACTCGGTTGGAGGATTCACAGAGCCATCTTCCCACTCCTCCCCATACGCGACATAGCCTTTGGATAGATGGAACGATCTTGACGTTTCTGCGTCTTTCCTGCGAAGCTTTGAGATATGCTTTTCCCCCGCCGCCGCTTTCTCGGTGTCACCGTTGCAGCCAGCACTGCGGCACTGGCGGGTTGTCGGCGTGAGTCGGCGATTGCGCCGGGGCAGAGTTTCACCGTGGCGGATCTGGTGGAGCAGATCGGTGCTGGGAATCTCAGCCCCAATCGAGTGGTGGAGCATTACCTCGCCCGCATCACTGCCATTGACCAATCCGGTCCGCGTCTGCGTGCCGTGATCGAGGTGAACCCTGCGGCTCGTGCGACACCCCAGCGCGGTCCGTTGCATGGGGTGCCCATTCTGATCAAGGACAACATCGAGACCGCCGATGCCATGGAGACGACGGCTGGTTCTTTGGCTTTGTTAGGCGCTGAGAAACCGGCGGTCGATGCCACGGTGGTTCAGCGTCTGCGGCTGGCGGGGGCGGTGATTTTGGGTAAAACGAACCTCAGTGAGTGGGCCAACATCCGCTCTCCCAACTCCACCAGCGGCTGGAGTGCTCGGGGTGGTTTGACCCTGAATCCGCACAATCTCGCTCACACCCCTAGCGGCTCCAGCAGCGGTTCTGCGGCTGCGGTCGCGGCGGGACTTTGCGCGGCCGCCATCGGCACGGAGACGAATGGGTCCATTGTCAGCCCGGCAGCCGCTTGTGGCATTGTGGGGCTCAAGCCGACGCTTGGCCTCATCAGTCGCGCGGGCATCATCCCCATCAGTCACTGGCAGGATACCCCCGGGCCGATGACCCAGACCGTCCGGGATGCGGCCCTTCTGCTGAACATCCTAGCTGGGACCGATGGGCGTGATCCGGCCACGGCCCAGGCGGCGAGTCACCTCGCGCGCGACTACGCCTTTCATCTCTCCCCTCAGGGTTTGAAGGGGAAACGACTGGGCATTCTGCGTTCTCCCAGCACCACGAATCGCGATGTGCTGAAGCTCTTTCAGGGGACCGTGAGCCTGCTCCGCGAAGCCGGGGCTGAGGTGGTGGATGAGGTGACTTTGCCGCATAACCGGGAGGCTTCCGCCGCCGCTTGGCGGGCTCTGCTCACCGAGTTTCGCCAGGACCTCAATGCCTACCTTGCAACTCGTCGAAGCGCAGTCACTTCGCTGGCCGATCTCATCGCTTACAATGAGGAACATCAGCAGCAGGAGATGCCGCACTTCAACCAAGAGTTCTTCATCGAGGCCGAAAGCCGCAATACCCCTGAACTCATCGCCGAAGCTGCTGAACTGCGTCAGCTCGCCCAGACCCTCGCCGGTCCCGAAGGTCTGGAAACCGCTTTCAAAAAGGACAAGCTCGATGCCCTCATCTGCCCTACCAACGACCCCGCAGGGCGCACCGACCTCGGTCTTGGCGATGCCCGTAGCCACGTCTTCAGCTCCGCCCCAGCCATCGCGGGATTCCCGCACCTCACCGTGCCGATGGGGCTGGTGAATGATCTCCCCGTCGGTCTGTCGTTCGTCGGCCCTGCGTGGTCAGAGGGACTGCTGCTCCAGCTCGGCCATGCCTTCGAAAGCGTGCGGGTGTATCAGCCGACGGTGCTGTTTGGGTAACCGCGAACCGCAAATGGAGTCGGCTTACAACTCAGGCAGGGCGGGCAGACCATTCCTATAGATGTCGTTCACGTCCTTGGGGAGGATGGTGCGGAAGGTCATCTCATAGCTCGGCTTGGGAATGAACTTGGGGTCCTGGGCTTTCTTTTTGAGAAGCAGCCAGGCGAAGTCCACCAGCATGGGCTGGTAAACGGTGGCGTCGATTTGCCCGTCGTCCACGAGGGTGGTGCCGCCTTGGGGACCGCGGAAACCGTTGATGCCGATGATCATCAGGTCGTTGCGCCGATCTTTTAAGGCCTCTGCGGCACCCAGCGCCATGAGATCATCTTGGGCGAAGACGATGTCAAAAGTGTGCTGGAGACGTAGGGCATCCTGGGCGCGTTCTTGACCGCCTTTTTGGGTCCAATCACCAGGGGCGTCGTGCACGAGAATGACTCCGGGGGCTGCTGTGAGCGCACTTTCGAAACCCTCATGCAGGTGTTGGCAGTCCGGCGTTTGTTCGTCCCCACGGATTTCAACCACGCGACCGACCGTCTCGGTTTGACCCGATTCCTGGGCTTTGGCCTGGAGGGCGGCGATGACGAGTTCACCCACTTTTTGACCGAGCTTTTTTTGGTCGGTGTAAAGGTAGGTGCGGCAGTCCAGGTCGGCACTGTCTTGGCCCAAGCCGATCACCAAAATCCCGGCCTCTTCAGCCATTCGGACTTGTCCTTGCAGATCCTTTGGCTGGAGCGGATCCAGCAAGATGGCAAAGGGCTTGGCAGCGATGGCCGCTTGGAGTTGGCCGCCCTGCAGAGCTGCATCCAACCCAGCGTCTTGAATATCGAGTTCAAAGCCAGCATTCCCTCCCATGAGCTGGGTCAGCAGCAGGCGCTGCCCGATTTCAAAGGAGCGATTTCCGCGAGCAGAGAGGAAAACGACTTTCTCAGGTTCCTCAATGACGGTGTAGGAAGGGCCGGTGCGGTCACAGCCTGCCAGCATGGCCAGGGTGGACAAGGCAAGGGCAGACCAGACACGACGAGAAACCTTCATCTTCATAGCAGATAGACAGGGCGAAAGATCAACGGCGGCTCAGGCGATAGAACAACCAGCCCCCCATGCCCATGAAAAGGACATTGGGTGCCCACATGATGAGGTGAGGCATGGCAGAGGGTTTATCATTCAGCGTATCTGCCAAGATGATGAAGACGAGGTAAACCGTCGCCGTGACGAGGCTGAGGGCAAAGCCTGTGGATGTCTCGCGGCGTTGGGCGGTGACGCCTAGCGGGATGCCGACGAGGGCAAAGGTGATGCAGGCCAGGGAAAAGCTGTAGCGCTTGCTCAGTTCCGTGAGGGAGCGGCTCATATCCTTCTCTTCCATCTTTTTACCCGTGGCTCCATCCACTCCGTCTGAGATCTCCTGCCAGAGCATGCCGGTGGATTTCATGCTGGCATTGACCTTCACAGTGTCTTCTTTCAGACGAGACAGGGGGAAGAGCATTGCAGTCTTGCCAGCATTGACGAACTCCACCTTATCCACCGTGCGTTCGGGGGTGTAGGTGATGTTTTCGATCTCTGCCCCTTCCAGGTGCATGATGATATCCAGCACTCCCGGCTGCATCTCCAGGGTTGCGCGCTCGGCATGGATGATGCGTTTGGCGAGGCGGCCTTCCACTTCCACGATTTCCAGCCCGTGCAGAACGTTGCCATCCCGCTTGGTGGTGTGGATGCGGAAACCGGGAACCTTATCCAGCACTCGGCCTTCCTGGAAAAGTGCGGAAGGATTGTCCAGAGCCACGGCGAAGAACATGCGCTTGATGCGGTCCTTGGCCATGGGGGAGACCGAGACGTTGACCCAATAGCAAATGGCAGATAGGGCAAAGGCTAGGGCAAAGACCGAGGCGCAGATGCGGGACATGGACCAGCCCGTCATCCTGAGAGAGACGAGCTCGTTATCCGCCGAGAGGCGACCAAAGACCAGCAGGATGCCCGTGAGAAACGCCCAGGGGATGGTGAAAATGAGCGAGAAGGGGATGACGAGAGAGATGAACTCCAGGATGAATCCCAGTGGCAACTGGGTGTCTCCCAAGAGCTCATCCAGCTTTTTATAGACGTTTCCCAGCACCATCACGCCGCTGAGCAGCAAGACGCCCATCAGCGTCGCCGAGAGAACCTGCTTGCCCAAATAACGGTCAAAAATTCGCACCACCATGTGGCTTGCAGACTAGCGGCCTTGCTGCATCAGGCAAGAAGTGAATCAGGGTCTCAGCGCAACTCTGAAAAGCCGCAGAATACCGACGATTCGACGGGTGGACGGGCAGGCAGCGGGGTGTCATGGTCCAAAAACTCTCGGCACAGAGCAAAGAAATCCGGCTCAGTGGTGACGCGACGGATTCGATACTCCAGTTCTCCCTCTGCGATGCCCGTGGTGATGAAGACCATGTAACGCTTCATTTTCTGCACGTGCAGATCGGCTTGGAAATGAGGGTTAAAGGCTGCCGTCATGTCATAGAGGGCCTGGATATAGTCCAGCATGTCGCGCCCGGTTTTGGGTCGAGATTCTCTCCCTTCCCAGTGATTGCGTAGATGCTCAAAGAGCCAAGGGTGGCGGATGGCTCCCCGGCCCAGCATGAGACCTGCAGCCTCGGTTTGGCGGAGGTAGGCAAGTCCGGTCGGCACATCCACGACATTGCCATTGGCGATCACAGGGCAGGGCATCGAGCGCACCGCCATGGCCACGCACTCGGGGTGAACCGGGGTTTTATAGGCATCTCGAACCGTCCGCCCATGGACCGTGAGGCCATTGATTGAGTGCTTTTGGAAGACCTCCAAAAGGCGTGGGAACTCGGCCTTATCGGTGAAACCGATTCGGCATTTCACGGTAAATCGGCCCTGAATAGTGTCCCGAAGCGCGCGCAAAATTTCATCCACGCGCTCAGGTTGGCGGAGCAGACCACCTCCTGCGTCCTTGCGGCAGACGACTGGGGCCGGGCAGCCCAGATTGAGATCGATGCCCGCTATAGGGAGCTTTTCGAGCAGCTTCGCATTTCTGACCAAGGCGGGAATGTCTTGGCCGATCATTTGGGCGATCACCGGAATCCCGGTATCGTTCTCCGTGATGGATTTGAGAATGAGCCCGTCTGGTTTGGAGTCTGGAGTGATGCGGAAATACTCCGTGACGAACCAATCTGGCCCACCATACCGGGCGATCAGCCGCATGAAAGGCAGATCGGTCACATCCTGCATGGGAGCGAGGACGAGAGCTGGACGGTGAGAGGGAAGGAGATCGCGCACGAGGGGAACGCCTTGCTCTGGGTCGTGCCGGGCGTCAAGTGGCGGAGGCGAGTTTGCGAAAGGGGAGGCTGACAAATGGAAATCCCGTCTTGCCAGGTTCACCTGTCAGGACTTTACTCCGGGCTTCTTAAAGCCAGCACCAACCTCGGAATTTATTTATTGTGTCATCAGCCCGCTCGATTCTCGTCACCGGAGGCACCGGTTCTTTCGGTCAGAAATGCATCGCCACTTTGCTGGCCGATCCAGAAGTTAAGCGCATCGTCATTTATTCCCGTGACGAACTGAAGCAGTTCGAGATGAGCCAGAAGTTCACAGACCCACGTCTGCGTTTCTTTTTAGGTGATGTGCGTGACCGGGCTCGCCTCTGCCGTGCCTTGGAGGGCGTGGATACGGTGATTCATGCAGCGGCACTCAAGCAGGTGCCTGCAGCGGAATACAATCCGATGGAGTTCATCAAGACCAACGTCTTGGGTGCGGAAAATTTGATTGAGGCCTGTATGGATACGGGCGTTCGAAATGTCGTGGCTCTTTCGACCGATAAGGCGGCGGCTCCGATCAACCTCTACGGTGCCACCAAGCTCTGCTCGGATAAGCTTTTCATCGCAGCTAACAATGTTAAAGGCAGCCGGGATATCCGCTTCAGCGTGGTTCGCTATGGCAATGTGATGGGGTCTCGCGGTTCAGTCATCCCGTTCTTCTTGGATCGTCGTAAGACTGGAATCCTGCCAATCACGGATTTGGCGATGACCCGCTTTAACATTACTCTTCAGGAAGGCGTTGAATTGGTTCAGTATGCCTTGGAGCGCGCGCTCGGCGGCGAAATCTTCGTGCCTAAAATCCCCAGCTATCGCATCACGGATGTGGCTGAGGCGATCGGGCCAAACTGTGAAAAACCCGTCGTGGGTATCCGCCCTGGCGAGAAAATCCATGAGGAGATGGTGACTTCGACCGATGCTCTGCAAACGATCATGACGGATCGTCATTACATCATCGTGCCTAGTGGCAAGATGGGCTTGGAGGCGACCTTGAAAAAATTCTCGGAGCATCACCAAGGCAGACCCGTGGCAGCAGACTTTGCCTATAATTCAGGCACAAATACGGAGTGGCTGACCGTGTCTGAAATCCGGACATTGATTCGTCAGCACGTCGATTCTTCCTTTGATTTGACCTGATCGAGTTGCGCTCATGAGCACCCCGTTTCTTCCTTATGGGCGTCAATCGCTGGACGAGGCAGACATCGCTGCCGTTGTTGAGGTTTTAAAGTCAGATTTTTTGACTCAAGGCCCGGCGATTTCCAGGTTTGAGCGTGCGGTAGCAGACTGGTGTGGTGCCAAGCACGGCATCGCTCTAGCGAATGGGACTGCAACCCTGCATTGTGCAGCGAAAGCCCTGGGACTTGGTCATGGTGATGTGTTGTGGACCTCGCCGATCACCTTTGTGGCGTCGGCCAATGCTGGCCGTTACTGTGGTGCCAAGGTGGATTTTGTTGATGTGGATGCTGGCACTGCGTGCATGAGTGTGGAGCGGCTTGCAGAAAAATTGCGGCAGGCCGAGAAAAACGGCACGCTCCCTAAAGTCGTCGTGCCAGTGCATTTCGCCGGGCAATCTTGTGACATGCCTCAGATCCATGCGCTCGGGCAGAAATACGGCTTTCGTATCCTAGAAGACGCCGCCCATGCGTTAGGCGGTGATTACCTCGGTGAGCGCATCGGTAATTGTCGTTGGTCAGATGCGGCGTCGCATAGCTTCCATCCGGTCAAAATCGTGACTAGCGGCGAAGGCGGGATGATCACGACCAATGATGATGAATTGGCTTGGCGGATTGGCACGCTGCGAACGCATGGGATCACTCGCGATGCGGACCGAATGATCGGGGAAAGTGATGGCCCTTGGTATTATCAACAGCTTGAGTTGGGGTTTAACTATCGCATGACCGACATCCAGGCGGCTCTCGGGGCTAGTCAAATGGCTAAACTGGATGCCTTTGCCGTTCGTCGTCGGCAGATCGCTGATCTCTACGATCAGGCTCTGGCTGGCATGCCCCTGCGCCCCTTGGCTAGGGATACACAGGGAGTGAGCGGTTGGCACCTCTACATGATCCGGCTGAATTTGGAGGAAATTCTCCCGCTGACCCGCAGGCAGGTGTTTGAGCGGTTACGGGGGCTGGGAATCGGAGTCAATGTTCATTACATACCTGTGCATCTTCAGCCGGACTACCTGAAGTTAGGGTTTAAGCAGGGTGATTTCCCTGAGGCGGAAAAATACTACGAAGAATGCATCACGCTTCCCATGTTCCCTGCCATGAACGATGCTGACGTTGCTCGTGTCAGAGATGCACTGGCAAAAGCCCTGAATCTGTAATGTTAGGTGATTGCTTCACCTTGCGGAGGGGCAGTGCAGCACGGTTGACAAGGTATCAGCCCTCCCAGAGTAGTGGCCACTGGATTTCATGATGTCACGCTACCCGCTTGAGTTACCCTTTCGAGGCGAACGTTCTTACTTACATGGCACAGACCTCTATCAAAGTGTGGTTGGTGCTGTGGGAGACGATCTTCCTCAGGGGCCTTTTTCCATGATGTTCCATTCATTGCTGCGGCAGGCTCCGGATCTCATTTGCTCGCGGGAGAGCTTGCGCCAATGGCGTGAGGATCCTGCTTTTCGTGGGGAACTTCGCTTCGGCAGTGCCGAGAACACGCTGCATGCTGTTTTACTGGAGAGCGACCGTCCCGTCACTGAGCGCAAGCTCTGCAATGAGAATGAGGTGGCCGCTGCTGCCGAGGTGGATGAGTCGGCTAAAACCGCGAAACTACTTCATCCGAGAATCGGGGTGCCAATCGAGCAAGTGGTCTTTCTCAACAAGCATCTCCATCTGAAACTGTTGCCGCACCTGAGTCCGAAGTGGCTTTTTGCAAGGTTGGAGCTCGAGTCAAGCTTGCCCCCAGTCTGCGCTGACTCGCTCGAAGTGGTGCTCAAGCAAGTCTTGGGGAACCGCTTTACGCGCAGTGATATTTTGCTGGACGGTAAACGCTACGGCACCATTTCCTTTTCCACCCCTCAATGAGTTCTTCCGTTCGTCTCACTCAAATCGCCTCTTATATTCCTGAAGGACGTGTGGACACGCGAGATCGGGGGAAGCGCTTTGATTATGGAGATGATTTTTTAGAGGGGAAGCTGGGCACGACATCCCTCGCCGCTAAGGCACCTGATGAACAGGCTTCCGACCTTTGTGTCAAAGCTGCACGAGCCCTCGAAGGTCAAGGTGGAATGATTGAGGGAGTCGGGGTTGTGATTGTATGCACTCAGACCCCAGATCATCACGGGATTCCTCATACGTCCGCTGTAGTCCATGCCAAGTTAGGGCTGCCGGATAACTGTGCTTGTTTCGATATCTCTCTCGGTTGCTCCGGCTATGTTTACGGACTGTCCGTGGCCATCTCCTTCATGCAGGCTCATGGGATCCAACGAGGCCTATTTTTCACGAGTGACCCTTATTCAGTGATCATTGATCCAGCGGATCAAGCCACCTCATTGCTGTTCGGAGATGCTGCGACGGTGAGCCTCTTGGAGGCGGGGCAGGGTGGCTGGGAAGTCCGAGATGTGCTTTTTGGAACTCAAGGTAAAGGAGGGGCGGCGATCAATAACCGCGAAGGCAAATTGGCTATGAATGGGCGTGATGTGTTTAACTTTGCCATGTTGACGGTGCCGAAACAGATCAGCGCCCTCCTGGCGCGGCAAGAATTGACCTTGGATGCTGTGGATCGCGTGGTTTTGCACCAGGGCAGTCGATACATCGTCGATAAGCTGAGGGAGCGTCTGAAATTGCCTGAAGAGAAAGTCCCAGTGCATCTTTCAGGAATCGGAAATACGGTTTCTTCCGCTATTCCGTTAACGCTAGAAGCAGTATTGAAAAGCCACCAAGATCAGCGCATTTTGATTTCTGGCTTTGGTGTCGGCCTTTCTTACGCTACAGCCTTGTTGGAGCGTTGCTCCTGACTTTTCTTTTTTCCATGAGTGATACTCTGAATTCTGTTGTAGCCATCATCCGCGAAGCTGTTCCTGGTGCTGAAATCAATCCGGAAGCGGATGGAGATCGGTCGTTCAAAGAGCTTGGGATCGATTCTCTCGATAAAATGTCCTTGCTCCTTGGGATTCAGGAAAAATGGAACCTCGAATTTACGGAGCAGGAAATTGCCGAACTGAACAGTATCAACGACATTTGCCGCAAGGTAGGATGACTCGGGGAGTTGGAGGGTTGAAGAGTCCAGGTTTTAGCTTTTTTGTGAGTATTGATGTTCAGCGGCCTACGGGCTCATTCTAGTTTGCCACCATGTTTATCGCCGAAGTTTCAAGCAATCATCATCAGGATCTCGAACGTTGTCTTCAATTCGTAGATTGTGCCGCTCAAGTCGGATGCTCTTCAGCGAAATTCCAGCTTTTCAAGATTGATGAGCTTTTCACTGCCGATGTGTTAGCGACTCGGCCAGGGCACCGTGAGCGGCGGAAGTGGGAGTTGCCCGTCTCCTTTTTGAAACCTTTAGCGGATCGAAGCCACGAACTTGGGATCCAATTTTCGGCGACGCCTTTTTACCTCAAAGCTGTCGAAGAATTAGAACCCTACGTGGACTTCTACAAAGTAGCTTCCTACGAATTGCTGTGGTCGGATTTGCTGGCTGAATGTGCCCGTACGGGTAAGCCGGTCATCTTATCGACAGGTATGGCGACCATGAATGAAATTGCGGTGGCTGTCGAGGTATTGCGTGGCAATGGCTGTAAGGATCTTACCTTGCTCCACTGCACTTCGAGTTATCCGACACCTCCTGCTGAATGCAATCTGGCAGCCATTCAGACCATGCGAGATACCTTTGGCTGCCAAGTCGGTTGGTCAGATCATACCGTCAATCCTGGGGTGATCTCGCGGGCGATTCATCGTTGGGGAGCGACGGCTGTCGAATTCCATCTGGATCTGGATGGCAAAGGGGCCGAGTATGCCGCCGGGCATTGCTGGCTGCCGGAGCAAATCAAAGCCGTGATTCGTGACACCAAGGACGCCTTCATTGCGGATGGAAGTGGCGTGAAGGAACCTGCTGCTATCGAACTGGTCGAGCGGGATTGGCGTGCTGATCCGAGTGATGGGCTGCGCCCCACAGTGAAGATTCGAGGTCTCGTTTAACTGTTGTTACAGCTTTATGTCTGACTCACGTCGTGCCGTTGCGATCATCCAGGCCCGCATGGGCTCGGCTCGTTTTCCACGTAAAGTGCTGGCTGATTTGCACGGCCAGCCCGTCATCTGGCATCTCATTCACAGAATTGGCCAATGCCGTGAGATTGATGAAATCGTGGTGGCTACCTCAGACCAGTCAGGTGACGATGATTTGGCTGCTTATGTGAGCAATCTGGGCATTCGGGTCGTCAGAGGCTCAGAGACAAATGTGCTCGAGCGTCTCCTCAAAGCTGCCGAAGAATCTGAGGCGGATATCATCGTGCGCGTGACCGGAGATGCTCCATTGGTAGATCCTCAATCGCTGGACGATCAAGTGTCCGTCATGGTGGCTGCCCACGCGGACTTTTGTGTTTCTGAGCCTGAAGTGCCGAATATCAACGAAGGCTTCGAGGCGTTTACGATGGCTGCCTTAACGAAGCTTCAAATTGAAGCTGGGGACGATCCCATCGCCAAAGAGCACACCTGCACCTATTTCAAAAAGAACCCGGGTTTTGTGCAGGTCGTTTATGCGCAGGTGCCTGAAGAATTGCAATATCGCGGAGCGCGAATCTCTGTGGATACACCGCCAGATCTCGCTTTTCTTAATTTGCTGCATGAGCGACTCGATGTTGCACCAGGTGAATTGGATATCCGCGAGGTGGTGCAGCTTCTTCGCCGCGAACCTCAGCTCACTCAGATCAATGCAGGTGTGGTCCAAAAAACTGCCGGAGCTGTCTCAAGGACCGCGATTTTTCGTTGTGATGCCTCTGCTCAAATCGGTTTTGGCCATCTGATCCGTTGCCTAGCGCTTGCCGAAGTTTTGCGCGATGAGCAGAGCTTGGGGATTACCTTTGTGACACGGCCATCCGAAGCGGCTTCCCGATTGATCTCGCAGCAACGTCATCGGCATTGGATTTTAGATGAAAATCTGGATGCCTGGGATCAACTCGAAGCCAAGGTCAGCCAGGATAAGGCCGACGTTTTGGTGCTCGATGTACGTGATGGGGTGAGTCCACCACGGCTTGAATCGCTACAAAGAAAAACGGGTGCTCTCCTGGTCGATATTGATGATCCCGAAGATAAACGCCTAGTTTGCGATCTTTTGTTTTATCCACCCGTACCTCAACTCGATCACATGGATTGGGCCGGACTCAAGGGGACAAAACATGCCGGGTGGGATTGGCTGCTTTTGAGAAAGCAATTTCATGAGGCGCATCAACGGCGGGTTGCGGTGCCTTTGGTCTCTCAGGACAGACCGGTCATCCTCGTGACGATGGGCGGTAGCGATCCGGCGGGCCTGACGCTGAAAGCTAGTGCGGCGCTGGCGAACGTTCCGGGCTGCTTTCATGTCCTGTTTGTTTTAGGAGGGGCCTTCTGTCACGACGAAGCGTTTGAGGAGCAGTTGAGCAAAGTTTCATATTCTTATGAAATCCTACGGTCTGTGGATGCGATGGCGGACCTCATGCTGAGGGTGGATCTGGCCGTGGCTTGCTTCTCCGTGACGGCCTATGAATTGGCCACTGTAGGCGTTCCTTCCATTTTTCTTTCACTTACAGCAGACCATTACGAGTCCTCATTGCCTTTTGTGCTCGATGGCTTGGCTCTGAGTTTGGGGGTGCATGATCAGGTGAAAGGCGAAACTCTCACGGCTGCCATTTCCGAGATTCTCGTTGACACTCCTCGCCGCCTTCTCATGTCTCAAGCCGCGCTTACGAAGACGGACGGACTCGGAGCTCGACGCATCGCCCAAACAATTACCAACCACCTGACCAAGCGCATATGAGCGAATCTCAAACCAAGGAATGGAATGGCCACCACGGCTCAGTTCAGGCCTCAGCCAACGGTTTTGATATCATTGATTGCCAGGCTCAGGGGTTCAAACATGCGATTCCGGTGCCCACTGCGGAGGAACTCACCAATGCTTATAAGCACGAGTATTACTCGTCTGAGAAGCCCCTCTACCTTGAGCGGCATCGAGAGGACTTGGAATGGTGGAACATGGTGTATGCAGAGCGCTATGAGACGCTTGAAGCCCATTTGCCTCAAGGCAGACGCCGCCTTCTCGATGTCGGCTCTGGCCCAGGTTTCTTCTTGCTGCATGGAAAAGGACGGGGATGGGATGTGATGGGTATCGAGCCCTCAGTACAAGCCTTCGAACACAGTCAAGGTCTGGGTTTGAACGTGACTAACCAGTTTTTGAGCGCTGAAAACGCGGCGTCCTTTGGCAAATTCGACGCAGTTAATATGAGTGAAGTTCTGGAGCACATTCCAGATCCTGAATCTTTTTTGAAGCTGATTCATGGCATGTTGGCGGAAGATGGCTTGATTAGCATCGCTGTGCCCAATGACTTCAATAGCTTCCAAAAAGCGGCTGTCGAACAGCAGGCTTTGCCGACCTGGTGGGTTGCACCTCCGCATCATTTGAATTATTTTGACCATGCCTCTCTGGCGCAGTTGGTTGAGCGTTGTGGATACGAGGTCGTTTACCAAGAGGCAACGTTCCCCATTGAGATGTTTTTGTTGATGGGAGATCTTTACATCGGCAACGATACCTTAGGCCGCGCCTGTCACGGCAGACGAAAAAACTTTGAGCTCAACCTTCAGCGCTCTGGAATGGGGAGCTTAAAACGGCAGATGTATCAAAAGTTGGCTGAATTAGGTCTAGGTCGCGAGGTGGTTATCTTTGCGCGTAAGAAATAACGGGCGCTTCAAGAGATGATGCGAGGTAGGGATTAAGGAATCTCCTTCGCTTTCAATTCTTTCGGATTGGGCGTTGAGCATTTTGCAGTGATTTTGCACTGGCCAACAAAAAGTGGTATCGGTTTCTCGACGGTGTCAAAACCATGCTTTTTGCTCGATTGAGTGACGGATTCGTTGCTCAATTGTTAGTTAGGTTAATGTCGCGGTTAAGCCGCGCTTGTGAATTCTTTAGGGGGATGGGAGCCCGGCCTAAAAGTGAGTGGCCAGTTGCTTGCGAAGCTGGCGAAAGCAGGAAAAGACGATGTTTGCGTGAGGAATTATTTGCCGTTTTCAGAAGACTCTGAGACGGGGATCATAAGGGTTCGTTCATTGTCGAACTACGAGTTATGGCGTAGTGTTGGATTGTGACTGTCTTGTGGTTTGACCACTCAAAATCCAACCCATTAACTGGAGGGGCGTTCGTTGGGGCTCCGGCTTCTTACGGACTGCATTTGCTGTTCTTCCCCCCCCCATGAACTCTGATCTCCACCAGCTGTCCCCTGATTATCTGAAAAAACTGTCCGTCGATGAGCTGACCGCCTTGGCGGCTGATATTCGTCAATATTTGATTGGTGCCATCTCCACGACTGGAGGGCATATCGGTGCGAATCTAGGTGTCGTCGAGCTGACTCTGGCGGTTCATGCGGTATTCGACTCTCCTCAAGACGCGATCATTTTTGACACCGGACATCAAGGCTACATTCATAAGTTGATCACCGGTCGGCAGGAACACTTCTCGACCTTAAACACATGGGGCGGGATGAGCCGTTTTGTATCGCGTCATGAAAGCGAGCATGACACGATTGATGCATCTCATGCGGGCACATCCATCAGTATCGCCAGCGGGATGGCGTGGTCTTTTAAGGTGTCAGCTTCCCCTCAAAAGGTGGTGGCCATCATTGGAGATGGTTCCATGGTTGAGGGCATGGCTTTCGAGGGATTGAACTTCGTTGCTGGCTCTGAATTACCTCTGGTGATCGTTTTGAATGACAACGAAATGGCCATCGCTCCTAACATTGGTGGAATTCGTAATCTGACAACAGGTCAGGATTGGCAGGAGAAAAGCAGGGCTTTTTTTGAAGGGTTGGGTTTGTCCTATCTGGCTGTAGAAGATGGACATGACTTGGCATCCCTGGTTTCTGCGATGCGTGAAGCGCATCAAAGCTCGCACCCAGTGCTGGTGCATGTGAAAACTGAAAAGGGACGTGGCTTGTCGTGTGCGGATGGTCATCCCTATAAGATGCATTTTTCGATGCCGTTTGATCCTGTGACTGGTAAAGGTGCCAATCCGACTGTGGCAGGAAAGACAATGGCCTTGGTAGCGGCGCAGGAGTTGGAGGAGATTTTACAAGAGGATCCTGATGTGGTATTGATTACCCCGGCGACACCTTATGCATCCTATTTAGATCGACTCATCAGCCGGTTCCCTGACCGAGTCATCGATGTGGGAATGGCTGAGCAACAAGCGGTGGGAATGGCAGTAGGAATGGCATTGCGCGGTAAAAAACCCGTGGTGTGCATCCAGACCACCTTCATGCAGCGCGCCTACGATCAGTTGCTCCATGACGTCTGTTACATGGATGTGCCTGTCACCATTCTGGGCGTGCGATCAGGCTTCTCGGGCTATGACTCACCCACCCACCATGGCATTTTTGATATCCCTTATCTGAGGTCATTCCCAAACATGCAGATCATTTATCCGACGGATAGCCATGACATGCGGGCTTTGCTGCGTAGAAGAATGGCATCCCCGAACGGGCCGATGACTATTCTGCATCCCTACGAGCCGATTGAGGAACCAGAATTGCGTTCGGAGTTGGAGGAGTGCGAAGATGTCTATCTGGTCGAACACGGTAAAGACGGGCTTATTTTAACGCTTCCCAACCGATCTAAAGCGGCGATTGAGCTTCAGGCTGCCTTGAAAGTGGAAACGGGGCTTTCATATGGCGTGGCGGTGATCCGTCAAATCAAGCCCTTCCCAGTGCAGCAAGTGCTCGATCTCTGCCAAACGTTAGAGCGCGTCATCACTTTAGAGGAGAGTGCTCTAGCGGGTGGGTTTGGCTCATTGATCGCCGAAACCTTTGCGGATTTTGGGGTGCAAGTGCCGTTGATGCGATTTGGGGTCAATGATCAGTTTGTCGCACCGGGGACCAAAGAGGAGTGCTCTCGTGATACGGGGCTGGATACCCAAAGCATTGTGCAAACGGTGGTGAAAAAATGGGCTGCTCCATCCTTACGCGCTGCGTTGGCTCCGACTCAGGCCTTGGCTAAAGCTTGCTAGAGGGCTCAGAGATCAAATCGGTCGTTTGACTTCGGATTTTGGGGGTGACGAATAGCGCGTCATCCCCAAAAACTCATTGCTAATCAGCCCAGTAAATTCACACTGGGATTGATTTTCGATCCATGATGGCGCCCTCTTTAAACTTCCAGGACCTTTCAGATGGGGGCACGGTTGTTTCAGTACTCTCATTACAGCAGAGGGCGGGCGGCATGAGATCGTGTGAGCAACGATACAGGTCGGACGTTTAAACATGCCCTTTCAAATTTTATTCGACGGTGCCTACGGTATTCGCAGTTTTGGAGATGATGCTCCTCTCATCGTCCTAGCGGAGACCTTGCGGAAAAAGCTCGGTGCTGTCGAATGCGTGGTGGTAAGCCGACATGCTGCTGAGGCTCAGTATGAGAGCTATGGCATTCGGGCTATCGAAGGAGTCGAATACGCGACCAAGGCCGAAAGCTTGGGGCGCTGGTTTCGGGGATTCAATCCCGATGATGAACGCGCAGACCTATGCCGTCTGTATGATGAAATCGCCGCTAGCGACCTCGTGGTTTTAGGGGCAGGGAATTTCTTGATCGATATCACGATTGATGTCCTCAAAGGGCCTGTTCCTCGATTTCTTCTCATGTCGCTCATGGCACGTATGACAGGGACTCCTGTGCTGTGGTATGGGATTTCGGTGGGACCGCTCAAAACGCGTCTAGGAAGAGACATGAGCCGCTTAGCTGCATCACTCGCCAGCCGAATCACGGTGAGGGACGAGAAGAGTTTGCGGGAGTTGAAGTCGCTTGAAATTCATTCACCTGCGATACATCTCCCTGATCCTGTGCTGGGGCTAGAGTTGGCTCCACGTGGAACGGCAGCCAGCAATCCCGTGTGGCAGGCTGCTCATTCAGAAGGAAAGTCGGTAATAGCGGTGTCAGTCAGGGCCGTGCCTACCAGTAGTGGGCTTACGATGGACGAATATCTAACAATCCTGGCGTCTGCCTTGGATAAATTGGTCGTCCTCCATGATGCGAATGTGCTTTTGATTCCGCAATGTATCTACGCTCACGCAACCCCCGATCAAGATGACCGGTTTACGGCTAGGCAGTTGATGTCCAGAATGAAGGAAGTACAGCGTTGCTTTTCGGTGGAGAATGAACTGGATGTTTATCAGTGCGCGGCCTTGTACGAGGGGGCGAAGCTTGCCCTCTGCACGAGGCTGCACGGTTGTGTATTTGCGGTGATGAACGGCATTCCCACCTTGGCTCTTTGCTACCACCCGAAAGTGTCAGAGTTCATGAGTTGGATTGGGTTCCCTGAGTTTGCCTTTGCAATGCAGGATTTATCTGTGGAGACGCTTTTGGAGGGGGCTGTCGCAGTGTTGGACCCTCAAAAGCAGTTTGTCGCTCAATCGACGAGAGCCATCCAGGCTGGGCGGCAGAACTTGGAAGAATACTCGAATATTGCGATTGAAGCCATGCGGGAAAAAGTCCATTTCTCGTGAATGGCTCGGCCCTAGGCAGTCAGTTTCTTTCGATCCAATCTACGGAATCCCTTTCTTATATGATAAATAAAATCCGCCCACACCGCATTTTTGACCTCGTTCCAGCAGAGGAAAAAAGCGCCGTGATCTGTCTGCCTCAAAAGAAGTCTCTTACCTCCATGCTTGAGCGCGGTATTCTGCTTTCCTTGGCGAAGGCTGTGAAGCCGCAGCGAATCTTTGAATTTGGCACCTACCTTGGGGAGACCACTTTCATGCTGGCGGAGAATACTGAAGCGGAGGTCTTCACGCTAGATTTGGGTGAGTCATATGATTCCCCCCAGCTTGATAACTTTGAGAAAAACAACCTTGCTCAGCATCGCTCGAATCAGAAGCAATGGGAAATCCGTGAATGCGGGAAGCGTGTCACTCAGCTTTTGGGAGATAGCACCCTCTTTGATTTTTCCAGCTACCATGGCAGCATTCAGTTCGTTTTGATCGATGGTGGGCACCAGACCGAAGTTGTGATCAAAGATACGGAAAATGCTCTGGCGCTCTTGGATCGCTCGAAGCCGGGCTGCGTGATTTGGCACGATTATAACAATCCGCATTACGAGATCACCCAGTATCTAGACGGCCTCTCGGAGAGCCTGAAGTTGTTTTACATCGAGGAAACGAAATACGTGGTCTATTTCAACGAGCACTTTCCATTTTGATTTCCCTGACCACAGCCGTTCAACGCTTCACGATTCGCATTCCCGTATGAGTCAGAAATCCCTTCAGGACTGGGCTAAAACTATTCGTATCGAGTCATTGAAAATGATTCACCACAGCCCGGCGGGCCATCCGGGGGGCAGCTTATCCGTCGCGGATATCATTGCTGTTCTCTACTTTTCAGAGTTGCGTTTGAAACCTGAAGAACCTCGCTGGTTGGATCGTGACCGTTGCATTTTGTCTAAAGGGCATGCCTGTGCGGCTGTTTATGCTGCCCTTGGCCTGTTAGGTTATTTCGATCAAAAGGAGTTTCTGAGATTTCGCCGCATTGATGGTTTGCTAGAAGGGCATCCGTCCGTTGCGATTCCAGGCATTGATGCACCTTCAGGCTCACTCGGAATGGGGCTGTCACAAGGCCTGGGCATGGCTCTGGGCGCTCGTTTTGGTAAACGTGACTTCCGCACCTATGTGGTGCTGGGGGAAGGCGATCTCCAAGAAGGTAGTACTTGGGAAGCCATCATGGCCGCTGGACATCACAAGGTGAGTTCACTCTGCGCGATTTTAGATCTCAATGGAGTGCAGCAGGATGGCCGGGTGGAAGACACCATGAATATTGCCCCGATTGCTGACAAGCTGGAGGCTTTTCACTGGGCGGTGCAAGAAGTCGATGGGCATGACTGTGACCAGATCGCTGAAGCTCTAAAGAGAGCCCGGTCAGAGACGGGTAAACCCACACTGATTGTCGCCCGCACGATCAAAGGCAAAGGTGTTTCCTTCATGGAACATCAGGTCAGATGGCACGGCAGTACTCCCCTATCTGCGGAGCAGTTGGAGGCTTCCTTAGCTGAGCTCAATTGCTGAGCATATCTCTTACCGTATCAAACGATCGCCAGTCAGTCGCAAAATATCATGAGTTCAGATTTTCAATTTTTCAAAAAGGGCGAGAGCATTTCTCTGCGGGAAGGCTTCGGGCGTGCGATGGTCACGTTGGGCCATCAGCGCCAGGACTTCTTTCATTTTGACGCCGATGTCCGAGGTGGCACGGGTGCCAAAGCCTTTTCGGATGCCTTCCCAGATCGCATCGTTCAGTTCGGGATCGCGGAGCAGAATATGATGGCGGCGTCGGCTGGGTTTGCTGATACAGGCCTGATTCCGGTGGTGGTTGGATTCAGCGCTTTCACCATCATGCGCGCCCATGAGATGCTGCGGACAGCCGTGTGTTACGGGAAGCGGAACGTCAAGGTCTGTTGCAGTCACCTCGGTGTGGATACCGGCCCTGATGGGGCGACAGCTCAGATGATTGAGGATCTTGGCACCTGCCGCACCATTCCTGGCCTGAAGATCATGGTGCCTTCTTGCGCCAATGAGATCCAGCCCATGTTTGAAGCGGTGCTCAATGAGCCTGGCCCCGTTTATATGCGCATCGGCCGTAGTCCGACGCCCATTCTCTATGAAAATCCCGGTCCCATTCAGATCGGTAAAGGCGATCTATTGAGAGAAGGCACAGATGTCACCATCATTGCTTGTGGTTCCCGTGTCTACGCGTCTCTTGATGCGGCCGTGAAATTGCAAGAGCAGGGGATCTCCGCTGCTGTTGTGAACATGCGCAGTATCAAGCCTCTGGATATTGAGTTGATTACCCGACTTGCTGCTCAGACTGGTGCCTTTGTGACGGTCGAGGACCACAGTATCCACGGCGGTTTGGGCGGGGCTGTGGCAGAAGCCTTGGCTCAGTATTGCCCTGCACCTCTCGAAATCTTGGGAATCCAGGATAAATTTGGTCGCAGTGGAGAGCATCATGAGCTCTTTGCTCTTTATGGCATTTCTGAAGCTGACATCATTG
Organism: Prosthecobacter debontii; assembly: GCF_900167535.1. Classification (NCBI taxonomy): domain Bacteria; kingdom Pseudomonadati; phylum Verrucomicrobiota; class Verrucomicrobiia; order Verrucomicrobiales; family Verrucomicrobiaceae; genus Prosthecobacter; species Prosthecobacter debontii. The sequence continues at coordinate 288,032 of NZ_FUYE01000005.1, forward strand.
AGGCTGCGCAGCGTGTTTTGAAACGCAAAAAGTAACATTCATTCATTCATTCTCTCTTTCATCGTTCATGAGACTCCAGGATAAAGTCGCCGTTATCACCGGTGCTGGCCGAGGTATCGGCAAAGAAATCGCAAAAACTTTTGCGGCTGAAGGTGCAAAGATCGTTGTCAATTACGTCAACAACAGAGCGGCTGCGGAAGCGACTCTCGCTGAACTGACCGAAGCAGGTGCGGATGCGGTTTTGATCCAGGCCAATGTGGCCGTGCGTGAAGAGGTGAAACGTCTCTTCAAGGAAGCCCATGAGCGTTACGGAAGAATCGATATCTTGGTCAACAATGCCGGTATCAACAAGCGTGGCTGGTTCGAAGAAGCTACGGATGAAGACTGGGACATGATCATGGGCGTCAATCTGAAAGGGCCCTTCATTTGCAGCCAGGAGGTGTTTCCCTACATGAAGGAACAGAAGGGGGGGCGCATCATCAATATCTCCTCTGTAGCTGGGCAGTATCACGGGCCAAAGACCGTTCACTATGCGGTCTCCAAAGCGGGATTGAATAGCCTCACCAAGGTGGTAGCCCGCTACGGAGCTGAGCATAACATCTTGGTGAATGCCGTGGCTCCGGGGATCATGTGGACAGAACAGACGGCAGATGAACTGGCGAGCCCCGGTGGTCAGGTGATTGTCAATATGACCTTGGTGAAGCGGCCTGGCCAGTTGAGTGATGTATCCAGCACCTGTGTCCTCTTGGCTTCGGATGAGCAGAGCTACATCACGGGACAAGTGATCAGCGTCAGCGGAGGAGCTTATCTGGCCTGACCTATGAGTAGTGCGCCTGATTCAGCGGTCCTATTACTCGGTGCCAGTGTCGATCAGCTTTTTGCGATCCGGACGGCCAAACAAATGGGACTCTACACCGTCGTAGTCGATGGGAATGTCCAGTCTCCAGGCTTTCTTGAAGCCGACTATCATGAGCCTGTCAGCACCCGAGATGCAGAGGCTCTCAAGGCGTTTGTGGATCGCTACCATGCTCAAGGTGATCTCCCGCGCATTCGTGGGGTGTTTGTCATGGGCAGCGATATCCCCTTCATCGTTGCTGAACTGGCTCAATATCTAGGCACTCCAGGGATCTCGGCAGAGACGGCCCGAGTCGCCACGGATAAATACCTGATGAAGCAGCGCTTTAAAGAACGTGGCGTGCCGATCCCGTGGTTTGCCTTACTGTCCTCGGCGGAGGATCTCGCCGAGCCACTGCGTCAATACAAAACCCTGGTGATCAAACCCGTGGACCGCTCTGGAGCCCGCGGGGTGTTCCGCATCACCGAGGAGTCGGACTACCGGCGTCTGTTTGAAGAATCTCTCAAGCTCTCGTTTTGCGGTCAGGTTTTGGCTGAGGCCTATATTCCCGGACTCCAGATCAGCACGGAAACGATCATGCACCAGGGGCGTGGTGTCACCCCAGGTTTTGCGGACCGAAACTATGAAATGATTGATGCCTTCGCGCCGAATATCATCGAGAACGGAGGTTGGGTGCCTTCATGTGTCTCTCCGGAGATGAAAAAACAAGTGGAAGACTTGGTGGAAAAAGCTGCGCTTGCTCTGGGGGTCACGGATGGCATTGCTAAAGGCGACGTGGTGGTGGGTTCCGATGGCCCGATGATGATCGAGATGGCGGCGCGTGCCTCTGGAGGTGACTTTGCGGAAAGTCTGGTGCCCATCGGCTGCGGGGTGAATTTGATCGAGGCAGGCATTAACATTGCCATCGGCCGCGTTCCCGACTTTGAAAAGCTCCAGCCACGGTGGCGCCGAGGGGTGGTGAATCGTTATTTCTTTCCCAAACCTGGCGTGCTGAAAAGCATCGAAGGTGCTGATGAAATCCGCAAACAACCCTGGATTCGCAAATTCGAACTCTGGTATAAGGAGGGAGATATTGTTCCACAAGTGCGCAGCCATGCCGACCGGTTTGGGGTTTTCATTGCGGAAGGAGCTGACCGGGCTGAAGCGGAAAATCGAGCCGAATGGGTTTACAAAACATTGAAGATCGTCACTGAATAATTTGAGTGGCACAATGTGCTGTCCCCAATCACGCTTCACGTGAAAGCCTTCCAAATCTACCATCTCAATCTGGCCTTCTCTTCCATTCCGGCCAAGAGCAGGCCCGAGGTCATCCAGCGCTGCTACTGGCCGCTTTTGAAGATGGCCGAAGATCTGTGCATTCCGATCGGCGTCGAACTGACAGGTTGGACTTTGGATCAAATTCGCCAGATCGATCCTTCGTGGGTGGAGCATTTCAAACAAATGCTCCATGCTCAACAGTGTGAGTTGATCGGCAGCGGGTGGACTCAGATGATCGGCCCGTTGGCGGCACCAGAGGCCAATCACTGGAATCAGAAGCTCGGTGTGGAGGCTTATGAGAAACTTCTGGGCCTGCGCCCGCGTCTCGTGTTGGTCAATGAGATGGCTTACTCCACGAGTATGGTGGATCTCTATCTGTCGGCGGGATATGAAGGCATGATCATGGATCGAGACAATGTGCGGCTGGCTTTGGATCTCGATCATCAGCCTGCCTCCCGAGTCCCGACCCACGCCTTGGGGCTACAGAAACAGGTGTTTCCGGTTCTCTGGTCAGATTCGATTTTGTTTCAACGGCTGCAGCGCGTGGTCCATGGCGATATTCCGGTGTCCGAATATCTAGACTACGTGCGCAAGCGTGCTTCCGAAGATTGCCAAGTTCTCCCGGCTTATTGCAATGATGTGGAGATCTTTGACTTCCGACCTGGCCGTTTTACCACAGAAGCCAAACTGCATACCGAGGGCGAGTGGACCCGAATGCGAAGGGTTTATACGGCTGTAGCGACCGATTTAGGGATTCAGTGGGTGTCTCCGAGTGATGCTCTACACGCTCAGAATGAAGGCCGTAAAGTTAAGCCGAGGATACTTTCCTCCGTCGCTCACCCGATCCCAGTCAAAAAGCAGGCGAAATATAACATCAATCGTTGGGCCTTGACGGGAAGGAATGATCTCTGGCTGAACACGACCTGCCATGAGATTTGCCAACGTCTCGTGCGTGAAGGTTCAGCCAAGGCTGAACAATGGCGTGAGCTTTGTGAATTTTGGGCCAGTGATCTCAGGACTCACATCACCGAGGATCGCTGGCTAGATATTCTAGCCCGTATCGACAGCTTCAGAGAAAGTCTTCCGCCCTATCCTTGCAAGCATGACGCTGAAGCACGGGTGCCTGCCAGTAGTCATCTACCTGAGTGTAAGATCGAGCGAGGTGAGGATGATATCTTGTGGTCCTTTGACACTGCGCACACTCATTTAGTGCTGAATGCTCGGCGCGGTTTGACCATTAAATCGCTCGCTTTCAAGTCACAAGGATTCAAGCCTCTGTTGGGCACGATACCTCAAGGTTTTTTCGATTCGATTGAACTGGGGGCTGATTACTATTCAGGCGGGGTTTTGATTGAGATCCCGGGCGAGCGCGTCCGGCTGACGGACCTAGAATGGGTTCGCCCTGAAATCGTGCATACGGACCACAGTGTGCAGATCGTTGGCGTGCTTCCACTAGCCAAAGGGAAGCTGAAAAAGACGATCATTATCGACTTAGAATCGGAGGCGATCCGAATGACCTACGAGTTTCAGGACTTTCCAAGGCCCCTGGGTATCGTACGTGTCGGGGTGCTGACATTGATCCCTGGGTTCATGGGGCTGCCACTTTCTTTGCATTGTCAAAATGGCGGGACTGAGACGGAGCATTTTCTGGTCAGTAGTGACGTCAATCACGGCCAGCCTGCTTCCCAATTCGTTTCTAGCACTTCGGCCATGGGCGCTACCGATGGTCAGGTGATGCTCCTTGATAATACTGGGCGCGGCTTCAAGGTCGAATGGGAACCGGCCGCTTGCGCTGCGGTGCCTTTGCTCAAGCATTTGAGAACACCGCATTCCCATCTGACCCGGCTTTCATTTTCATTGAGTGAATTGGACGACACCTCGCGGCCTGGTGGAAAACTATTGCCTTTCGACGTGGTCTTGGCACCCGTAGGTGGAGAAAGCTGATTTGGTTAGCTCTTGAAGTAATGGCTAGACGTCAAACGCTATTAGTTGCCGGCTCGTTGGCGCCGAATGCTCTGAGTCGCTATCTCAAAGAGGCGGATCTGGTTCTGGAAATCGACACTCAACTGGAGCGATCCCGCTACCCCCAAATTAAAAATTGGTTGGCCTACAGCGATATCATCGGGAGTGATCAGGTCACTGAAGTTCATCAGGAACTTGATCAGGTGCTGACCTATTTTTTAGAGCATCACCTGCCGTTAGGTGACCTTCCTGTGCATCGTGCCTTTCGTGTGGGGTGTTTGTCGATGGATGCTAAACGGTTGGTGCTTGCCCATATCGTCGGGCGCATCGCGGCACTTCGAGTGTTAAAATCAGACTCGATTGCTCGTATCGTGGCGATTGCGGGAAACGGTGTCCAATTCTCTGCTTGGCTGGAAGTGGCTAGTGAGATGGAGATCCCCGTCACCTGTATTGACCCGGAGCCGACGCCTTTCAATGCGTGGCGGCTGTTGAAAAAGTGGTGGTATAAAAGGCAACAACGATCTGTCGCGACGAATCAGCCAGTGCTGGAGTTTGAGTCGGCCGACAGCCAACAGATTGAAGATGCCATTCTTTGCTCGAGTGAGCGGGTGGCACGATTTCTTGCCAAAGACCCATCCGCTACCGCCCTGAACATCAAACTGGCTCCAACAAAGAATATCGCAGGTGGCCAGGACCTCAACCACTACACAAAGCTTTACGATGAATGGTGGAAAGCTTGGCAACAACGTTTTTTAAACGAAGGTCCGGTGCATCAGGCTCTTGCCCCCCACTGCCTTCGTATCCTCCGTGATTTGGGGGCAATGGTCGTAAAAAACAGCTGTCCAAAATTAGCCATCTCTTATCTGAGAGCCAAAAGCTATTTGGCTGACAACCGCCCTAAGCTTCTGCTGTGTGATACCCAGGTGGATACCACTGAGCGAATGTGGGCTTTGGCAGCCCAAGAGGCGGGTATTCCTGTGGCCGCCTATGTTTACGATCACCTGCCGGATCCTAAGCAGTCTTTCATTCCTAATTTTCTCTTCTGTGATAGCGGTCGGACTATCCGCGTAGTCACAGAACGCGGCTTCTCCAAGGACATCTTGATCCCTGTTCGCTCGCATCGTCAAGCCAACCTCTCACGATCTTTGATCCCGACTCGCCGTCCCTTGGTGGTTTTTGCAGATAGCTATTATGCCGGCGTGCGTGCGGATATTTCACCGCGTTATTGGTTTCCCTGTTATGAGATGATCGTCCAAGCGGCCAGAGCCTTGCCTGAACTGGACTTTGCGATCAAGCTCCATCCCTTGAGAGGAAAGCGTGAAGCCTCTTTCGGATTCACTGCCTTTGATGAAAAAGATGTTCTTGGTCGGCAAGAGTTTTTCCGACAATTACATCCACCGCGTAATGTCAAATTGATCGATCCTGAGGTGAACTTGAGTCAGATGTTAAATCGCACCTCGATTCTTTTGCATGTCGGCTCGACGGCTTCGATTGAAGCCTTCGAGATGGGAATTGCGGTGATCTTTCTCAAAGATCCTCCGCCAGATGCGCCTTCCTACATTGGCATTAAAGAGTTCGATGCCTGTAGACTCGCTCTAGATGCACCAACATTAATTCAGCACATCCGTGATCTGGTGTCCCGCTCCGATGTACGACAAGAACTGGTTGATAACCAGCGCCGGTTTCTCAAAACGGTTTACTGGCCGCCGGGGCCCTCCTTGGTGGAAGGTATCCAATCCTGTCTGAATAAACTGGGGTGAGGCAATCCGCCGTCTTGGAAGGCATGTCATTGCTTTAAGAGTTGATAAGGTTGCCAGCCCTTCGTATCGGCTCGACCTACGAACTAAATGACATCCACAGAATCCATGCACGGCCTCATGAGTCGGCTGTTTCCCATTTGCAGGAGCCTTACGGGAGAGGGCGTGCGCACGACATTAAAGATCTTACAGGAGCATATGCCGGGCCTTACGATTCACGAAGTCCCCAGTGGGACGACGTGTTTGGATTGGCAGGTGCCGGACGAATGGAATATCCGCTCCGCGCGCTTGACTAATCCGGATGGGGAAGTCATCGCCGATTTTGATACGCACAACCTGCATGTGGTGGGTTACTCAGAGCCTGTCGATGTGAAACTTGAACTGGAGGAACTCCAAAAGCATCTCTACTCCAGTGCCAAAATGCCGGAGGCAATTCCTTATGTGACAAGCTACTACAAGCGTACGTGGGGATTCTGCATTTCCGAAAAGCAACGACAAACACTCAAACCCGGGCGTTATCATGCCCACATTGATTCGTCGCTGACTCCTGGCAGCCTAACCTATGGTGAGTTGATCTTACCGGGGGAATCGAAAGATGAAATCTTCTTGTCTACCTATGTTTGTCATCCGTCGATGGCTAACAATGAGTTGTCAGGCCCTGTCGTTGCCACTTGGCTGGCCAAGCACCTCCAAGCTCTCCCTAAACGGCGGCACACATACCGCATCGTTTTCATCCCGGAAACGATCGGTAGTATCGTTTACTTGGCCCGCCACATGGACCATCTCAAACAGCATGTGAAGGCGGGGTTTGTGCTGTCATGCGTGGGGGATGATCGTGCCTACTCCTACCTGCCCTCCCGTTGCGGGGGGACACTGGCAGACAAAGCGGCGTTGCATGTGTTAGACCATCTGCATCCGGGGTATCAAAAGTTCAGTTATCTTCAGCGTGGTAGTGATGAACGCAATTATTGTTGGCCGGGTATCGATCTACCCATGTGCTCGATTATGCGCAGTAAATATGCGACCTTCCCTGAATACCATACTTCTGCGGATGACTTGACCTTTGTCACTGAATCCGGCTTGCAAGGAGCATATCAAGCGCTGCTAATGACCATCGACTGCTTGGAGAAAAACAAGACCTACATAACAACGGTCTTAGGCGAACCTCAGATGGGTAAACGTGATCTCTATCCGACGATTGCGATGAATGGAAACGTCAGCAAGGGGCGAGCGAGATTGCTGGTGGATATCTTGGCGTATTGTGATGGTACGAATGACCTTTTTGATCTCGCTCATATTCTGAACCGACCAGCGTGGGAGCTCTTTGAACTCATGGATGTGTTGTTGCATCACGGACTGATTCGAGAAAAGAACTGACGTATGACCTCACGCACCCATTATACGACGGAGGATATCAAAACAGCCCTATGCGAATTAGGGGTCGCTTCGGGCGATGATGTTTATGTTTCTGGTAACTTTGGATCGCTTGGGTTTCATGAATCAAAATCGAAAACCGGTACACTCGAAGCCCATCACGAGGCCATAAGGGCTGTCATCGGCCCCGAAGGTACGCTCGTGGTTCCGACGCATTCATTTGACCTCTGCAATACGGAGATCGTGTTTGATTCCAAGGTGACGCCTAGCCAACGAGGACCGTTCACAGAATTCATACGGCAGATGCCGGGAGCTGTGCGTCAGTTTCATCCATTTGGTTCGGTGACGGCTTTGGGTGCATCTGCCGGCTTGATTTGTGAAAAAACAACCCGGCATGCCTATGGGCCGAATACGCCTTATGAGCGCCTCCTTCACCGAGATGCGTGGAGCCTCAGCGTGGGGATGCCGCCTCAGACCACTTGCAGTCTGGTTCATCACTTGGAGATGACGATGGCCGTGCCCTATCGCTACACGAAGGAGTTTCTTCATCCGGTCAAGCGCAGCGAAGAAGTGGTGATCGAGCCTTTCTACCTCTTTGTTACTTACCAAGGCATCGAGCTTGAGCGCGACCGTAATGCGAAGTTCTTTGCTCATCCTCTGATGGTGCAGCATGTCCGTCAGGTGCGTATCGGTATGAATCAGGTGTGGGCTTACAAGATGCGCGTCTTCGAGCAAGTGGTGCGGGAGTGCATGACCGAAGATATTTACGCTTGGTTGCGCCACCCGCCTGAGATACGGCCGTTTCAGAAATGATCTCTATTACACGGCGGTCTGTGACGTTTGGCGCACCGCGTCGAAACTCTTGAGTACAGCCTCAACGGGGATGGCTGATGTTGGTCCCGGCTGGTTTGTGCCATTGAAATCTCTGGCTGCTAAGACCGCATTCCTTGGAGTGGGCCAGTGCCATTTGCCTTCATGAGTTGGGCCAAAGAGAGTCACCGTAGGAAGACCAAAAGCCTGGGCTAAGTGAGAGGCAGCACCATCGATGCAAACCACCACACGAGCTCTGGCCAACAGATGTAAGTATTGCTGCATGGACGTCTGACCAGCGAGATTGAGTGTCGGAACCGCAGCGCCTTGCGTGATGGTCAGACAATGGTTTTTTTCTCGCTCAGAACCTCCGCCTGCGATGACGATGGGGAGGGCGGTTTTGTTCGACATCTCCGAGAGTGCTTCGGCCCATTGCGGTTCGCTCCAAAACTTTCTCGACCAAGCTGCCGTGGGATTGATAAGAATGTAGGGCTCTTGAGGTGCCTGCGAATGCCGCCAACTTTCAGGAGGGGAAAGCAGACGAGGCGGCATAAATTGCTCGCCTGGAAGGCCGCTGACGGCACGCCAAAAGTAGCGAGCCCAATACTCGGCACTTGGGGGTTCGAGCCTGATTTCATGGAAAAGTAGGCGATACCACCAGCGGATATGGCGAGGTTTGTTGACGATGAGTCTGCGCTGCCGGGTGCGTAATTTGAAGGCCTGCCAAACAGCGCGGGAACTCCAACTGGTCGTCCAAATAGAGCTAAATTTTTTGCCCGCATCAGGTCCCCATTGGCAATCAGGCATCAGCTCAATGAGTGGGCGGAAGGCATCACGAACAAACAATGCGGTTGGTGTGCCTGTCTGACTCGCCAGATAGGCAGCGCTAGGCTGGAGCAGTAGCACATCTCCCAGCTGTTTATCGCTTACGATGGCAGCGGAGTCACTCATGATCCAGAGGCAGTGTGCTCGCGGTAAATGACCTTCAATTTGCGCACCGTCTCCGGTGTGGAGAACCGCTCACGGATGATCTGATGAGCTTCCGTAAAGCCGAACGCACTCTGAATCTCTGGCATTGTCAGCGAAAGAAGGGATGCCAGCTTAGAAGCCAATTCATCCGAAGCCTCGGGCTGAAAGAGGAACGAATCGCGCGGGATAAATTCAGGGATCAATCCGGTAGCGGCTGCCAGCAGCGGCACCCCCGCAGCTACACACTCAAGAGCGGCCATACCAAAACTCTCATCACGCGAGGGATGAATCGCTAAGGCATATTGTCTCAGTCGTTTCCGATAATTGGGATCTACTCCCAGGAAGTTTAGCTTGAAGCGACTGAGTCGTTGGGTGTGTAGAGTCGTGGATGCGTCTTGCTGTAAGAGGTCCCCCAGGAAATGAATTTCTGGAACCGGGCCTGGAGGGACGATGGCCTCCAACCGCTGAAGGGCTGCGATGAGATCCTGCCAGCCTTTCCGGGGAATGATTGATCCTAGTACCAGCACATGCTCCAAGGCATGAGATGGCTGAGATGGAGGGGGCAGAATTTCATCTTCCGTGATGCCATTATGGACGAGCGTCAGAGGCGGTTGGCCAGCGATCCAGGGACGGACTTTTTGGAACAGTTGATCTCCCACCGCGATCAGATGTTTGTGCTTCGAGCAGTGATACTTTTCAAAATCACGCTGACTCATTCCCGGCGTGCGTAGCGTCATGATGGGAATGGCCGCGAGTTCATGTGCGACTGCTTGGCCTAACAAACTATCAGGGTGATCATTTGTATGTACCACAATTGGCCGACGTGGATCGAGAAGGGACTTCAGTCTCTTCGCGGCTTGTTTCGCAAACTGGTGATTTTTAAACAGTCGCCCGCCCAGACTTCGGGAAGCCGGGAAGGGCAACTGAACCCAAGGCACCTGATTCGCATCACAAAAGCCCGTTAACCATCCCACTTGGCCGGTCAGTAAGCACGGCGCATGGTCCTGCAAGCTAGGCGCGGAGAGAAGCCGCGAAAGAGATTTCTGAGCTCCCGCCAGATGGACTGAGTTTTGGACGAAAACGATTTGAGGAAGCATAGGTCGCTCCTCGAAAACTAGGCAAAGTTCTTTTGCAACGTTTTCATCAAACGCCAAGCTAGCCTGCGGGTCAAAGTGACCTCGGCTTGAGACATGCGCTCAACGGCTTTGAACGGATCGATTTTCCATTGATCCTGGCACAGCTGCCGCACATAAGGTCGCGCAAATGCGGCCATCGCGTGGTCATAATGCTGATAGCACGAAGCGACCAAACCTAAACGCACCAAGCGGCGCAAGGATTTTTCGTCGTTTGTCGGCAACGCCTCGGGATGGAGCAAATAGAGGACATCGGCATGCATCAATTGTCCGCGTGAGAACGGTAGAGGGCCATCGGCCATCGAATAAGGTTTTTTTCCAGTGGCACGCCTCCATTCATGGTTTTCAAGCCAGCGCATCGGAACAAACCCATCTTGGCGGACTCGCTGATCGATCTCAGCAAACAGCGGTTGTTCTTCATACATTGGGAAGAAAGAAACTTCGGTGCGAATCCCAACGAGATCTTCTTTGAGTGTGCGTGGAGCGCCATTGAAAACTTCCACCTCCATGCTTTGAACATCGATTTTCATGAAGGCAGGTTCAAGGATCCCTTCTTTATGAAGAACGTCGTCCAAACGAGAGCAGGGCACTTTGACAATTTGATCCAGATTGTAGAACTCTCCTCGGCAAAAAAGTTTTCCCAGATCTTGGCGGGCTCTGTACTTGGATGAGCAGCCTCGCTTCGAATAAAGGTTGAGATCGAAAGTCCCCTCATAATCGGCCAGAGCGACAGGGACGAACTGAACCTGCTTCCATCCTCCTCCGATACCTGCATTCTGTAGCCTTGCGCATTCTACGGCGTCCGGCTCAAATCCCACGTATTTCGTTGCCTCAGCCACTGGGCCTAGATCTGTATTCACTCCTCCCCTGGCTCCTACGTCCAAGGCTGTGAGTCCGATATTTTGGGCTAAGGCGAGCAGGGCGTGATCCATCGAGAAAGTGATATTGGGAGAAAAACACGCTGCAATCAGCGCTCGGTTAAAAACTTTAGACTTCAGAAATCGGTGGTGGGAGCGTCTTACTCCGCACGATGTTCATCGCACCGTTGAGTTCACCCCCGGGTTCGATGGAGACGGAGCGGGCGGTGACATCGCCATTCACGGAGCCATTGATACCGATGACGAGGGGACCGCTTGAGAAAAGGGTGCCTGTGATCTTGGCTTGCACTTCCACTTCTTCCGCATGGATCTCATTGAGGAAGACGACATCAGAGCCTTTTTCGATGATGAAGCGGCGGCAATGGATCTCACCGATCATGGTGCCAGTGGCACGGAAGATGGCGTCACCTGATGCGGTGACATTCGCTTCCAGGATACCCTGGCAACGGAAGTCTTTGCACTCGATGCGTTCGGCGGATACCTGGCCGCGTTTTCGAATGAGGACATCTCCACGCGTGCGGATGGACTCCCCAGTCGGCATATTCACCTCCACATCATCCAGCGGGATTGTGGCACTGCAGTTAGGGCAGGTGGTTGACCGAGCCGAGCGGCTCACCTTGAACTTATGGCCGCATTCAAAGCACTCAGCGTCTTTGAAATACTGGTTCCGATACATACCTTCACTCTTCATTTTCTGAAGAGTGCTGGCGCTCATCGGAGCAGGGGCCGGGGTGGGCGGCGGGGAATTGGATTGAGGCCGGCGGGATGCCAGAAACGATTTGGGCTTCACATCGCCCGTGCTAGGAGCCTCCGTTTCGGAGAGGTTTTCGTTGTCTTCCTCAGATGTGGATTCTTGGGCCTCATTTTCTGTGCCTTCCTCTTGGGGCTCAGGTTCGCCAAATGAAGCTGCTTGTTCCGCAGGGGCGTCGTCTTTCGTGAGATCTACCGGCTTTTCATCTTCCTGTGGAGTCTC